>PAQA01000016.1 GCA_002709155.1 Rhodospirillaceae bacterium
GCCCTCATATTAATTGGGGTATCCCATCTCATGTTTATGAATGGGTCTTTGTTATTCTTGGCATTGGGGTCGATAATTCTTGGCGGTGCTTACGGTCTACTGACACCGCCAGCATCTCATTTACTCTCAAAAATAGTCACGCCTAAAAATAGAAACTTAATTTTTTCTATACGTTTTACAGGTGTCCCGTTAGGAGGCATTCTGGCCGGATTACTTGCACCCACCGTTGCACTTGAATATGGCTGGCGCGAAAGCATGGTCGTCACGATTGTTATATCACTAGTCATTGCCATGTCTATGCAACCTTTCCGAAAAAGATGGGACAGAGATAGATTAAAATCGGCCAAAATCTTCAGAAATCCAATCTCCGATATCTGCCTTGTATGGAAGTTATCTGCTCTCAGATGGGTTGCACTGTCTGGATTATGTATGGGTGCAATACAAACAACCCTCACCACTTATACAGTTACAATGTTGGTTGAAGATGCAAATTACACACTAATAGCCGCTGGGATCGGCCTATCCGCCATTCAATTTGCGAGTGTTTTTGGACGTGTGGGGTGGGGTTGGTTTGCCGATCGAATAGAAAATGGTTTGACTGCTTTGATGATAATAGCCGCAATTGCAGCACTCTGTGCAATATTAACAATTTTTTTATCACCAAGCTGGCCACAAATACTAATTTACCTGCTCTGTTTTTGTTTTGGCTTAGTAGGAATGGGATGGAATGGGGTGTATGCCAGCGAAATTGCAAGGCTTTCGCCTCCAGAAGAAGTTGGAAGAACGACTGGAGCGAGTTTCTTTATTACCTTCTCAGGAGTTTTTTTAGGTCCCGTTGTTTTTGCCAGCGCCTACACAATAACTGGAACATACAGTACAACATTCCTTGTTACCGCCATTATCGGTTTTTGCAGCTACATTTGTATTTTTAATGCAAAAAAGGCGTTATGTCGTCATAGCCTCTAAGACCTGTTTTCTATTTGGTATCGGACTTACGGCACCATAACCTTGCACCGAAATCCCTGCAGCCGCTACAGCAAATCGAGCCGCCTCAAAAGGACTCTCACCTTGCACCATTCGGGCTAGAAATGCGCCTGCGAATGTATCCCCAGCCCCACTGGTATCAATAGCATTCACGTTCAAAGCAGGAATATGCTCTACCCTGCCTTCAAATATTATTGTTGCTCCTTCATTGCCACACTTCAACGCCAGTATTTCCGGTTCAAATTTTAAAAAGAATCTAATTACATCTTCCTTATCGTTCAATCCTGTCAATATTCGAGCCTCATCGAGACTGGGAAGAAGAATATCTGCTTGAGCTGCTGTTTTATTAATGACAGACCGTGCTTCTTCGAGTCCCCAAAGGTTCAAACGTAAGTTTGTATCATATGAAAGCATTCCCCCGTTTTGCTTAACAAGATCAATGGCATCAAAACTCAATTCCTTTGCTGTGGCACTTATTGCTTGGGAAATGGCAGAAAGATGCAAGATCACTTCACCTGATAACAGGGCCCTTGCATCATTAGTCAAAGTCATTTTGCTGGCCGCTGATCCCTTTCTATAATAAGTAAAATTTCTCCCCTCCGGTGCAGGCTCTATAAAATAAATCCCCGTGGGAGATCCTGGGTTAATAGAGATATGAGACACATCAATTCCCTCTTTTGACCATATATCCATAGCTACATTTCCAAATTGATCGTTTCCAACCGACGATAAATAAGCAACATTCGCACCTTGTCTTGCAGCCGAAATAGCACAATTTGACGTGTCGCCACCAAGCCCTCTGATATACAACGCCTCCCCCTTTTGGCGTTCAACACGAGTGAACTCCACCATCGCTTCTCCCATGCATACGATATTTTTGTTATGAGAATTCATTGCTATTCCCTATTTACATTTCGCACTTTAATCATCTTAGCTATGATTTACCGGATATTAATTTCAAGTAGTCTAACTTTATTGTCACGACCTTGCTAAGATATTATCCAATCAGAAAACATCGGGAGTATCCGTTATGGGGACTAATGACTTAAGCGCCCAAGATCTTAAAAAATTAGCAGAATGGGATACGCCAACTATTTGTAATGGTTTGGAGCATCTCAGCGCAGAATACAGAGTAAAGAGTTTCACGGTAGAACAAATGCAGTGCTTTGATCGAAGTTTGGCACCTATTGTCGGTTATGCCAGAACCGCAATGATACGCTCCATGAGCCCCCCTGAGGGCAGCCCAATTGAGATCAGGGAAATGCGGGCCAAATACTATGAAACGGTAGCTGCTAAACCGGCACCTTCTATCAGCGTAATTCAAGATCTGGACCCTACTCCTGGTTTTGGAGCATTTTGGGGTGAAGTAAATACAGCTATTCATAAAGGACTAGGATGTCTAGGCGTCGTTACAAACGGTTCTTTTCGTGATATCGATGCCTGCGCCCCTGGTTTCCAATTACTAGGCGGCAAAGTTGCACCAAGCCATGCTTGGGTTCATTTAGTTGACATCGAGTGCGAGGTTAATATTTTTGGAATGGCGGTGAAGCCTAATGATATAATTCATGCCGATAGACATGGTGCTGTTGTCGTTCCCGATCACTGCGTGAAACAGTTACCGGATGCGATCGATTTACTTACACGCCGAGAAGCGGTCATTCTAGATGTTGCAAGATCACCCGATTTTAATGTTGAGATCTTAAAAAAAGCTATGGCGGACTCCGCTGAAATACACTGAGGATTGAAAATGTCTACCAATACAAATAAGAAACGTGTCTTAGTTATTCAACCACTTCATGCCGCGGGTATGGCGATGTTAGAAGAGAGAGATGATATTGAAATCATCCAATGTGACTCACTGGATGAGGATGTAATCGCAGAAGCAGCTAAAGACGTTCACGCTATGACTGTAAGGGCTGCTAAAATTACAAAACGTATCATGGATGCAGCACCCGATCTAATGGTTGTCTCTCGACATGGCGTCGGTTATGACGCAGTTGATCTAAACACACTTACTCAACGAAATATACCATTATGCATCGCCGTTCACTCTAATATGATATCGGTGGCGGAACAGGCCATGGCACTGTTGTTAGGGTTGGCTAAAGATATGTTTTATTATGACGATGTAACACGCCAAGATGGTTGGCCTAATCGTTGGCCCACTCGGGCGGTTGATATTGACGGCAAGAAGATTCTCATTGTCGGTTTTGGCAGAATTGGTAGTCAAGTCGCAAAGCGAGCATTAGGATTTGACATGAAGGTTTACGGCTACGACCCATATATTGACCAAAAAATTATGACAGATGCAGGGGTTGAACCGGTGTCGAATTATAATTCCGTCTTGGGTGACATGGATGCGGTTGCTATACACTGCATGAAAACAACTGAGACCACCAATATGTTCTCTACCGAACAATTTCAGAAAATGAAATCTGATGCCTTTTTAGTTAATTGCGCCAGAGGAGGTATCGTAGATGAAGATGCATTGCATTCGGCGCTTACATCTGGGGAAATACGTGCTGCCGGGTTAGACGTCTTACTCGATGAACCCTCGTCAGCGGATCACCCATTATTTAAACTCAAGAATATTATATTAAGTCCCCACATAGCTGGAGTGACAGTCGAGTCTACGCAGAGGATGGCAACCCAGACAGTTGACAATGTATTGCGTGTTTTCGACGGAAACATAGACCCAGATTGTGTAGTGAATAGTGACGTTCTGAAATAACAAGCGAATTGGATTGGGAAACATTATGAAAAATAGACTTCGAGAAACGTGGAATTCAGGAAAGCCAGCTCTAAATGGATGGCTTGGAATTCCCAGTACATTTTCAGCCGAAATAATGTCTAAACAGGATTTTGATTCCATCACAATTGATCTACAGCACGGTTTAACTGACTATTCAATAGCAGTGCCGATGATGCAAGCCATGTCAGCTAGCGATGCTACGATGTTATGTCGAGTACCATGGCTTGAGGCTGGTATAATAATGAAACTCCTTGATGCTGGAGCGATGGGTATCATTTGCCCTATGATAAATTCCAGAAAAGAAGCAGAGGAATTCGTGGGTGCAACACGTTACGCACCCCTGGGATACCGCAGCTCCGGACCAGTCCGGGCTGGTCTAATCTATCCTGATTACCACAATCAAGCGAATGATCAGATTATAAGCCTGGCTATGATTGAAACAGAAGAAGCGGTCACAAATGCCGAGGAAATATGCGCTACACCTGGTCTAACGGGGATATACGTTGGTCCAAGTGACTTGGCCATATCGATGGGGGAAGGGCCCGGACTTGACCGTAAACCTGGTAAAATCTATGACGCAATACAGCATGTTTTAAAAATAGCGAAAAAGGCAGGGATTCGGGCCGGATTGCATTGCATGGATCCTAACTATATTAAAGAAATGTATGCCAGTGGGTTTGAATTTGCGTCCCTCTCAAATGATGTAAGACTTCTAACACAGATAGTATCGTCCCAAATCAATGATGTGAGATCGTAAAGGGTTCATCAGAAAAATGACACCACCGTTAAAAAAGAATGGCTCAATCTATGTTCAAGTTGAGCCACTGAAATCTATCGTAACAGAAACGTTTAAACATAACGGTTGCTCCACTGAGGAAGCTTCACGGATCGCTTTAAGACTATCAGGTGCAAATTTACGTGGACACGATAGTCACGGGGTAATACGCGTGCCTAGATATGTAGATTACCTAAAAGAGGGGAAGCAAATAGCAGGTGTCACTGCTGAAATCATAACAGAATCAGATATTCTGGCCGTTATAGACGGTAAATTTGGNTTTGGGCAGACTGTAGGAGAACAGGCCGTNGACATNGGNATAAAAAAGGCCAAAGTAAATGGTATTGCAATCACTGCCCTTCAAAATGCNGGACATTTAGGAAGAATAGGCGATTGGGCTGAGCGNGCCGCTGCCGNAGATCTNGTCTCCATCCATATGGTAAANGTTCGCGGAAGTCTGATTGTTGCACCATTTGGAGGGATCGATAGAAGGATGAGTACGTCACCNTTTTGTGCAGGCATACCTTTAAGTGATGGTGAAGATCCAATTATTTTAGATATGGCAACGTCAGTTGTTGCAGAGGGAAAAGCCTTGGTAGCCTTGAAGGGCGGAAAACCATTGCCAGACGATGCGATCGTAACCGATTCTGGGGATGTAACTGGTGATCCCAAACCTTTGTATGGAGATACGAATCAAGGAGAGTTTCCAAACCCTAGCAATGGTCCGGGCGCGTTGCGCGCTTTTGGAAATCATAAAGGGTCCGGATTGAATTTTTTAATGGAAATGATGGCCGGGGCCTTAACTGGATCAGGATGCGCCGGAACGTTAAGCGAACCACAGCGACGGTTCTGTAATGGGATGTTCTCTATGTATTTTTCTCCTAACGCTTTTGGGCATTCTGAAAACTCTTTCGTCTCTGAGGTGAAGGCTTATGTTGAGTTTCTAAAAAGTTCCCGTCCAACCGAGGCCGATGGAGAGGTTTTGATCCCCGGAGAGAAAGAAAAACAGGTTATGGCCGAAAGACTTAAATCTGGGTTGCCTTTAGCTCCAGAGGCTTGGGAAGATATTGTCAAAACAGCAAGGAATTCAGGAATGAGCCAGTCAAATATAGATTTGATTTTACAATAGCTAGTGATAGTTTTCTGGTCAAAAGTAGTTCGTATCCTTCTACCGCAAAGCAAGCTTTTTATTCAGCCTGCTTTTTCTGTCTTTTTCTCCATATCCATGGCTTATCAAATCTATACTGCCAAATCCCCTTTTCAGCTAATCGGGCTACTTTTTCTATCCCTAGATAATCACTACTTTCTCTTTTGTAAGCCATTGCCCAGCCAGATCGGACGACCATAGAATTCAGTATTTTATCGCCTAGGTAACAAAGTGCGGTAACGAGCCCCTCTTCATCCTTATCGAAGTCAACGCAAGTTAAGGTTTTACGACGGATTGTCGCTTTAAGTGCATTTTTAGCTAGAATGCCACAATCGATTGATCTTCCAGTTCTAGTTTCACAATGCTGATTTGTTTCGGGTGCATCTATGCCCCAAAGTCGAACCTCTATTTCTGATTTGTCTTCTTCATTTTTTAATCTCAAAGTATCTCCAGAGATAGCTATCGCACGACCGCTGATTTCATCCTGCGATAATGCATCAACCCTAGGACAGATTAATGCAAACAAGACAGCAATAGTTGATATAAAAACCCTATTTGCCATTTCGCATCTCCACGTTATAGATCTTTACATTCATAAAATATCTAACCCCTTTTTTCTAACAGGCGGTTCAAATAGCTTGTCAAGTTCATCAAGGACTGCACTCTCTAATTTCATAGTCCAGGCGTCTATATTCTGGCAAACATGCTCGAGATTACTGGCTTTTGGTATCGTAATAATGTCATTCTTTCTTATGCTCCACGCGATCGATAATTGGGCAGCAGAAACACCTATCTCACCTGCTAAAGCTTTTAACTTTTTATTTTCCAACAAACGGCCCTGCTCTATCGGAGAATAAGCCATAATTGGAAGCCCTTTAGATCTGCACCAAGGCAATAGATCCCACTCGATACCACGTCTACTTAAATTATATAAAACCTGATTAATTTGACAGTTTTTACCCTCTGGAATTCCGTATAATTCCTGCATGTCGCTTGTATCAAAATTACTGACACCCCAGTGCTTGATTTTTCCATCCGTCTTTAATTGTTCAAACGCAGAAAGAGTACTCTCGAGTGAATGATTTCCTGGCCAGTGGAGAAGATAAAGATCGATACACTCTATTTCCATTCTTTGTAGACTATTTTCACATGCCCGCATGGTTCCATCAAAACTTGCATTATGAGGGAGGACTTTTGAAACAATGAAAACGTCATCTCTACGGCCCTTGATAGCGCTTCCAACAACGCGTTCGGCACCTCCACGTGCATACATTTCCGCTGTATCGATCAATGTGGCTCCTAAATCGAGTCCCCGAATAAGAGCATCAACCTCTGTTTTTGGGTTCCCGATACGCTCTCCCATATGCCACGTACCCAGTCCCATCGACGGGACACTTTCTCCTGATGGTAAGGTTACGAGTTTTCCCATATCAAGCCTCATCGATGATTTTGACTATTCTTTCACCAAAAGCTTTTGTTCCTATACTCCCAGCCAAATCAACTGTCCTAGTATCTGGCATCAAAAGCATTTTATCAATTGAAGTATTGATTAACTGGGCTGCCTCTTTGAGCGAATTACGGTTGGTTTTTTCTCCCAACCAATCCAGCATCATTCCGGTTGATAAGATTAGAGCAACCGGGTTTGCAATGTCTTTGCCTGCTATGTCTGGAGCCGATCCGTGACTGGCCTGCGCAATCGCCCTATCTCTTCCAGCATTAATAGATCCCCCTAGACCCAGTCCACCAGATAGTTCATTTGCCAGATTAGATAAAATATCACCAAACATATTACTCGTTACAATCACGTCAAAAGCATCTGGCGTTCGAACCAATAACGAGGCCATTGCATCCACATGCACCTCCTCAATTTCTAATCCAGAAAAATTTGTAGCCGCTTTCCTGCACTCTTCTAGGAAGAGGCCATCCGAAATTTTAAGTGCATTCGATTTTGTAACTATTGTTAATTTACGGCGAGGTCTCACATCCGCTAACTTGGCGGCTGTTAATCCAATTCTATGCGAGCCTTCTCTGCTAATTTTCCTAACAGCGAGGGCTAGATCAGGCGTAGGCATAAATTCACCCGAGCCATTGAACATGGTCCTATCCGCATAGAACCCCTCCGTATTCTCCCTCACAAGTATCAAATCCATGTCTGGCGCTACGGAATTAATACCTTTTTTAGATACAGCTGGTCTTATATTCGCAAATAAATCAAAATTTTTTCTGAGGGCGGCAGATACATTAATTCCACCTTGGTCAGCGGGTGGATACGCCGCCGTGTCAACCGGTCCAAGAATAATACCATCCGCCGCCGTTGCCGCTTCTAAAATTGAATCGGGAAATGTTGTTTTAAATTTTTCTAATGCAGCAAACCCAACTTCCTTTTGGTCCAGTGTCAAACCAAGACTAAGCTTCTTATTTATAGCATCTAGGACCTTTTCAACCACATTGGATATCTCTGGACCGATACCATCACCTGGGAGTAGCAGCAATTTCATGGCTTTATCTCTTCAAATTAATCAGAGCGCCCACTATAGTACTTTTTAGCTCTGTTATACAAAATATTGTACTGACTAGACAAAACAACATGCCTTAAGCTTTAGTCCACCGCCCAGTTTCGTCTTGCTTCCAGTATAACAACGAATGGCCATCACGTTTATACGAACTCCAGCGGTTACGCGCTGCCTTTACTGCCTCTTCATCTCTGCCATTGAATAAATCAAATACCCGTTTAAAACTTCTCAAATTTTCACTTACCGCTCCATCTACCAAAAAAAGAAATGTTGCCTCATTTAGGTTTTCATCCCGAGAGGTAATAAAAATAGGTTGATCGGCAGGATCGCCATCTTCCATAGTACCGTGGGGCAGCCAGGAGCCGGGTTCATAGGTCCACAGAAGACCATTGAAGAACTCCATTCTCTCCTCATTTCCCAATAGTACTAGCGCTCTTTCTTCACTCTGAAGTGATAATTCCAAAAGCTTTGGCAAAGCCTCTTCTAAGGACCGCGTGGTGAGATGGTAAAAGCTGATATCTGTCATACATTTGAGATTTATTTGAGCTCATAATCTGCTTTTACAAGCTGGTTTAAAGTCCTCACTCCCCATCCAGTTCCCCCCTTGGGTACAGTTGGAGCATCTTTAGACGACCATGCCATACCAGCTATATCCATATGAGACCATGGACATTTCTCGACAAATCGTTCCAAAAAGCAAGCAGCGGTGATACTGCCCCCAAATCGTGGTCCAGCATTTTTCATGTCGGCAATGTCAGAGTCCATCATCTTATTGTACTCTTCCCCCAATGGCATCCTCCATACACCCTCACCGACAACACTAGCCGCCGCGTCTAACTGACCAGACAAAGTATCATCGTTTGAGAAATAACCACAATTCACCTGCCCTAAGGCAACGAGCATAGCACCTGTTAACGTAGCCAAATTTATCATAAATTTTGGTTTAAAACGCTGGTTTGTATACCAAAGCGCGTCCGCTAAGACGAGTCGTCCCTCGGCATCTGTATTTATTATTTCAATGGTCTGTCCACTCATAGATGTCACAACATCTCCGGGCCGTTGAGCCTCTCCATCGGGCATGTTCTCTACTAGCCCTACTACGCCAACTACGTTGGCTTTTGCCTTTCGGCCAGCCAGTGCTTTCATAAGCCCAGATACAACGGCAGCTCCGCCCATATCCCATTTCATATCCTCCATCCCCGATGCTGGTTTCAGAGAGATGCCTCCAGTATCAAAACAGACCCCCTTTCCGACAAATGCTATTGGTTTTTCTCCTCGTTTTCCGCCATTCCAACGCATAACGACGAGTTTGCTTTCACGAGAGGAACCCTGCCCAACTCCGAGTAGTGCACCCATCCCTAATTTAGCCATGTCTTTTTCATTTAGAACTTCAACTTTAATTCCATCTTGTTTTAATTTTTCCAAATTTTTCGCAAAGCTTGCGGGGAATAAAACATTAGGTGGTTCTGTGACCAAGTCCCGGGTCAAAAACACACCTTCTGCGACCGCCTCTAATTCAATAAAGTGTTTCTTTGATTTTTGATGGAAGTCAACAAGTATTTTCATGGTTTTAAGAGTAGGTTTTTGATCATCCTTAATCTTTGTCTTGTATTTATCGAATCTGTACGTTCGTAGTAACGCTCCAAAACCAAAGTGCGCGGCGCGAAGCTCTATGCCGTTTTCTGATCCCGGATGATTTTCAAAAATAACTGATACTGTTTTTTCACCAGAATTCGATAACAGCGCGTTAATATTTCCACCCGCATCCTCGCACCATTTCTCATTAATGTTCGTACCATCACCAAGACCATATAAAACGATTCGTCCCTTGGGACTGAATATCACCAGTGTCTGATGAGGCTTACCTGTAAATTGGCTAGATCTCATTGACGCAAGCAGCAAACCGTCCAGATTTTCATCCAATTCTATTCCGAAAGGTAATAGCTTTCGCTTATCAAGCACCCCCAGAACCAAAGCCCCCATTTTGGGCCATTCTAATTTGCCAAAGCTAACCTGCATTTTTTATCCTCCAATATTATTACGCCGAGAGTGCGTAGCCCTACTTCTAATTATTATTAATATAAATTATTTACAATCTACCTTATTGCTAAGGAGATCACAAAACAGCGATAATGCTCTAGATTATATAAATAGAGTTTAAAAAGAAAAAAGGGTATCCGTGCGAATTAATGCATATATCACACGCCAGCTAGTAGTAGCTTTCATAATAGTGGTTTTGTCTTTGAGCTGTGTTGTTTGGCTCAGCCAATCTCTTCGATTTATTGATATGATCGTTAATAGAGGGTTACCGTTGGCAACTTTTCTTTATCTTACAATCTTATTACTTCCCACTTGGCTATCAATTGTTATGCCAATTGCCGTATTTGCGAGTGTGCTGTTTATTTATAATCGCATGATAAATGATAGAGAAATTATTATTCTCATCTCCTCGGGTGTAAGCCCTCTGCGGCTAGCGCGTCCTGCAATTTCAGTCTCAGCATTTGTAATGGTTTTGTGCTATTTAATGACAGTATACCTGATCCCCCTCTCCTACAGAACTTTTAAAGAATTACAATTTCAAATTCGACATAACTATACTGATGTTCTGCTAAGGGAAGGAGTTTTTAATAGTATTGGAAAAGATATAACCGTATTTGTGCGAAAGCGAGATCAGAAAGGTCAGCTAATCGGGATTATCGTAAATGACGATAGAGACCCCAACGAAAAAATAACTCTTATGGCCCAGTCAGGAGCCCTGATAGTCGGTGATAGTGGCCCCAGGGTTTTTATGAAAAAAGGAAATCGCCAAAGCCGCAACAACAAAACTGGCCAAGTCGGGCTTCTATACTTCGATCGTTACACGGTTGATCTAGGCGGCGTCAAATCAATTGCACAAAGATCATCTCGAGATCAGAATGAACTGTTTTTATCCGAACTGCTTAACCCAGATAAACAAAAGATAAGTTCTAAAAAATTGAGCCGATATATTGCAGAAGGACATTATAGGTTAACCGCACCAATACTCGCCTTATCATTACCATTAATAGGGTTAGCCATTCTTCTACGAGGAGAATACTCGCGTCGCGGTCAAACCTGGCGGTTAATAGGGGCCGTTTCAGTGGCAGCGCTCATCGAGTGCCTTGGGCTAGGAAGTAAGTTTTTCGCAACAAAAGAATTAATCTTGATCCCCATCATGTATATTGTAGTTATTGGCCCCATACTTTTAGCCCTGTTATTATTAATACTAAGACAAGTTAGGGTACCTAAAATGGATAATTCAAAACTTCAGTAGTAGTTATTAGAATTCTATGGACACCAGAATGCCTTCTTTGAAATTATCAGCCACGTTATCGGTTTATTTTGCTAAGCAATTTACCATGTATGTCCTATGCATGTTCATCGTAATTACAGCCGTTGTATTTTTAATAGATATAATAGAACTTCTTCGTAGGTTTGCCGGCAAGGATAATGTGAATATTATTTTGGTCCTAAAAATGGCTGCCCTTAAAGCACCCGAAATCAGTCAGAAGATTTTTCCATTTTCAGTGCTATTTGGTAGTACAATGTTCTTCACAAAAATGGTCAAAAACCAAGAGTTCACGGCTGCACAGTCTTCTGGGCAATCAATATGGCAGTTTTTATTACCTACGCTATTCGTTGTAATACTGCTTGGCTTTTTCTGGATAAGTGTTTTCAACCCAGTTTCATCAGTTATGACGGCCAAATATGAAACAATAGAAAATACCACTTTACGTAATGAAGGAAATGCTTTGAGCGTCTCATCAGGAGGACTTTGGATACGGGAAAATATAGACACTGGCCACTCTATCCTCCACTCCAGGAACATATCAGAAAATGGCGATATATTATCCTCAGTGACAATCTTCATATTCGATAACCACGATAACTTCAATTCGAGAATAGATGCCAAGACGGCGAAATTAGTACCCGGGCATTGGGAGCTTGAACACCCCATATTCATTTCTCGGGACGGTATCCCATTAAAAAAGAAAAACTCGATGCTCCCGACCCAACTTACGCCAAATAACATCCAAGATAGCTTTGCATCACCAGCAACGATGTCGTTTTGGGATCTCCCTGAATTTATTAGTTTGCTGGAAAAAACAGGCTTTTCTGCTGTGAAGCATCGGTTACATTGGCATTCACTTTTGGCTTCACCACTTCTGTTGTGTGCAATGGTTTTAATTGCGGCAACCTTCTCTTTGAGAACCGGACGCCGTAATAGCAATCTTACTTGGATCCTAACTAGCCTCTTCTTTGGCTTTTTTCTATATTTCATGACAGATCTGGTTTATGCACTTGGTCTATCCTCTAGGATTCCAGAAGTTTTAGCGGCTTGGACGCCCGCGATTGTTACAATATTGTTGGGCGCTGCGAGCTTGATACACATAGAAGACGGTTAATTGATGAAAACGAATAATACCAACGCTAAGAAAAAAATTGCCTATATTGCATTATTCATTTTGGTAGGCATTTTGACGTTTTCAAATATAGCTACATCCAACGATTTAAATTCCCAAAATCAATCCATACTTATGCAAGCGAATGAAATTATCTATCAAAAGAAAACCAATATTATTACAGCAATTGGCAATGTCGAACTATCTCGTGGAGGACGAGTCATTTTAGCTGATGAAATCTCCTTCAATAAAACAACCGGTGTTGTCGTAGCCAACAATAACGTCATACTCCTTGAGGAAAATGGTGATGTCGTGTTTTCAAATTCAGTTGAACTTGCTGATGATTTCAAACACGGATTCATAAAAAATATAAAAGTAAAAATGCAAGACGGGTCTCGCTTAGCCGCCAACAGTGCTGAGCTTTTCAAAGGTGATAGCAAAGTAATGAAACAAGCGGTTTTTTCGCCCTGCCTCCCGTGTGAAAATGAACCCGAATCTGCACTTATATGGCAAATAAAAGCTGATAAAATCATCCACGATGAGAAAAAGAAGGATATTGATTATCAAAATGCCACCCTTGAGTTTTTCAATATACCAGTTTTTTTTACTCCATATTTCACTCATCCCGATCCTACTGTAAAACGTAGGTCGGGATTATTACCTCCAACCCTGAGCTACTCTGAGTCAAAGGGCTTTATATATGGGCAACCTTATTTTCTAACATTAGGACGATCCAAAGATCTTGAACTCGAACCGACTATTTATACTGAAGAAGGCTTCACACTTGAGTCCCGTTATCGCAAAGCATTCTCAAATGGCTTTATTAATTTAGAAACCAGCCTTGGAATTTTGGATAACTCTGTTACTTCAGAAAACTCAGAAAATTTGAGTATCGAGGGAAGCGTATCGATGAAGACGAATTTTTCATTAAATGATACTTGGAGAGCGCGATTTGATATTGAGCAAACGAGTGATAAAAGTTATACTAGAAGGTATCTATCGGAAGATACAGAAATGCTTACCAGCCGACTTTCGATAGAGGGTTTTAGAACCAGGAATTATTTTGCCGTCGAAGGTTATAAATTCCAAGGTTTGCGATCTTTTGATATCAAAGGACAACAGCCTAAAGTTCTACCATCTATTTTTTATAGTTTTGTTGGCGAACCCGACAACATTGGAGGTAGGACTGAATTAGAGACCACACTTCGGTCAATTTCGCGACAATTTGGTAACGACAGTCATGTTTTATCATTATCAACAGGGTGGAAAATCCCCTACTATAGTATCAACGGATCATTGTTTGAATTCACTGCAGTAGCACAATCTGACCTGTTTATTGTAGATAATGATACCCAGTATACTGCCTCGACTATTCACAACAATGACGAATTTGGAGCGCGATTGTTTCCACAATTTGGGTTAAAATGGGTTTATCCGATGTTTAGAGAATCTGGGAGCCAACATCAAATTTTAGAACCCATAATTAATGTCGTAATAGCCCCTAATATCGTAGAAACCTCAATTCTGCCAAATGAAGACAGCAGAGGTTTTGAGTATGATAATACTAATATTTTCGAGATAAATCGTTACTCGGGATTAAATCGACTCACGGAAGGTTCGAGAATAGATTATGGTATCAAAGGAGCGTCGTTCGTCGATAACCTTTTAAATTATGATTTATTCTTTGGGCAGAGTTATCATTTATGGGGCAAAAATACGTTTGACCACGGCTCAGGACTAGAAGATGATTTTTCTGATTTTGTTGGACAGGCATTTTTTTCCCCGGCTGATTGGTTGAAGGTCGCTTATCGCTTTCGGCTGGACAAAAACAACTTTACGCCAAATCGAAGCGAATTGGGTTTTGAAATAAAAAATAACTCATATAATTTTTCGTTCGACTATGTTTTATTGGATGAGTATATCTCGACAGAGATTTTAGAAAATCGTGAACAACTGAACTTTGAATTTTTTGCGCAAATAGATGAACACTGGTCGAGTTCGGTAAACCTAATACAAGATCTTACCGATGACTCGAATAAAACCAGAAAAGGAGCTATAAATCTAACATACACCGATGAGTGTTTCACTCTTGGTATAGGCTATCAACGGAAAAATCTCCGTTTTGATAGTTTAGAGCCCGATAATCAAATATTTCTCATTATCAACTTCAAAAACTTAGGATCAATATGAAAATTAGAATAATAAGTTTTGTTCGCATGATAAATAATGATTTTAACAGGTTACCAGTCTTGTGGGAGCCACCTCGTTTATCTATGAGATAATAAATCTAATGAAAACTAATTTAAAAACAAAAATCCTCTCCCTCTGTTTTGGTCATATAGCAATTTTCATATTAATATTGTTATCTCCACAAGCTACTGTATCTGAAGAGAGAACAAGGCTAAGTATAGCTGCCGTGGTGAACAATAAAGTTATAACTGCCTCCGACCTTCAAAAACGTCTGAAGTTAATTTCTATAATTTCGCCATCCCAGATAAGTAGCATTAAAGAACGCCAGCTGCAAAAAGAAGTTTTAAATCAGCTAATAAACGAAGAACTTCAAAATCAGGAAGTGACTCGTTTAAAAATCAAAGTCAGCGAAAAAGAAATAGATAATGCAAAACGCCTCATGGAACAGCGATTTAAATTACCTCGAAACACACTAAACGAGTTTATTATCAAAAATAAATTAGACTACAACAACGTTATCTCCCAAATAGAAACATCCTTGGGATGGACTCTTGCCGTCCAACGTAAATTCAGTAATTATTTAACTATCAGTGATGAGGAGGTTGCCGAGGTAATAAACCGACTTCGAGATAATATTGGGAAGGAACGCTATCTTATATCTGAGATTTTCCTTCCCGTAGACTATACCAAAAATGAAAATGAAGTTCGCGACAGAATTAAAAAACTATACAATAGTATAATAAACGGTGCAGACTTCAGAAAAGTTGCTAGGGATCATTCAGCTACTGCCAGTGCCATGGATAGTGGTCGCGCTGGTTGGTTTCTAAAAGGACAACTATCACCAAAATTAGATTTGGCTCTCCAGAAAATAAAAATTGGAGGTTTAACTAATCCTATAAAAACAAATTCGGGTTTTCACATATTGAAACTAGAAAAAAAGAATGTCTTCAAAGAATTTGACGAGATGAAAGTCAAGGTAAATCTGATCGAAACTCGTATAACAACAGCAAAACCTGACAATAACAACAATTCGCAAAAAAAATTAAATAGCTTAAAAAGCCTCTTGTCAAAAATAAAAACATGTGGAGAGCTTGAAAAGCTATCGCAAATCAATACGGCTTACACGACAACCAATCTTGGAAACTTCTTAGTAGGCGAATTATCGTCGAATCTAAGAGAAATAGTAATGCGATCAAAAATCGGGATCCCCAATAATCCGACAGAGCAAGATAAAGAAATATCCACAATAACTGTATGTAATAGAACCACTCCCCCGAGCAATATACCTGATGATCAAACGGTGCTCCGTAATCTTCGAGGGAAAAAAATAGAATCAATGGCACGAAAATATCTTAGAAATCTTCGACAAAGCGCATTTATTGAGGGAAGATTGTAAAAAACACCAAACTACAAAATTCAGCCAGTTAGGATCCGATGAATGTATAATAAACCATTGGTAATAACCCCGGGAGAACCTTCAGGTATAGGTGTCGAGATTACACTGAAAGCATGGAAAAGTGGACAGACAGGGGTGTTCTTTTTACTGGATGACCCTGATAGAGTAAAAGAACGAGCTAAAGCGGTCGGTTTAGACCTTCCCCTGCGGATCATTGGTAAACCCCCAGAAGCAAAAGAATACTTTTCTGACGCCTTGCCTATATTACCCCACTACTTTTCAGGCACATGCGTTCCCGGGAAACCTTCTCTGGAAAATGCAACCTCCGTTATTAAGGCTATTGATATTGCAGTAGAGTTTGTGGAACAAGGTTTAGTGAGCGGTATAGTAACTAACCCAATACAAAAACATACCTTAAAGGCCGCAGGATTCAAATACCCGGGCCATACAGAATACCTAGCACATCTGGCTAAAGGTACTCCTAAGCCCGTTATGTTACTAGTTTCTCCGAAGCTTCGTGTCGTACCGGTAATAATCCATGATCCTATTTGTAAGATAGCAGACCTATTAACAACTGAAATGATTGTGGAAGTGTGTTTAATCACAGCACAGTCTTTAATGCATGACTTCAATATTAAGCAGCCCAGAATATGGATTACTGGCTTAAATCCTCATGCGGGAGAAGGTGGGACAATAGGCACAGAGGAGATCACAATTATCGAGCCCGCCATGAAACTACTCAAAGAGTATGGGGTGCAAATATCTGGACCTTTCCCTGCTGACAGTATGTTTCATAAGAGTGCCCGGGATAAATATGACGTCGCTATTTGTATGTATCATGATCAAGCTTTGATACCTCTTAAAACTCTAGATTTTTGGGGCGCAGTAAACACAACAATTGGCTTGCCATTTGTGCGAACATCCCCAGACCATGGAACCGCATTAGATCTCGCAGGAACAGGAAAAGCCAATCCAGAAAGCCTTATTAATGCCATTCTCCTGGCCGAGCAGATATGTTCTTGGCGAAAAAAGAAATAAAAGAATTATTTTTATGAATAATATAAAAACTAAAATATTCAATTTGCCACCAATAGCAGCAGTTGTGGAAAGATATGATTTAACCCCAAATAAGTCTTGGGGCCAAAACTTTATATTTGATCTAAATTTGACACGAAAAATTGCCAGAGCCGCCAACCTATCATCAAATGAAACAATTTTTGAAATTGGCCCTGGACCGGGCGCGTTAACTCGTGCGCTATTTATAGAAGGGGCTGGGAAAATAGTTGCCATAGAAAGAGATAAAAGAGCAATTACAGCTCTCGCAGAGCTTGTTGCTATTTGTAACGGGAAATTAGAACTAATATCAGACGATGCTTTAAAAGTACCTATTGATAAAATGGGAGTTTTACCACGAAGGATTGTAGCGAATTTGCCATATAATATAGCCACTCAATTATTACTGAATTGGCTTCTGACGCCTAATGCTTTCAAGGCGATAACCGTTATGGTTCAAAAGGAAGTTGCCATGAGAATATGTGCGAAACCTGGCAGTTCGAACTACGGAAGACTGTCAATAATTACGCAATGGCTAGCATGCCCAAAAATGCTTTTCGATATACCCCCCTCAGCTTTCCACCCAAAACCCAAGGTAACGTCCACCCTATTGGAGGTAATACCGCGGGCACAACCACTGTTCCCGGCCAAAAGGCAGATCCTAGAAAAAATTACTGCCCAAGCCTTCGGACAACGCAGGAAAATGCTCAGAAGCAGTTTAAAAAAAGTAGGTGGTGACGATTTGCTGCTTGCAACAAATATTGATCCCACGTTGCGCCCCGAAAATTTATCCATACAAGATTTCTGCAGACTAGCTCAGGCTTACAAGACTTAAATTAATTAGTTACCTGCTCTTAATTGTTTAATAAAATCAGTTAAACCTAATATCCTTTTTCGCTTAAGACGCTCTGATGTCAGTATTGATCGTAAGTTCTCAACACTATCCTCCAATACGGTATTTACTATTATGTAATCGTACTCTGGATAGTGGCTTATTTCATCCATTGCTTTGGCCATTCTATTGGCGACGACTGACGCACTATCCTGTGCACGGGTTTTTAATCTTCTTTCCAATTCCCTAGTTGATGGAGGGAGAATAAACACCCTTATTAAATCTTCTCCAGCGTGTTCAGCCAACTGCTGCGTTCCCTGCCAATCAATATCAAATAAAATATCACGTCCAGACGCCAATGCCTCTTCTACGGGTTTTCGAGGCGTTCCGTAATAGTAGTCAAACACTTTAGCGTATTCCAAAAGCTTTTTATCATCAATCATGTCCCTAAATTCGTTCGGTTCTAAAAACGCATAATCAACCCCATGAACTTCACCAGGTCGACGTGGCCTAGTAGTCGCTGAAACTGACATCTGTAAGTTATCATCTATTGCCAATAATTCGCGAGCTATACTGGTTTTACCAGCACCCGACGGCGACGATAGTACCAACATTAATCCGCGACGCTTGATAGAAAATAAAGTCAAAGATCTGTCCTATTGTATATTTTGTATTTGCTCACGAAATTTTTCTATTCCTACCTTCAAATCAATCCCGATTGAAGTTAACTCTTTATCCGAACTCTTTGAACACAATGTATTAACCTCCCTATTCAACTCCTGACAAATGAAGTCTAATCTTCGTCCAACAGTCCTTTCGGATTTCAACAACTGCATGCAAGAAACTAAATGAATTGAGAGCCTATCCACTTCTTCGGTAACATCTAATTTAGTCAAAAGAACTGCCAATTCTTCTTCTAAACGTTCCTCTGAAAGAGTAACTTTCATTTTCGAAATTAAACCTATTTGCTCTTCTAATGTATCACTAATTCGGTGCCTATTAGTATTCGCTATAACACGTGCTCGATCACATAATTCCAACAATTCTGAAAGTTGTTTTTCCAGAATATTTAATATTTGAGCCCCTTCTTTCTTACGTACGGAAATTAAAACACGCAATGCTTCTCTCAGGGATTCTAAAATAGCATTATCCAAAACTTGATTGTCATCTGAGTTTAACTCTTGCTCCTGTTCCACAGCTACTGCTCCCGGGACTAATAATAATCTGTCCAAAACGGGCGCTGTTTTGGCAACTATACCTGCCTTTTTCAACCTCTGATGGGTATCACAAAGTTGTTCTAAAAATCGTTCGTTAATTACAATTTTCTTCTCTGTCAGGTCCTCTTTTCGAATCAGGTGTGCTGTGATTGACCCTCTTGTTATCTGGGTCATAATCTCTTTCTTTGCTGATATTTCTAATGATTGCCGCCCTGGAGGTAATTTTGAACGAAGATCTAACCCCTTACTATTTACACTTCGCAATTCCCAAGTCCATCGCCAAGTTTGCTCTGGAACTCCCAATTTAAGAATACCATCCGAACGAGAATAGCCGGTCATACTTTCTAATGCCATTGAATGTCTTCTAGTTGTAGTGTGTTTATATATTTTTAACACTATATATTGGGCTGAAGCTCACAACAAGTATTTGCGTCAAATACAGCACTAACAAGTACACTAATTTTTGTTCCCAAAAAATATACTACGCCTACTAATTTTTTTGAACACAGTTCTATAACCTCTGATATTGTTTCGTTTTTAATTTATTTTCCTGCCAGACCTATGTTTCAACTAATCAGCATGCACACTGCTTTTATTTGAGAAATACTACTTACTGATTTTTTCTTGGGCCTTTCTCCATTTTTTTACATTTATATTATGTTCTTTAAGTGATTTAGAAAATGAATGACGACCTCCACCTTTTGCAACAAAATAAAAGTAGTCCGTTGTAGCTGGGTGCAATGCAGCTTCAATACTAGCGACACCTGGATTACATATCGGAGTCTTGGGAAGTCCCTTAATTATGTAGGTATTGTGCGCTGTTTTTCGCCTCAAATCTGTTTGGGTAATCCGTTCGTCAGCTTCTTTACCTCGAACCCCATAAATTACAGTAGGGTCTGATTGCAACCGCATTTTGTGATACAGCCGGTTAGTAAAAACGCTTGCTATTAGAAAACGCTCTTCTCTTATTGCTGTTTCTTTTTCTATTATTGAAGCTAATATCACTGCCTCATAACTAGTTTTAATCGGTATATTTGGGTTACGTTTGTCCCATAATTCTCTCAGTTTCAATGACAGTTGTCTTTTCATTCTATTTACCATTTCCAGTCGAGAATCACCAAAGGAATAGTAATATGTTTCGGGTAGTAAACTACCTTCTGGTGGCGTTGAATTTATAGTCCCCAAAAGCCCCGTTTCTTCTTTGAGTAATTTAATTATTTCTTTAGATGTTAGCCCTTCGGGAATAGTTATATGTCTAACCAACGTCCGCCCTGCTATAAGAGTTTTCAGAACCGCCGCGGGTTTTACTATCTTAGAAAACTCATATTCGCCAGCTTTAAGACGACCGGATAATCCAAATATTTTCGCCCCTAAAATAAATGGATATTTGCTCTTTATAACTCCATTATCGCTCAAAAGGCTGGCGATTTCATTTAGCCCTGATCCTTTTGGTATAATTATAACCCTATCCGACTGTAATTCTACAGGCCTATTAAATTCCAAGTACATGTAGCCGCCAAGACTAAAGATCCCGAACGTGAATAGCATGGCAAGGAATATTATAACCCTGACCACAGAATACATATCCAGATT
The DNA here is from genome assembly GCA_002709155.1 of Rhodospirillaceae bacterium. Classification (GTDB taxonomy): domain Bacteria; phylum Pseudomonadota; class Alphaproteobacteria; order Thalassobaculales; family Thalassobaculaceae; genus UBA7326. The sequence goes on from PAQA01000016.1 coordinate 20,874, forward strand.
AATTAAATCTTAGAAAATACGAGGGATGCATTGGTTCCACCGAACCCAAACGAATTGGAGAGCACAGACGTTATAGTTCTTTCTTGGGCTGCATGGGGAACGAGATTAATATTTTGGCACCCATCAGACGGGGAGTCTAAATTTAATGTAGGTGGAGCAATTCCATTATTCATAGCCAGAATAGAGAAAATGGCCTCAACGCTGCCTGCTGCTCCTAACAAATGTCCAATCGATGACTTTGTTGAGGACATCGCTATATCCTCCAAGTGCTGCTCGAAAAGACGGCTTACAGCGCCAAGCTCAATCATATCACCTAATGGCGTGGAAGTGCCATGAGCATTTATGTAATCGATATCGGATGGATTTAATCGTGCTCGTTTAAGAGCGTTTTTCATCGATCTGAATGCGCCGTCACCGTCATCAGCAGGAGCTGTTATATGATGCGCATCACCTGACAAACCATAACCGACGATCTCAGCAAAAATGTTTGCGCCCCTTTTCTTAGCATGCTCATATTCCTCCAAAACCACTACGCCCGCACCCTCGCCCATCACAAACCCGTCACGATCCTTGTCCCACGGCCTCGAAGCAGATTCAGGTTCATCATTGAAACCAGTAGATAACGCTCTTGCGGCAGAAAAACCGGCAAACCCGAGGCGATTCACCGCAGCTTCAGCCCCTCCCGCTACCATTACATCGGCATCGTCCAGCATAATTAATCTAGCCGCATCTCCTATAGCGTGAGCCCCAGTTGAACATGCTGTGACAACGGCGTGGTTAGGCCCCTTAAAACCAAACTTAATAGATACCTGGCCAGAGACTAAATTTATTAAAGCTGCTGGGATAAAAAAAGGGGAAATTCGTCTTGGACCAGCTTCATTTAATTTTATAGCATTATCATTAATTTGCTGCAGACCACCAATCCCAGACCCAATTATCACTCCCGTCCTGTTCTGATCTTCAGAGGTTTTCGCTATCCAACCTGAGTTTTCAACGGCCTGAGACGCTGCAACCATGCCCAATAGGATAAATCTATCGATCTTACGCTGCTCTTTTGGTTCCAACCAATCATCGGCACAGAACAACCCTAGATCTTTGGCACCCTCCGGAACAGTACCAGCAATCTTTGCAGGCAAATCTTTAACATCAAATTGCGTGACCTCGGTTATTCCCGACTCACCATTAATGAGACGGTCCCAAGTCACACTCGCATTTGCTCCGAGCGGAGTCACAAGACCTATACCGGTAACAACAACGCGTCTCATCTCACATCACCTAAAATTAATTGTTCCAAATAGAACGGTAATTAATTTTATCCTAACTTAAAGTTACGATGCGCCTTCTATGAATGTTATCGCATCTTTGACGATAACAATCTTTTCTGCTGCATCATCAGGTATCTCAACACCAAACTCTTCCTCAAAGGCCATAACCAACTCGACGTTATCCAGGCTATCAGCACCTAAATCGTCTATAAAACTGGCTGTGTCTGTTACCTTGTCGGCCTCTACACCTAAGTGCTCAACAACAATAGCCTTAACTTTCTCTGCAACGTCACTCATCACTATGTCCTCGATTTAAACTATTAATTACGACTGACCAATATTCAACAGATCTAGTATCTATAGAGCGAATACTAATCGACCCCTTATTTTTCAGTCAATCACCAAAATTGTTCGGGGGAATAACACATTTACTACATATATGCCAGCTTCCCAATAAAAAACTATCCTCTAAACATAACTTGGCTTCTTAAAAGGGTCTTAATGCATCGCCATACCACCATTAACGTGTAAAGTCACGCCTGTCACATAAGCTGCCTCATCAGATGCCAGATATATTACCGAGGCTGCTATCTCATCGGGGCTTCCCAACCGGCCTAACGGTATGGTGGATAATAGTCTCGCCGATTGATCCTCGTTCAAATCATCCGTCATGGCTGTTTGTATCATTCCAGGAGCGATGACATTAACCGTTATACCTCGAGTGGCCACCTCCTGCGCCAGTGCCTTTGAAAACCCTATCATACCTGCTTTAGCAGCTGCGTAATTGGCCTGCCCAGGATTTCCAGTCGTACCAACAACGGAGGATATGCCAATTATTCGACCCCAACGGCGTTTCATCATACCACGCATGAGTCCTTGAATAAGTTTATAACCAGCAAATAAGTTTATGTCCAAAACTTGATTCCACTCCTCGTCCTTCATCCTTACAAGTAAATTATCACGGACAATGCCGGCATTATTAATAACAATATCAACACCGTCAGTCGAAATATCGCCGGTCTGTTTGATTAATAAGTCAATGGAACTCTTATCGCTTAGATCCGCCGCAATAGGATGTGCGCGATCAGATAATTCATGAGCTAATTCATCTAGAGAGCCTTGCCTAGTCCCCGATAAGATAACTTCTGCTCCTTGAGAATGAAGCGCCCTTGCAATAGCTGAGCCGATTCCACCAGAAGCTCCTGTAATTAACGCTGTTTTTCCATCAAGATTAAACATATTTACTCCCCTGACTCCACTTTCGTTAAAAACGTATCTATTTCGTCCCACTCAGCGATAGATAACGATATCAAGTCTTTATCAATTCTTTTATTCAAACCCGATAATATTTTTCCAGCACCAATTTCCATTACAGATGATACGTTTTGTTTCGATAACCATAACACCGTTTCACGCCACCGGACCAGACTAGTGACCTGTTCTACAAGCGCGTTTCGAATTTCCGATGGATCTCCGCTCCCAACCAAAGCAGAGACATTTGCTACCAATGGAATATCAGGACTATTTATCACAGTTGTTTTCAATGCAGCAGCCATAACTTCCGCAGCTGGTTTCATCATAGAACAATGAAAAGGTGCACTCACAGGTAAAGACATTGCTTTCCGAACTCCAAATCCTGAAGACATATCAATCGCTTCATTGACTGCCTTCGCTTCACCACTGATCACAATCTGCCCAGGTGCATTATCATTAGCAATTTCACATATTCCTATCTTACTCGCTTCATTAACGAGCTTGGTCACTACATCCATATCTGCTCCTAGCAATGCCGCCATTGCACCGTTTCCAACCGGAACAGCTGCCTGCATTGCTTCTCCCCTTAACCGCAGTAATTTGGCTGCATCGTACAAAGAGATAGAGTTTGTAGCAGCTAGGGCCGAATATTCACCAAGTGAATGTCCTGCAACATAATCGACTAACTCACTAATTTTTTTTCGCGTTTCGGCCTCTATCACTCTGATCACAGCCAGACTATTCGCCATTAGCGCTGGTTGTGCGTTTTTAGTGAGAATTAATTCTTCCTCAGGACCTTCACACATCAGTTTAAAAAGTGGCGCTCCAAGAGCGTCATCGACTTCCTGAAAGACTTCCTTCGCCACAGGGTGCTGCTGAGCCAGGTTTTTGCCCATTCCCACATATTGCGAGCCCTGTCCGGGGAAAACCATAGCTTTGTGTGTATTTTTAAATTCCATATTTTTTCCTTCAGTTAGCCGCCTTTTTCTGAGACTAACAGACTCAGCTATCTGGCATCTGTCAAGACCGCCAGTTTCCATATAAAATAAGTTTATTGGAAATTTTCTCAACACTTCCTTGCTTAAGGCTCAATTTCCTGTATATTCCCGCTTCCTCATCTAGAACATACCGAGTTTAGATTAGGGTAAAATCGATTTATTCTTCAACTCCTTGCCGGTAACCCCGGCTTGGAATCGCTCAGGCGGTTTCCGATGAGCCATAAGGAGCCAAAATGACTTGTTACGAATGCGTTTACATAGCGCGTCAAGAGCTTACCACTGCGCAGACTGATCAACTCTCTGACGAGCTTTCAGCAATAGTCACTAATAACTCGGGGAAAGTGAAAAACCGGGAATATTGGGGACTTAAGAACTTAGCTTATAAAATTAGAAAAAATCGGAAGGGACATTACACAATGTTCCATATCGAAGCATCATCCGCCACCATGACAGAGCTAGAACGAAACATGGGGTTGAATGAAGATATTTTGCGCCATCTCACAATTAAATTAGACCAGTTCCCAGAAGGGCAGTCTGTGATGATGCATGCAAAATCCGATAGAGGTGAAAAAGGCAAAAGATCTGACAAATTTGAAGATCGTAATTCAAATGATGACTTCGACGACTTAGATCGACCCTTGGGGAACGGGCCAATTGAAAGCTTAGTTCCGGATGAAATAAGTGAATAAGGAGTTAAGACATTGACAACACTCTCAATATCTCGACCCGCGGTTCGCCGCCCTTTTACAAGGCGAAAAAAATCGTGTCCTTTTGCTGCTAAAGGAGCGCCAGAGATAGATTATAAAGACGTAAAACTTCTGCAACGGTTCATATCGGAGCGAGGAAAGATAGTGCCAAGTCGAATAACAGCCGTCTCGGCTAAAAAGCAAAGGGAGCTATCAAAAGCGATAAAACGAGCTCGGTTCCTTGCTTTACTTCCATATCTATTGACGTAGAATTCCTTCCTTTAGATAGGTGGTAGAGATAGCAGGCGATGCATCATGAGAAACAATCTACTCTTAGCCGTAGGAACGGGTCTTTTGAGTGCCATATTGCTTATGATAGCCGCTTCAGGGTCGCTAACGATAACACTCCTAGCATATCTTACACCGCTACCATTATTTATTTTAGGTTTGAGTGGGAAAAATCATTTTGCAGGAGTAGCTGGCGCACTAGCAGCCCTGCTATTATTCGCCGCAGCGACACCAATGGTGGCGGTAGTTTATTTTTTCCTTGTGGTCCTACCTGTAACACTGTTTTGCGACAGTGCAACTCAGATGCGGGGGCGCGCAAACCTTCATGGCACGCAAGCGAACCTATCATCTGCCTCCGTCGGTCATCTTTGTGCTCAAATATCTATTACTCCAGCACTTCTGTTGACGATGTTATTTGTATATTTTTTGTTTCAACAAAACGAAAACACACAAGCCCTGCTTTCCAAAACAGCAGAATCAATCATGGTTACGTACCAAAACGCCCTGATAGAGAAAAATGTTGCTATAAGTCCCGAGGTAGGCAAACAAATTGTAGTGATAAAAAATACATTAGTGAACACCGCGCCCGCACTAATAGGTATTTTCTGGATGACTCTATTTTTAATAAATGCGATGATAGCTCGACATGTTTTAAATCGGTTCACACAAACTTTTCCCATTGCGTTCAAGTTGAGCCAAATAGAACTCCCACATTGGGTGATAATAACATTTATAAGCAGTGGGTTGATGGCGGCGGTACTAGATGGAGAAATTGGTTTATATTCTACAAATTTAGCTGCCATAATAGCCTTCCCTATATTACTCTCAGGGCTTGGGGTAATCCATTTAGCGACCGAAAAAACTGGTTACAAAAAGACTATTTTATTTTCAGTGTATACAATAATATTAATAAGTCGGTGGGCTGCGCTGTTGTTAATTTTTATAGGGATGATCGACCATTTCATCAAAATTAAAGCAAAGATAGTGAGTCGTTCGGCTAAATCATGAGATAAAATAGGTGTAAACGTAATTTTTTATTAGATAAAACTATTGGTACCTACGGAGCAAAATAATGGAAGTAATACTGCTGGAAAGAATAGAAAAACTAGGGCAAATGGGAGACGTTGTAAAAGTAAAACCCGGGTTTGCAAGGAATTTTTTGCTTCCTAAAAATAAAGCGCTGCGAAAAACAAAACAAAATCTAGAGCATTTTGAAAAACAAAAAGCACAACTTGAGGCTGACAATCTAACTCATAAAAAGGAAGCATCTGAAGTTGGAGCAAAACTTGACGGTCTGTCAGTTACAATAATCCGAGCAGCTGGAGAAAGTGGTCAACTATACGGATCCGTCACAAGCCGAGATATAGCAGAGGCCGTCTCAAAAAAGGGTATTAAAATTGCCAAACAACAAGTTACTCTTGATAGAGCTCTAAAAACACTAGGATTGGAACCTATTCGGGTCGCATTGCACCCGGAAGTTTCTGTTGACATTGTCGCTAACATCGCTAGGACAGACGAAGAAGCGAAACAACAATTAAAGCTTGGGCGTGCTGTAATCACTACGGAAGAAAGTGAGCCAGAACGTTCCCCTGCACCAGAAGATGTGAATTAAACTGCAGGAATTAGAAACAGATAAAAAGTAACGGTACTCTCTTCTAATTTTGATTATTTTTTTATCCCCGTTATTAACGTTATCCACAACTCGTAAGATACTGTTTTGGCACGTGTTGTTGATTACTTGTTAGTTTTTTTTTCATGTGGATTATTTCGAAATCTGCTAGTATCGAGCTTATGACGATTGATGATCAAAATTCAAATGTAACCTCATTAGATGTCGGTGGTCCTATAGCAGAAAAATATAGGGAAGTCCCCGGGAACATTGAAGCTGAACAAGGGCTGCTTGGGGCCATCCTTGTTAATAACCGGGCCTTCGAAAAAGTGGGAGACTTTTTATCAGGAAAGCACTTTTTGGACCCTGTACATGGACGAATTTTTGAAGCATGCAGACGACTTATAGAACGCGGACAACTAGCTAACCCAATCACCCTTAAATCACTTTTTGATCAAGACGATTCACTCAAGACCGTAGGAGGAGCGCAGTATCTGGTAACGTTAGCTGCATCATTGGTCACAGTTATAAATGCGGATGACTATGGTATCACAATAAAGGATGCTTTCTTGCGAAGGGAGTTGATTGAACTTGGAGAGCAAGTAGTTAATGAAGCATACTCGCACACATTAGAATTACCCGCGACTCAGCAAATTGAGATTGCAGAGGGAAAGCTATTCTCTCTTGCGGAAACCGATAATATTGAAGGAGGTCTTCAAGGCTTTAACACTGCCTTAATTGAATCTATCCGCATGGCTGAGGCGGCTTACAAACGAGACGGGGGATTAGCGGGTGTAGCTAGTAAATTCCAAGACCTTGATAGACAACTTGGTGGATTTCATCCCTCAGATCTACTTATATTGGCCGGCCGGCCCGCGATGGGAAAAACTGCTCTAGCTACAAACATCGCCTTTAATGTTGCAAAACACAATGATACCAATGGTTCGGACGAAAAAGCTTGCGTGGCTTTTTTTTCTCTAGAGATGTCGGCCGAACAATTAGCCACAAGAATTTTATCAGAAACCACTAATATCTCTTCTGAGAAAATTCGCCGGGGAGAACTATCCAGTAATGACTTCCAGAACTTAGTGCAATCGAGCCAAGATATCGAATCAGCCCTACTTTTTATCGATGATACTCCAGCTATAACTGTTTCAGCCCTTAGAACTCGAGCTCGGCGTTTAAAGCGACAACACGGCCTTTCTCTAATAATTGTCGATTACCTGCAACTTATGCGACCTTCTATCAATGATAAAGCCGATAACAGAGTTCAAGAGGTTTCCATGATTACTCAAGGCCTTAAGGCTATAGCAAAAGAACTGGACGTTCCTGTTCTAGCATTATCACAACTTTCGAGAGCTGTTGAACAACGAGAAGATAAAAGGCCAGTTCTTGCAGACCTACGAGAATCCGGCTCTATCGAACAAGATGCAGATGTAGTTATGTTTGTATTCAGAGAAGAATATTACCTGGACAAGGCTGAACCTGTTCAGCGCCCCGAAGAAGGCAACGAACGCTATCACGAACGACATGATAAATGGATGGACCTTCGTAATAAAGCACATGGAAAGGCAGAAGTGATTATTGGAAAGCAACGTCACGGACCAACCGGAACTGTCACCATGCATTTTGATGGAGCGACAACGCGTTTCTCTGACTTTATCCCTGAAGAACGACTACCAGATCGCCATCAGTAATGACACCGTTAGTAGATAATCATAAAATTTCTAACTCCTTTTTAGAAATTAATATCGATTCGATTATTCATAATTATCAATTGATAAATAGAAAAGTGGGAAATACTGAGTGTGCGGCCGTTCTAAAAGCAGACGCTTATGGAATGGGTGCATCTGTGATAGCCAAAGCATTAGACAAAGCAGGATGCTCGACTTTTTTTGTAGCTACTATGGATGAAGGCATAGAGTTACGATCTTGCTTTAGCGAGCATAAAAACAAGATAGCAGTATTAAGCGGTTTGCTGGAAGGATCAGAAGATATCTTCTATAACAACAAATTAACACCTATTCTAAATGATATAGAACAAATGAAAAAATGGGCATTTTACAATAGAAAAAAAAAGATATCTGCACCAGGTATACTTCACATAGATACAGGAATGAATAGACTTGGCCTAACTATTAGAGAATTTCATGATATAATTGACAAGCCGACTACATTAAAAGAACTTCACGTTGGGGGGATCATGTCACATTTGGCCTGTGGCGACCAACCTGGTGATATAATGAACAAGGAACAACTATCCCTTTTTTTAAACGCAAAAAAAAATTTCCCTCACGTAAAGGCCAGTCTCGCTAATTCAGCTGGAGTTTTTCTTGGGCAATCATATCACTTAGATATGGTGCGCCCAGGAATCGCTCTATATGGGAGCGGCTCTGGCTCCATACCCCTGAACCCATTGAAACAGGTTATTAAATTATATAGCCGTGTTTTACAGATACGAACTTTAAGTAGGGGCGCTTCGGTTGGCTATGGTGCTTCATATAAAGCTTCGAAAACAACAAGAGTGGCGACTGTAGGACTTGGATACGCAGACGGATACCTGCGTTCTTTATCTAACTGTTCGTGGGTATTTTTCAACAACGTCAAGCTCCCTGTTATTGGGCGAATTTCAATGGATTATATAACAATAGATATAACTAAAATCGCGAGTGAAAAGATAAAAAAAGGTGATTTTATAGAGATTATTGGCGATAAATTTACCTTGGACGATTTGGCTACTGTTGCTAATACGATACCCCATGAGATTCTAACTCGCCTGGGAACGAGACACCGCCGAATTTACCACAGCACAGATAATATTTCTAAATAAACGTTATTAAGGTCAATAGATTTATGAACTTATTTGGAATAATAGGACGAAGCACTATCAATTTCCTTCAGGTAATTGGGAGAATCTCGATCTTCACGTATAAAGCTATATTAAGCTGTATACTCCCGCCATATTATTTTCAAATCTTTTTGAAACAAATTGTGGAAATTGGATATTATTCATTACCGGTTGTCGGCCTGACTACTCTTTTTTCTGGTATGGTTTTAGCGTTGCAAAGTCACACGGGTTTCACTCGATTTTCGGCAGAGGGCGCTGTTGCTACAGTAGTGGCTCTTTCCTTAACTAGGGAGTTAGGTCCAGTTTTAGCAGGTTTAATGGTATCAGGTAGAATAGGCGCGTCGATCGCAGCAGAAATAAGTACAATGCGGGTAACTGAACAAATAGACGCACTCAAAACGCTAGCGACCGATCCGTTCAAATATTTAATCGCCCCTCGAATTGTGGCAAGTATTTTATGCCTACCCACTTTGGTGTTAGTGGGAGATTTAGTTGGTATTTATGGCGGGTACCTAGTTGGCGTCTACAAACTGGGCTTCAATTCTACTACTTATTTAGATCAAACTACAATATATCTTCAACCTATTGATATAATCTCTGGACTAGTTAAAGCGGCTGTATTTGGATTTTTGATTGCTTTGATGGGATGTTATCATGGTTACCATTCTGGACGTGGGGCTCAGGGGGTAGGTGCCGCAACCACCAATGCCGTTGTGTCGAGTTCAATACTCATTCTAATTACTAATTATCTATTGACAGAGCTATTCTTTGTCTGATTTTAAAGAAACTCCTCGCCTGAAGGTAACCGACCTTAAAAAATCATTTAGTAATAAAGTGATTCTACATAACGTTAACTTTCAACTCTCAAAAGGTTCTTCCCTTGTCATCATTGGCGGTTCTGGGAGTGGAAAATCGGTGCTTATAAAATGCATATCTGGATTATATGCATTAGATCAAGGCCAAATTGAGGTTGATGGGAAGATTTTGACCTCTCGCCGCAACGGTGCCGATGCAATGCAGCGGAGGAACTTTGGTTTTATGTTTCAAAATGCAGCATTGTTTGACTCTATGAATCTTATAGAGAATGTGGCCTTTGGAGCTAAACATGCGCTCAGAATGACCCACAAGGCAGCTAGAAATCTAGCGCTCGAAAAATTATCTTTAGTAGGTATAAGTAGAAGAATGGGAAACTTGTATCCAAGTGATATATCGACGGGTCTACGAAAGGTTATCGCCCTAGCGCGCACTCTAACAATTGATCCCCAGGTTGTACTATTTGACGAACCAACTACAGGTCTAGACCCACTTATGAGTAAAAAAATAGACAAACTCATATTACAGTGTATTCGAAGCCAATCATTAACAGCAGTCACTATAACACACGACATGTCGAGCGCGATGCGTCTTGGAGATAGAGTTGCGATGTTATACAATGGAACACTTATATGGTCTGGAAAACCGGATAATTTATTCAAAACAGATAATGAGTTAGTTAGACAATTCACTAACGGTTATGTAGATGGGCCTATTTCTTTCAAAGATTGACTTTAATAAATAGGGAGAAAAGTTTCCAAAATGGCGAAACCAGCTCGTCGATATGTGTGTCAAGACTGTGGTGCTACTCATGCTAAATGGAGTGGACAGTGCGACGCATGTGGCGCCTGGAATTCCGTTATAGAGGAACAGGTCCTCCCCACTCTTCCCGGTAAAAGCTTAAAAAATAATAGTATGAAGGGCACAATAGAATTGATGCCCTTGTCTGGACCATTAGACTGGTCTCCTAGAAATATGACGGAAATTGAGGAATTTGATAGAGTTTTGGGTGGAGGGTTGGTGCCGGGTTCTGCCGTATTAATTGGGGGTGATCCAGGCATAGGAAAGTCTACCATCCTATTACAAGTGATAACCAAACTTTCACGCACCTTGGAATGCGTTTACATAACAGGTGAAGAAGCTCTGGACCAGGTTCGAACCCGAGGGAAAAGGCTAGGAGTTGACGAATCCTCAACTTTAATAGCATCGGCGACTAACGTGAGGGATATCATATCATGTCTTGACGTGGCCTCGGGACCAACAGTTGCAGTGATCGACTCGATCCAAACAATGTATGTTGATACTTTGAGTTCATCACCAGGAACAGTTTCTCAAGTGCGGGCCGCGGCTCAAGAATTAATCCGAGTGGCGAAAAATAGAGGAATAGCACTATTATTGGTAGGTCATGTAACGAAAGAGGGAACGATAGCTGGCCCCAGGGTTTTAGAGCACATGGTAGATACTGTTCTATATTTTGAGGGAGAGAGAGGGCATCAATTCCGTATATTGCGGTCTGTTAAAAATCGATATGGGCCTACTGACGAAATAGGTGTTTTCGAAATGACACAAACGGGGCTTTCCGAAGTTAAAAACCCATCCGAATTATTTCTCGGGGATCGTATCAATAATATTGCTGGTACATGCGTTTTTGGAGGAATGGAAGGGACCCGTCCCCTCTTGATAGAGATACAAGCTTTGGTAGCCCCTTCGCCTTTTGGCACTCCAAGAAGAGCCGTTATCGGCTGGGACGCTGGAAGATTGGCAATGGTAGCTGCTGTGTTAGAGGCCCGATGCAATATATCTTTCTCAGGCAAAGATATTTTTTTAAATGTAGCCGGTGGATTAAAAGTTTCTGAACCAGGGGCCGACTTGGCTGTAGCAACAGCTATTTTATCTGCATTATATAACATTCCAGCACCTGATAATTGCGTGATTTTCGGGGAAATTGGTCTATCCGCAGAGGTGAGGGCAATTAGTCACACCGACGCACGCATAAAAGAAGCAGCCAAATTAGGATTTAAAAGCGCGTTTATCCCACGGCAAAAATCTGGTTTCAATAAAATTAATGATATCGCGGGTATAAATTACCAAGAAATCTATGATTTAAGTATGCTAGTCCAAATTTTTAATGAGCAAAAGTCTTCAACGGCGCTAATATAAATTGCGCGTAATGCTTCCTGTGATGAAAGTACTGCCCCTTAATGAATAATTATTCACCAATACTTTTTGATGCTTTAGTGTTAGCCGCTGTTTTTCTATCGATAATAGTATCCGTTGCCCGAGGTTTTCTGAGAGATATGCTATCCATTGTCGTTTGGATTGGCGCTATTGCCCTAGGGTATTTTGGCTTTGTAAACCTAACTCCATTTCTATCTAAGTACATGCTCCATATCGATTGGCTTAATTGGGTCGTTGGGGGTGTAGTTACTATTATCAGCTTATTTATTGGCAGCATTATAAACGATTATGTCGTTAAATTGTTCAAAAGGCCCGGCCCATCAATTTTAGACCGCTCCCTGGGCTTTCTATTTGGGTTGGTCCGTGGCATTTTTCTTGTTTCATTGGCTTTTATAACCATTCAAGCATTTCTTCCGAAAGAAACTCCACCTTATTGGTTTAAAGAATCAAAACTAAAGTTCTTGCTTCAAAATGGGGGAAGGGTCATCGTTTATTTATTGCCCGCAAAAATAGATAAAAATCTAGCCAATATTGGGGCACTTCGACTAAATAAAAACTCGTCTAAAGTTTTTGAGCGCTTGAATTTGCCAAGTTTCAACGACCAAACCAACGCGTCTAAACCTGGCTATACATCTAACCAACGAAATAAACTGGATGATAAGATACGGAACCTGAAATAACGCTCGAACTTTAACTCCAACTAGTTTTTATAAAAAGAATCTGGCAGAAACAAGCTACATGATATTCTTTAATCATTCATGGTATTAGGGCAATATTTTTTGCTCCCATTATAAATAGATTTGAAAATAATATTAATAAATATTTTTATTGTGCATAGAAGGTATACATTGACTAAACAACTTCAAAAAAAAATAGCATTAGTGACAGGTGCATCGCGAGGGATTGGAGCAAGCATTGCGAAAGAACTAGCCAATGCGGGCATCCACGTTATACTTTTGGCTCGTAGCATGGGATCACTGGAGGAGATTGATGATGAAATCAATAAACATGGAGGGTCCTCCACAATAGTTACAATGGATTTATTAGATTATCCGGCAATCGATAGATTAGGTGCCAGCATTTTTGAGCGTTGGGGAAAACTAGATATATTAATTGGTAACGCGGCTATTTTAGGTTATTTAGCACCTATTCATCAGTATGACCCTTCTATATGGGATGAAGTCATAGGAGTAAATCTAACAGCAAACTATAGATTGCTTCGTAGCTTAGATCCTCTTTTACGTATATCTCAGAACGGAAGGATAATTTTTTTGTCATCTGATATCTCCGATGGGTTACATCCCTATTGGGGAGCCTACGCTATTAGCAAGTCAGCGCTTGAGACAATGGTGTTTACATATGCAAAGGAAACGGAGCATTTGGCTCTCAAAATTAATATTGTAGACCCTGGCCCTACTGCTACTAATTTGAGAGCTGGCGCGTTCCCAGGAGAAGACCAACGAAAAATACAAAGACCAGAGACAGCAGCAAGGTTTATTTACGACTCCATATTCGACCCGAAAATTCATCATGGAGCGGTATTGAGACGTTAAAACTAAACCGTGGAAATGAATTTAGTTTGGTCTGGTTTATTATTTGATATTTACTTACTTTTGAGTTCCCTGTCTATTGCTACCGCAGCAAGCTCCAGATTATAGAGGATTTTTTCCATCTCTTTTCGTTTACGGAAACTTATATCGTGATGTGTCAGGCCAAACTTGATACCCTTGGCTCTATCTTTTATCCGCTTTAAACGAACATCATCTTGAACTACTTGTTTATTATTTCTCATTAACATTGGCTTAAAATCTACCTTCCATCGTCTATAAACGGAGAATTTCTGTTTTGGTACAGTCTGGGCGTTTGCACCAATTCCATAAGCCCCCTTTTTTTGTTTATGAAGCATTTTTCATGCCAATACTCCCTCAACGACCTAGATAGAGCCTTCAAATTTAATTAGACTACCGAACAATAAATCATAAGTATGGGTTTTTTCCTCCTCTCAATGAAAACCTTATAGGAATTCCAGGTAAAGAGAACTCTTTTCGAAGGGAATTAACCAGATAACGGACATACGATGCTGGTAATGAGTCCGGAAGACTACAAAAGCAAAAAAATGAGGGTGGCCGCGTCTTGGCTTGTGTTATATATCTCAATTTAATGCGCCGCCCATTAGCAAGTGGCGGTGGATGCGCATCAACCGTATCAGAGAGCCACTTATTTAAATGAGAAGTTGAAATTCTTTGGTTCCATAAATGATAGGCAGCGAGAACAGAGTCGCATAGCTTATCCAACCCTTTAGATTGAAGAGCCGATACGGTAATGTACGGGATACTCTTAACCTGAGGAAGAGATTGTTGAATCCTTTCCCTCAGCAATTTCAGAGCATTATTGCGGTTTGAGACAACGTCCCACTTGTTTAGTCCTAGGACTAGGGCGCGACCCTCTTCCACGACAAGTCTAGCTAAATTAAGGTCCTGACGCTCCAATAACATATTTGCATCAACCAACAAAACCACGACATGAGCAAATCGTATGGCCCGCCAAGTGTCATCACCTGATGCTTTTTCTAAGCGTCCCTCTATTTTTGATTTCCTTCTCAAACCAGCTGTATCAAAAAGTTTTACGGGATGCCCCCCCCATGACCAATCTATTTCAACCGCGTCCCGAGTTATCCCCGCCTCTGGACCGGTTAACACTCTATTCTGACCAATTAATGCATTAATTAATGTTGACTTCCCAACATTGGGCCTTCCAACAATAGCTAATCTCAATATTCTAGGGGTTTCCGGATCAGCCCAAGTTTTTCCAGGGCTACTATTTTCATCAATTTCATGATCCCAGTCTTTTCCCATATCCTGTTCTTCATGACGATATTTTTTATCTAGGGCAGATAAGGCAGTATATAATTCAGCCATTCCTTCACCATGTTCTGCTGATACAGCAATTGGTTCTCCTAAACCCAAACTGTACGACTCTATTAATCCAGGGTATGCTGCCCTACCTTCACATTTATTTGCTACTAGAATTATCTGGCTTTTAACGGTTCTAACCCACTGGGAAAAAAAGGAATCTAAAGGAGTAACACCAGCTCGAGCATCGATCACAACCAGTACTACATCTGATTGTAAAACCGCAGTCTCAGTCTGCTGACGCATTCGACTTTCAAGTCTACCATCGGTAACATTCTCTAATCCTGCAGTATCAAATAGCACAAATTCTAAATCACTTATTTTACCAAGTCCCTCGCGTCGGTCTCTGGTTACCCCGGGCAAATCATCCACTAATGCTAGTTTTTTACCCACAAGTCTATTAAACAAGGTAGACTTTCCTACGTTCGGTCTACCGATAATCGTTACTGTGAGTGTCATTGATGAGTTACCTATCGAATTTAAGTTAGCGAAAGGCCGTCAAAACGCCAGAATCACTTAACACAAGAAGTGTTTGCCCTGCCACGATCGGAGAGATGTAAACGCTCCCAGATACATTCACTTTTCCCAAAATTGTTCCTTTATAGGGAGATAAAGAATAAATTTCGCCACGAGAGGATGCGAGAATTAACCGGTCTCCCACTATGATCGGCCCAACGTATTTAATTATCCCCTCTTTATCTTTCGGCGATTCAAACACAGGCAACTGGGTCACCCATTTAACTAATCCCGATTCTCGGACAAGACAAATTATCTGTCCGTCATTCGAAATAATGAAGATAAATTCTCCCGCAATCCAAGGGGTATTAGCTCCCGATATGGACCGTTCCCAAACTCTTCCTCCTGTTTTAAGCTCGGTAGCTAATAATCTTCCTGAATTACTAATATTGAATACCAATCCACGATCAATTACAGGACTGCCATTGATATCAGCGATATGAGCAACACCATTCAGCCTATTATCAGCTCCCAGATGGTCGGCCCAAAAAACCCGGCCCGTCTGAGCTTTTAAACCAAAGACTTCACCAGAAGAATAACTGACAACAACAACATCACTCTTCACAGCCGGACTGCCTCCGCCTATCAAAGCCGCTGACTCAGAAGCGCCCGAATGCGTCCAAAGTCGCTTCCCTGTTTTGGCAGAGAATGAGAGTGTTTTATTATCTATAGTGACTACATATACTCTGCCTTCGACAACATTTGCCCCTCCTCGCAACGGGCTTTTTACCAAGGTTCTCCAAACCTCTGATCCATCCGAACTTTGAATACAAACTAACTCTCCAGAACCCAACGTAACAAAAATAAATTTCGAGTCAGAGGCAATCGCCCCACTGTAAACCGAATTTTCAGTTGGTTTAAGATTTTGTTCCCAAATTGAGGATCCATCCGCCAAATTGAAAGCCGTAAGTATGCCCTTTGCATCCAAAACAAAAACTTTTCCATTTATTACTATAGGAGAAGCCAATAGGACCGAATCGTTTGATGATCCAACACCAGCTTTTACATCCCATATTTTTTGTGGAATATCCCCAAGTGAGAGATGCTGCATCGAATTAGTGGGATTTCCGCCTTGTTTAAGCCATGTTTTATTAACCCTGGGGTACGGTAAAACAATTTTGACGCTTTCTAATCCTTTATCAGCGCTCAAGTCACTTTTTAAATAATTGACCGATATACGTTTACCTTGTAGCCGTTCCTCTGTTTCTTTTTCTCCTAAAAAGCCAGCACTGCAACCGGTGCTACTCACAACAAGCGCTATTACCATAAATTTTTTTATACGAGAGAATATATGCGTTATAGCAACAATCATAGCTATTACAGCTCCGGTTACTGGAGGATTTTCAGAAATTCTGCTGCTCTAACACGCAGCCGCTCCGGCGCATTTTCGTCATCGACTAGCTCAGAGAAAATAGCCTTTGCTCCACTCTTGTTCCCAGTTTCAATCTCTTTAATTGCTTTTATCTCTCTCGCCAAAAAACGCCAAGGGCTATCCGATGCTATTAATGTATCCAGATCAGCAGATGCATTTGAGTCAATTTGCTTCTCTACGCGAACAGCTGCGTACCGGAAGCTGGCCCATTCTTTGATTGACTGAGGATAGTTATCATTTTCGGCAATATCTTTGAAAGTGATTAAAGCTGCTTCGAAGTCATTTATCTTCATAGCGAAATTTGCTTTTTGCATTTGAGATAGCGCTGCATAACCTGGGGCTGTTCCTATCTCTTCTTCATTCAATTGATCAATTGCACCCTTGTAGTCTCCAGAGGCCGAACGCGTCAGTGCCGCCTCATAAGCAATTGAAGCCTTTTCACCATCATCAAGTTGCTTCTGTTGCCAAAATTTATATCCGCCAACGGAGATAATAATTATTACTGCTGCGGCAACTAAATATTTTCCGTACACTTTCCACAGTCTTGACGCTTTGTCTTGTCGTAACTCATCATCAATTTCTTGGAAAAGGTCTGCCACAGTATTCTCCGGTTCACTTCGGTCTGTCATTAACATCAACTAAGAGCGGCAGAGTAACCTCCACAACATTATAAATCAAACTAACAAACCGTTAAAAACTTTATAATTTTCGAGAATATATTCATTTCCTTTGAAAGGGTGTACAGTTAATTTTTTTTATTCTCAAATCTTATAATTTAAGTAATTTACTATTTTTATATTTTAGTTAAAAAAGTGTTAGTTATCACTAGCTGTACTTTTTACCAAACGGAATATTCTATGACATTGTGTAAATTATTAGAAGTTTTTTTGATTGCTTTAAAATGGTAAACTTAATTTCTATTAATGCGACGAAGCAAACAAAAAGAAGCTTTTTAAGTTTTACTAAACTTGAATTGAATAGAATTTTATCAAACTATAGCAACGGCGTAATTAAGGGTTACTGGAAAGACTATGCCATAGATCAAACAGGGGATGTGTCGATTTTCTCTATCTATAGGAATAGCCAGGAACGTCCAACATACTGCTTAGAAAAAAAACGAAAGGGAACAAGTCAGGTATTGAATTTCACTCTTTGGCATGGGCCAAAAGTATTAGAAAATTCAACTTCTCTAGACAAAGTATTAAAACGACTCAATACTTTACCAAAAATTATTAGGCGGTAGATAGCTGGGCATTTCCTTACTCCTAGAAAATCCGCAAATTGGCACATACGTTGCAATGGTTTCCTCACTTAGTTGAGAAGGACTTCTAGATGCAGTGTATTAATATTCAAAAATCCTCCGAATTTATCGACCGACGCGAGTATCAACGAAGTAGCTCGCCACTGACGACCGTTATCGGGAATACGCCTTATGCCATTGAAAATTGGAGTTTTTCCGGGTTTAAGATAGCTAGTTATTATGGTATTTTGCAGCCGCCTCGGATCACAAAACTAAAAATATTAGTTCCTACTGCTGGCCCCGGAGCATTATTTCAAACTTGGATAGAAACTGTGAGATATGAGTCATCCGATGTTTCATTGTCAGTGAAATTTAGATGTCTAGGTATATCTAATAAGAGAATACTTAATCGTTACTTTCAGGAGCATCTGGTATATACTAGCGCCGCTTATGGAGTCTGATGAGAAATGAATAGTTTAAGTGCGTTTGGGCAAGGTAACGAGAAAGGGCCTGATTTACAACATCGGGCGTCAAAAGCCTCCTCTCCAGTTAGAATAAGTGAGCTGATTTTAGCGAAACCAACAATAGAAGACGATAAAAAGAAAGATACATCCCCTTTCCCCGATTTGAAAAAACGCCATGCAAAAGAAAGAGCTAAGGAAATAGTAGACCATCTGGAAGAATTGATACTTAATCCAGATCGGTTAGATGGAAAGACAGGAACAAGTTACAAAAGCTGGGCTAAAACTGCGCGGAAAGAAATCCGGGAAGCGATTCAAGAGGCTGAAAGTAGCGCCGCATTTCGGGAGTTAATATCAGCAAATCGAATAGGCGGCCTATGTATGCGTATTGGTTTTTTACTATTAGCCACCGTGTTCTCATTTGCTGCATTCTGGTACGGAATTTTGTTTATATGGCAAGAATACGGCGCAATCTGGGGAATCGGTGCTACCCTTTCCGCGGTAGGCTTATCAATTGCATTTACAACCGCGGGGTTGCTATTCGGTGGAGAGCGCAAAACAGAAGCGACGAATAAGGCAATTGATAAATACTCTGACTAATAGATACGCTAAAAGTTCACATTCATTGAAAATAAACGTTTCATTACCCCAAATTCGACTTACATCAATGCGGAGTATTGACGGTTAGTCTTTTGGCATTCACTACAACTATTGCCTAGTCCATTATAGGCTCTCAATAAAGCCATCGTACTTTAAAAAATTGAACTTAACGTTTAAAGTTACCCAAAATGGGAGGAAGAAATGAACGAGTTGGAAATATCAAAGATCGAGAATTACCTGCGCAAAAAATTTAATAATCAATCGATAAAAATAGAAGCAAGGGAAAATAAAGACGATTCCGCCGAAGTTACGCTAGCAGATGAATTTATTGGTGTTTTATTCAAAGACGTCGATGAGGGCGAAACTTCCTATGATTTTCACATGTCAATCCTTGAAATGGATATTGGTTAGTCAACGTCACCCGCTGGGGCAACATTGACTAACAGCAATCGATAATTATCGAAGCCTTTCTAATAATTTCCATGCCAATGGTATCGATAACGTGACTATTACTATTTTTAGACAGTCTCCAAATACGAATGGCATTAAACCAAATTGAACGGCTTTTTCAAATCCAATAATGCTGGTTAACCAGGATAGCCCTAGCGCATAGATAATAAAGGTTCCGATGACAGCAAGTGCAGCACTTGTAATCCAGTTCTGTCCCATTCCCCGTTCCGTAAGAAAACCCAAAACCACCGCAGACACAAAAAATCCGGCTAAATAACCACCTGTTGGGCCAACCAAATATACAAACCCAACACCACCAGAGAATACAGGAGCGCCGAAAGCGCCCAATAATAAGTAGCTAAGGATCGTAGCGCCCCCCAAATGTAGGCCGTAGCTCATTCCTATCAACAACACAACCAGCGTCTGAAGTGTCATAGGAACAGGATAAAAAGGAACTTTGAAATGAGCAGAGAGAGACAATATAGCAACGCCAAGAACTAAAAACATCAACTTTCCAATTACTGAAACTTGTTGCTCTGTTCCAGAGGAACTAGTTCTTAATAACATTGCCTTCATAAGAGTTTGACTTTTCGTATCGACAGACCAACCACTTTGCATAATTTGAATTCCTTAATAATAAACAACACCTGTTACTCGAATTCTTACAGTCTATGACATGGTTTGTCGAAAGATAAGTATTTTTATCGATATTCTTTATTCTGAGATCGCAATTACGCATTCACACTGATTTTGAGGCATCATTACTTCATGTTCCTCAGCACTTTGTATTGAATATTGCACCAAGTCTGAGCATTTTTGAGTCAAAGCATTGCTGTCGCCCTTAACCAAATAGTATCGTAAAGTGTATTTAGTTTTTAACTAAATACACCTTTAACATGTCTCGGAATCCCTTAAATACGAATACCACAATCAGAGCAGAAATAAGCTGTTACCCGATTACCCACATCAGAAATTCTCTCGAACTTCTTCAGCTCTCCCGCTACTTAAACGCCATTCTTTTTAACCAAGTGAGTCATTCCAAACGCACTACCTGACTGTCTTTGACACTTCTTGTAATTGAATGCATACAGCCGTTTTGGTACACCAGTTAAATCATACTGTACTTCGCCACATTGGCATCCGCCCGTGTAACTCTTTTGCATACGCTCATTTCCTTGCATAGTTGCAAAATACAAATTATTTTATTCAAGGGTGATTCTTGGGTAATTCTAAAAACCATGATTTATATATCTTATCTTTCACTCAACAAAGTTCTTCAGCAAACACAGGAAAGGTTTGGTTCATGAATTCAGCTGGGGATCCCAACGTAAAGACTATTATTGATGACAAACGCTACACTGTTGCCGCATTTTATCAATTTGTGAGTTTAAATAACATTCAACATCTCCAGACAAAATTAAAAGAATTATGTAAAAAATACGAGATTTTTGGCACCATATTATTAGCTAAAGAGGGTATTAATGGGACGGTATCTGGCAACCCGAGCTCGGTAAATTCGCTATTTAAATGGTTTAACCACCAACCCAGTTTTCACAAGATCCAAGTGAAATATAGTAACTCGAGAAGTTTAGCCTTTAATCGATTGAAAGTAAGAATTAAAAAAGAAATAATTACGATGGGTGAGACAGACATAGATCCCAACAATGTTGTTGGCACTTATATCAAACCAGAAAATTGGAACGATTTCATAAACGATCCCGAAACGTTAATAATCGATACTCGAAATGAATATGAAATTGCAATTGGGACATTCAAAAATTCTATCAACCCCCAAACTCAATCATTTCGCGAATTCCCAGATTGGGTGAAAACTGAGCTAGATACACTTCCCCATAATAAACGCCCCAAAAACATTGCTATGTTTTGTACGGGGGGAATCCGATGCGAAAAAGCCACGTCATACCTTGTAAAAAAAGGATATCACAATGTTTTTCATCTAGAGGGCGGAATTTTGAGGTATCTTGAAACCATACCTGAAAAAGACAGCACGTGGCTTGGGGACTGTTTTGTATTTGATCAGAGGGTTTCTGTGGAGCATGGACTGACACCTGGAAAATATAAAATGTGTCATGCCTGCCGTCTCCCATTAACCCCAGAGGATCTGAAGTCGAAGAAATATCAACCTGGCATAAGTTGTCCCAAATGCTTTGGTTCACACACTCCCGAACAACAGAAACGTTTTAAAGAAAGACAACATCAAGTTGAATTAGCAAGAAAACGAGGCGTCACACATATTGGAACAATACCAGGAAAACGCCCATGAATTTAAAAAAACCTATGAGTGAATCAGAAAGAAAATTTCCTGTGCTGTATAGTTTTAGAAGGTGCCCTTATGCGATGCGTGCCCGCCTTGCTATAAGCGAAAGTAATACTTTGGTTGAATTGAGAGAAGTTTTATTACGAGATAAACCTAATCATATGCTTTTATTATCTCCTAAAGGGACTGTACCCGTATTGTGGCTATGCGATGGCACAGTCATAGATGAGAGTTTTGAAATTATGAAGTGGGCATATTCGACGCATCTGTCAGATGACTGTTCAAAAAAAGTAAATCATGGAGATTTAATTGCTCTTGTAGATAGTAAATTTAAGTATCATCTCGATCGTTATAAATACTCCTCTCGTTTCGAAAATATTGATGCTAACCACCATAGAGATTGCGCCTTAAATATTCTGTATAAAGTCGAAGACGTTTTGGACATTGGGTGGCTCAACGGCGTAACGCCTGGGTTTTCCGATTTTGCTATCCTACCCTTTATCCGGCAGTATCGAATCGCCGATATAACCTGGTTCGATAGTTGCGCTGATATCCCAAAGGTAAAATATTGGCTTAATGAATTTCTTAATTGGGATGGCTTTAAAAATATCATGAAAAAGTATCCCCAATGGCAAGAAGGTCAGGAAGGAATTCAATTTGGCTTTGAGAATTAACTTTGAGTGAGATAGCTCGGATAGCAATAACAAATCATTAATTAAACCAGCCGCCAGCGATAAGCATACCGAATGCTAATGAAAACATTATTACGGCAATCATAATATCTAGTATTTTCCAAGTTATCTGATTTTTCATTTTTGGTGCTAAAAGCCTTGCTCCATACGCAAGAGAGAAGAAAAAAACAAAACTTGCTAACGCAGCCCCGATAGCGAAAAGTACTCTCTCATGAGGCAGGAATTTCATAGACATTGTGCCAATCAATACAACTGTATCTAGATAAACATGAGGATTACCAAACGTAAAAAGAGCTGCTGTCGATAAAACAGAAAGTAAAGATTTTTCTGCCTGCACGTCATCTGGAATTAGCCGGTTTTGCCTAAATGCTGATCGCAAATGTATCACTCCATACACCATCAACCAGACTGCAGCTGCACCAAAAACCCAAAACGAATACGCTTTTATTAAATCGCCAACAAACCAGGAAATCCCACTGACGCCCAGTGCAATTAAAATGGCATCGGACAACGAGCAAAATAAAGCAACGGCGAAAAAATGTTGGTGCAATAGACCTTGACGTAGAACGAAGGCATTTTGAGCACCAATGGCTAAAATCAAGGAAAAACCAATCGCTAGCCCAGTAAAAAATGCTTCCATCAAATGGCGGCTATCCTTTATTGATTCTTTTACTGAATAAATGAACCATCTGTTGATTGAACGGAGTAAGTTAACTCCTCGACAATAAATTCTTTCTATCTAAACCTTAAGTTCTTTCTAGATAATTCACTTATTGATTTTACACCCATTAATCGCATATCACGCTCTATTTCTGTTTGCATCAATTCAAGTGCTCGCTCAACACCTTGTTGTCCCGCCGCGGCTAGAGCATATAAATAGAAACGCCCTCCACCAACGGCTTTTGCTCCTAAAGAAAGCGCCTTGAGGACATGCGTGCCCCTCTGAATACCGCTATCCATAATTACGTCTATTTTATCACCTACGGCGTCAACTATTTCCGCTAATTGGTCGAATGGTGCGCGCGAACCATCAAGTTGTCGTCCACCATGGTTTGATATTACGATGCCACTACATCCTATATCAGCGGCTTTTTTTGCATCCTCTGGGTTCATGACACCTTTTAGACAAAACTGCCCGTCCCATAGCTTTACCATCTCCTCGACATCCCCCCAATTCATCGTTGGGTCCAGCATTTCGGTGAAATACTTGCCTATAGACAGCGCGCCACCTGACATATCAATGTGATCGTCCAGTTGCGGTAGTGAAAATTTTGGGTGTGTTAAATAATTAATACCCCACATCGGTTTAACTGCGAATTGAAACATACCTGATAGAGACAATTTAAAAGGTATAGAAAACCCTGTCCGCAAATCGCGCTCCCGGTTTCCTCCTGTTATTGTATCAACCGTTAACATCATTACATCGACGCCAGCTGCTTTTGCACTCTCAAGCATAGCCTTGTTTAATCCGCGATCTTTATGGAAATAGAATTGATAACATTGTGGTGTCCTATATTTTTCCCGCACCTCCGTTAAGCTTACAGTGCCTAATGACGATACGCCGAACATGGTTCCAAATTTCGCCGCAGCTGCTGCCACCGCATTCTCGCCCTGATGGTGAAACAGCCTTTGCAATGCTGTGGGCGAGCAGTAGATGGGGAGACTAAGTTTCTGTCCCATTATATTAACAGACATGTCTACTGATTCAGTACCTCTCAGTATACTTGGGACAAGATCACAATCGTCAAAACTTTTGGTATTTCTATCATAAGTCTTTTCATCTTCAGCGGCGCCATCGATATAATTAAATATGGGCCCTGGAATTCGCTTTTGAGCTAACATTCTAAAGTCGTTAAAATTATGGCAATCTTTTAACTGCATCATGAAAATTCCGATAAAACTGAGTATATACTATGTATTTAATGTATTGCGTCGAATGTTTCAATTCTTGGTACCTGCACAAATCAATTTCCTAAAAATAAGTTTTAAGGCTGTTAGTTAATGATTCGGAAATGAATAGGAATAAACGCTATTTTTTTCCAGTTCAGGTGGTTTATAAAGAAGGCTATTATTTCTTTATAAATAAAAAAAAAAAATGTTATATACCCTAATATAGTACACTTTATTTGGAGTAGAACCATGAGAAAAACGGGAATAATGATCTGTGGTCATGGAAGCCGCTCCAAAAGCGCGGAAGCAGAATTTGGGCTTTTAGCCGCTAGACTCAAAGAGCGATATCCTGAAACCCCCGTGGAATATGGTTTTTTAGAATATTCAGCCCCCAATATTCACATGGGACTTAATTCATTGAAGGATCAAGGAGTGGACCATATTGTCGCTGTTCCAGGAATGTTATTTGCTGCCACACACGCCAAAAATGATATTCCTTCTGTTCTTACAACCTATCAAGATAAGAACCCAGGTATAAGAGTGAGTTACGGACGAGAATTAGCGCTACATCCAGAAATGATCGCAGCTTTTGAGGCTCGAATCCTTCAAGCTCTTTGTGTTGATCATCTGCATGATGGGGATTTATATGAGTCTATGCTGGTTGTAGTAGGGCGAGGTACCTCTGATACATATGCAAACGCAGAGGCAGCAAAGTTAACACGTATAATTGCTGAAAATATGGGCTTTGGCTGGTCAGAAACGGTGTATTCAGGAGTGACATTTCCATCAGTGGGCCAGGGTTTAGAGATGGCTCTAAAGTTAGGTTACAAGAAAATAGTGGTAGCCCCTTATTTTCTATTTTCAGGAAAATTAATTGATAGGATATACAACTATGTAGATCGAGTAGCTAAGACGGCACCAGAGGTGACGTTTATCAAAGCTCATTACCTTGCTGATCAGGATCATGTGATCAATACCTTCGTGGAGAGAATATCTGAAGCACAAACAGGTCGATTACAGACGAACCACGATCTGATGGGAGCGTTCAAAAAAAGATTAGCCAAGGGCGAAGTTGATGTGCATCATCACCACGCAGAATATAGACCGATAATAGATCCCGAAGACGATGAGAATCCAACCGCCTTAAACTCCGACGATAATGATGATCATAGTCACAGCAAGGGAGACAGTGACGGACACAGTCACGGACACAGTCACGGACACAGTCACGGACACAGTCACGGACACAGTCACGGAGTATACAAGCACATAGGCCATCCCAACGGCCCACGAACAATGATTGATCAAGGCGTATGTTGCTGTTTCATGAGCCAATTCCCGGATCATATAATTGAAGAAGAGCGGGAAACTTTGGCTCGCACATTAAATAATAATTAGTTATTTCTGATAGAATTTGAGCAAGGGCCTTTCTCAAATAGTAATTCTTTTATATAAAGGCCCTGTTCGCTAATTTGTTAATAACCAGTCGATAATACGAGCATTGGGGTTTTAGGGGAATTGGAATGCGAAATTCTAAAACGGTTCTAATAGATACAAATCCGGGAAGAAATGCCCAAACCGTCGGTATTGCTAGGGAACTCGGAACCGATATTGATTTAATCCATGAACCATCTGTAGGAGTAATTGGTAATAAAGGAGACTCTCAATGTTATTTAGGTGTCCAACATAAAGTTGAAACTATCCACGAAAGCCTCCGTCAAAGGATAGGCACTGAGGCGGGTAAACTCTCTATGCGTCTTGTTCAGCCGGAGTATACTGTAGCCACGTCGGACGGAATGCGTAATGGCACAAAAGAGATGCGTTATTCTTTGATCGGAAGAGAGGTGACACACGACTCTGTCTGTGAACATTTAAGTGCGAGTGGTTTAGAAGGAACAATAGCTGTTGTCGCGTGTGACAAACCACCAGTTGGAACCGTATCAGCTATCTTGGAACATAATCGCCCTGCGATTATAATGTCAGATGGTCCTATTCGCCCTGGCACCGACTCAGTAACAAAGGAGCGGATCGATATAATCTCCGGGTTTCAAGTTGCTGGCAGCGACGATGAAGAGATGAAAAAACGGATAGCTTGTGAGTCGTGTCCTGGTTTTGGCAGTTGCGGGGGAATGTTCACCTACAATACCATGCAGACCTTTATTGGCGTTATGGGACTAGAACCATTGCATATGATCGCTCCACCTTCGGACGACAAACGGAGATTAGAGAAATTCCCCAGTGAATTGGTAGATTATTTGCAGGCAATGATTGAATCTCAAGTTACGCCCCGTGATATCGTAAATCGTGATTCTATTAGAAATGCAATGATTGTAGCAATGGCCGTGGGAGGATCAACAAACGTATTACTTCACGGGCCTGAGATTGCAAGAGCTGCTGGGTTCAGAGATTTTGCCAAGGATATTATGTCTCCAGAAGAATTTAATCATCTATCCCAGCACGTCGTACCTGTTTTAATTGATGCCCGACCATTTGGCAGTTACTCAATGGTAGACATCGACGAAAAAGGCGGCGTTCAAGTCATCGTTAAAGAGTTATTAAATGCGGGTTTATTGAATGGGGATACTTTGACCTGCACTGGGGAAACACTATCAGAACAAATCGATCGTCTCAATCCACCTACCCCTGATGGGACAGTAATTTATACGGTAGAAAAGCCATACAAACCAACCGGCGGATTAAGAGTTCTAGGCGGAAATTTATCCCCAGAGTTCAGTTCAGTCCTTAAATTAGCAGGGGTAGAGGGAGGATTAGAAAATAATAAATTTGTTGGTAAAGCGAGAGTTTTTGATGGTGAGGAAGGACTGCTTTACTCTCTAGAAAATGAACCGGATGTGTTTCAGGATAATGATATGATTATCGTGCGTTACGAAGGACCAAGCGGTGCCCCAGGCATGCCAGAGATGTTAGACTCCACATCGCGGATAACAACCCTTTGTCGTGAAAATAATATCGTTGTGGGACTTATGACCGATGGAAGGTTCTCGGGAGGCTCCGTTGGTTTGGTTATAGGACATGTTGGCCCGGAAGCGGCTTTAGGGGGCGAAATTGCTTTTATTGAAAACGGTGATGAAGTTATAATCGACTTGGATATTAATGAAATTAATTGCACAGAACTAAAGAATGCCGATACGTTAAAATCAAGAAAATCAAAATGGAAGAAAGTAGTCGACGAAAATGGAGGCATGCATCCATCCGTTGGAAATGCAGACACTCGACTACTAAATCGTATGCGTAGGTCAGCAGTATCAGCCATCTATGGAGCAGGAATGCATCCAGATAGACAACTATGGGTTAATGATGAAAGGAAGCCCGTACGTACGACATTTATACCTTCCAATAAATATAGACCAAATTCGGAAAAAACTTTCTAGAAAGCTACATGCTTGAGTAGAGGTATCATCAGCAGACTAGATGCACTGAAATAGTCATTTTTTAAAAGCGGGTATAACGTCCGAAGCAAAGCGTTCTAGGGCCTCGTCAGCTTCATCACCAAAGTGATCTGGGCGCGGCCCTATAACCGACACCCTATCTATACCGAGTTTTTGTATATCCTTAATTTTTTTTATGCAGACCTCGGGTGGACCAATAACTGAAAATCGATCGATGAACTCAACTGACATTTCTTGAGCATGGGAAGCATCGCCTCTTCCATGACGAATCTTATCGTAGCCTGCTCCCAATTTATCAAACATAGACTGATCGGCCTGATTTACGTGCTCCCTATTCGCACCCGGCATGCCAGTAAAATGAGCAAAAATGCCGACCCCAGGTCTGACCAACTCTGCAGCCCGCTCAAAATCGTCATGGACACAGATATTTAAATAAACACCAAGCGACGGTTTAACCCCGATAGTCCGCACCTTTTCCGATAGTGATTGATTAACCTGATTTATACCCCATGCGATCCGATCAACATCACCTCCTAAAGCGAAGCTTACACGTTCTGCGATTATAGCTCCCATCCCTATGATTTTGGGCCCGGTTGCCGCAACGTCTATAGGAACTTTTTGAATATTAGAATTTCTTAGCCATTTTAATTGGCTCTCGTAACCATTTGCATCTAAAGATTCACCATTTAGATATATTTGTAGTGTCTCTATATAGTTCTGAAAGACACTTGGAGAAACGGGTTTGTGACCAATATTAAAGAGCGAGGAGTCGCCACGCCCTATACCGAGAATTGCGCGGCCTTCCGAAACCTCTTGAAGCGTTGCGATAGCTGATGCAGTTAACGCAGCGTGACGCGTCAGGGGATTTGTCACTCCAGGCCCAATCATCAAAGTGGAGGTTGCGCGAGCAGCTAATGCCAAAGTTATATAAGTTTCATTAGATAAGTTTTGCGAGTCTGTCAGGGTTAATCCATCAAAACCTAATTGTTCACATTACCGAGCCAAGGCCTCTACACCACCTATCGAGGGCACGCCAAAATGCCAAAATTCCATTAGTTTAATATCCAAGTTCCGCTCAAAGAGCAATTGGGAGGTTTCTTATAACTGACCATCCATGTCCCATGTTTCTATCGCAGCAAGATAGTTACTATCACTAAATCGTGAAGGGTCAAACGCTTTAGAATAAGATGGAAGTATCCCATTAGTTACGTGCTTACTTATTAACTCCCCCGAAGCACAGGCCGACATTATTCCAAAGCCTGAAAAGGCACCACAAATAAAAGCGCCCTTTATATCCAATGGCCCAATTAACGGTCTATTTTCGGGTGTCTTCGTATAATAGCCACCATCAACATAAGGTTTAGGCATAGGGTCTAAATATTGTTTTAGTCCAGGTATCATATGAGCCATTCCACGAAGCGTAATCTCCGGCAAATACTCGTTCCACTCTAGAGGGAAAGATGGTCTTTCTGAACTCTCACAATCGTACGTCCAGTACATAAGAACTTGGTTTCCCTCTCCCACAGGCCGACCATGTACTCCAGCTGGAAACTCTTGTAAGAGCCATTTTGTTTCTGAAAACTGTTCTAGTTCCTCAGATTCTTCGGTTGACCAATTTAGCTTAATGGCATCAGCCCAGATCATTAATGGCGCAGAACGAGGCACAACACTAAAAGTATCGGGCAAACTGATTTTAACGTGTTTTTCAACCAGGATAGGAAGTTCAATCTTCATAGATTTAAGTGTCGCGTTAATATGTGGGCCTCCACAAAGAACAACTGCATCACTCTCAATTTGCTCCTCTACTCCATTGTTTTCTATAATAACCGAGTTAACTGCTCCTGCCTTGGTATCAACTCCCTTCATATAAGCGGTTTTAAATTCGCAACCGTTTCTTTTTGCTTCTTCAAATAGATACATCCCTAATTGCTGCGCACTCATAGAGCCACAGCGTCGGGCGTGTAATACGGCCACCGTTTTTTCATTGAGGTACGGAAAAATTTCTTGGATGTTAGACTGTCCCGTTATGAGATCAGAACCATCGAGTTCACTTATATATCCAGTATTTGGATTCCTAATATAACCGGAGTTACTGGGATTATTTCTGAATTTCCCCGCTCCAAACTCTTCTGCTTCTTTGCCTTGCTTTTCAAATACATCAATCATGTCTCTAGACGAAGTAGCAAACAGATAACCATGCGGGTTTAAAAGAAAACGATTTTGGCTTTCACGCGCATGCTGCTCCATCAAATCTATACTTCTATTCATAAAGCAAACCATTGTGCTGTCTGGACCAGCCCACCAATTCCTGTAGCACTCAGTCGACTTGTCGCTCGTGAGTGAGAGGGGTGCCCCTTCATCAATTAATAAAATGTGTTTTAATCCCGCTTGAATCAAATAGTAGGCTGAGGAGACACCGGCTATACCAGCACCACAAACAACAGCATCGTATCTTTTATTCTTCAATTTTTTAATCCTGCGATCTAGACGGTGAGTAAAAATCGATCACTTAAATGCCAATTAACAAACCTCACTATATATAGGAAACGTCTTATTCTTCAACTGTGTGCATTATTAAAAACATTCACTATTGCGACACCAATCACTATCAAAAACAAGCCACAGATAGCTTGCCACGATAAACTTTGCCCAAACAAAAAATAGCCCAATATGGCAACAGTGAAAACACCGAGACCGCTCCACGTGGCGTATACTATAGAGATGGGAAGAACTTTTATAACAAATGTTAAAAGAAAAAATGATCCTAGATAGCAACCCACCATTATAACTGTAGGAAAGATACGTGAGAAGTTTTGGGTTACCGGTAGCAGAAGGGTTCCTGCTACTTCTAACAGAATTGCCGCTACCAATAAGAAATAAATTAACATTTAACTGATCTGTCCGTGCTTAATTTCTCGGGTCTCTATATAGCCTTCATTCTGCCTTTATTTTTTTCGAAAAGTAGAGGCCGAACCCATTTTCCAAATCGTTTTGCTTCTTCATCATGCAAATAGCCGGATAAACAGAATGAATGGCATCCAATATCAATATAATCTTGCAAAGTTTTGGCACATTGTTCCGGGTTACCAACAATCACTACTCCAGCCCCAGGTCGGGCCTGTGTCAGACCAGTCCACATGTTTGGAGATATCTTTTTTCCATATTCCTCCGCTAATTGCCGTACTCGCTGATTCGCTACCGAGTTTGCAAAATGGGTTTTTATCACATCCTTTTGTTCATCTGTTACATTTCGGACGAGGCCTTCTGCAACTTCCCAGGCCTCATCTTCCTCTTTCCTGCATATAATTTGAAGCCGCATGCCAAACCCAATTTGATCTTCTCGCCCATACTTGGCAGCTAATGCCTGCATCTCAAGAATATTTTTTTCGATACGCTCAACACTATCGCCCCAGAATAGGTGCACATCTGAATGTTTTGCCGATAGTTCAGCCGCTTGCGAAGAACCTCCGCCTAAGTAAAATTTTGGAAATGGTTTTTGATAGATTTCTGGTCCGATATGTGCCTGTTTTAAATTATAATGCTTGCCTGAATAATCCACCTTACCTTGCGTTGACCACAGTGCTTTGCATATCTCCACTTCTTCTTCCATAGCTTCATAACGTTGGTCTTTGTCTAACCCTACACCCTCTGCCTCGTTCTCAACTTCATTTTGACCTGCGATTAAATTAATCGAGATTCTTCCTTCAGTAAGTTGATCGAACGTTGCAATCATTTTTGCCATTAAAACTGGGTTTATGTAACTGGGCCTTGCAGCAACCAACATCTTTATACTTTTAGTATTGCGCGTCAGGAGAGCGCTCGTTAACCACGCATCCCAACAAGCGGCTGCTACTGGTAAAAGGATGTACTCGAAACCATTGTCTTCAGCAGCTTTTACAACCCGTTCAAATAAATCAAGGGATGGTGGAATTTGTTGGGGAACGGCATAATCCAAAGTGTCACCACGAGTTGGCAAAAACCATCCAAATTCTAAATCTCTCATACGCACGAACCCTTTTATAAAAACTGAAATTTAATTTTTATCTACAATCATACTATTATTGTAAAGTTCCAACAATTACCAAACACCAATGAGATAGCCGCGTTGTTTGCCCTTACCTGTTCGAGATGCTATTTCTTTATTACTCAGTGTCGGCCGTAATTTTCGGGTTCTCATCCAATCAAATAATTGTTGAAATAATTGCTCTCTTATATCTTTATGAATTTCGCTCGCACCTAAATCATTCATCTCATCTGGATCCTCTTCCAAATTGAAAAGCTGGGGCGTAAATCCATCGTAATAAATATATTTCCAGGTTTTCGTTCTGATCATAAATGCTCGACATTCCTCTGGTC
>PAQA01000017.1 GCA_002709155.1 Rhodospirillaceae bacterium
CCATCATTTGAAAGGGTTTCTTAAGAAAAGCGACTCATCTCGTGAGCTAATTAGTCCCTAAACTAAAGTTTTTTTTATCGGCTGCAATAAATCATCGCTCAATTCCGTTTCAATTTCAGTAAAAAATTCGCGTGTTTGTAAAAACGAGCAGTTTAACGGAGTTGAAATGGAAAAAATAAAAAACGTTATTCAACAAATTTTCGCCTCAATTTTTCATCTTATGAACATACTGCGAGCAATTTTGACTGGAAGAATAATCCAGTTAAAAAAGGAGATCTCCATGTCAGTTATTAAATTATTTATTTTAGGTATCGCATCACTCGCACTTGTTGCCTGTGACCATATGAACATCGCCGAGATTCATCAGAAGACCATAACGGGTTCTGATTATCGAAGTCACTTAGCCAGTAAGTATAAAGCGGTCGTAAAATACGAAGCCGAGGAAATGGTGGACCTGCCAGATGCGGCCCATTTCGCAACCAAGGCAATGGCCGTCCTGAATGATAAAGAAGTCCCCGGTCCGGAGAAGTTGGAGAACTGGTATGTGCATGAGGACTTTAAAGAAGATCTTCAAAAAGCTTCCAAGCGTTTAGATACCGCTTTGAAAATTGGTATCAAGGAAACAATGCCGGAGATGGCTGCAGAAGCAGTTGTTGGTTTTGACTGCTGGATAGAACAGGCAGAAGAGGGATGGCAGGTTGATCACATCCAACTATGCCGGGACCGTTTCAATACCGCGATGGATGGTATCCAGGAAAAAGTGGGTCTGACCATAACGGATGATGCAAAAGCTGAGCGCAAGATTGTCATTTATTATGATCATGACAGCTCCAAGATATCTGCCGATGACCAGGTCTTTCTCTCCAGTGAAGTTGCACGTATTCCAATGCATGAGAAAGTGTCCCTTACGGTAACGGGTCACGCCGACAGGAAAGGTCCTGAAAAGTATAACCAGAGCCTATCCCTCGAACGCGCCATTGGTGTGCATGAAGCACTCTCAAACTTTGGCATTGGGAAAAAGTATATAGGCATCTCGGCAGCAGGCGAGACTACACCACTTGTGGAAACCCTTGATGGTATCTCCGAGCCGCGTAATCGCCGATCCGAAATCTTTATACGGCTCAACTTCTAAGGCTGCCCATGCTCCTTCGCAGTAAACGGCTTACAGCGTTATAAATAGAGGTCCAGCTCAGCTCAGGAATACCAGACATTAGCCCCGTCATTCTTGATCTCAGTGAACATCCGGGCAGCACCAGAAGAACCTTCCTCCCGCTTCTGGTCATGATGGGATGATGGAACTCAGCCGAACTTTTTAAACCCCAATGATAACGGGGCTCACCATCTGACGAACCGTTTTCATAACCGCCATCGCAACTATTTTTCCAGTCTTTCTATTTGTTTCGGCGACGGCAAGGTTTTCTGAGAAAGAATAGGAACCAAAATTGCCCTCAGCATGTATTTCGCAGACATGTGTATCAATTTCCGTATCTGCTATTATCGTCAGACGTGTTTTGTCTAATCCAAGACCTGCAAGGGATACTGCAGCAGAGATATTTACGTTTTGGGGATATAGAGCAGCCCCTTCTCTCGGAGTACCTTCAAAAATAACGGTGGGCTCCTTTAATGAATTTAAATCAAATAAAGTTTCTGCATGTGTGCCGTGCCAGGCTGAAGGATCTTTGCGAACGATCATATGGACAGATGTCAGGCCGCCAACTGCTGCCGCTGATAAAGTATCGAGCGACCCGATCCCCGCAGAAGGTATGATTAATCGTGCTCCTGAAGCTTGGGCTGCTTTGATACATTTTTGATATAGTGTATCGTCTGTGAACGCGCCTACAGAAGTGACCATAAAATCCCTACCTGCTTTGAGGATACGCTCACCGTAATCTTGAACCGTAGAGTGACCAGCTACTTCCAAAATAAGATCAGTTTCTTTTGAGAAAAACGTATCGAAATCGTTTGTTATCACTGTTCTATTGATTGTCGCGGGATCACGCGGGCGTCGAACCAATGCAGCTGGTATTTCTATTCGATCAGCAAATTCATCCTTCGCCATCTCAATAACATCAGAACCTATTGCGCCCAATCCAAGTAAACCAATTTTCAGCATGCCACTTGCTCCTAAGGGTTATTTCTTGAAATTAAAACCTAAATGTTTTGCGGATAAATGGGTTTATGTTCCCAACTGCTTGTCGACGTCCATTTTATGTCGTGCAAGGGCCATGAGCCGTCTGTCTCTCCATTTTGCACGTTCATTGAGGTCGCTAGCATTCATTACTGCACGTCTATCTTTTTCCAGGTTTTCATACTTTCTTGAATTCCAGGGACGTATTTCTGATTGTTCCTTTGCTATTTCTCCAAAAGAAGGTCCAAATCGTTCAAGGTAGTCACGAATACCTCCTGGTGCATTTAGATCAATCGTTTCCATTGGTCCCATGAAAGACCAGCGCAAACCAAGTCCATGTTTCAGAGTTTTATCGAGGTCTGCTCCAGAGACAACACCGTCCTCGATAAGTTTGAAGGCTTCATTCAGCAAAGCCACTTGAAGTCTGTTTAAGACAAAGCCTTTGGTTTCTTTATTAACTGTAATGACTTCCATGCCTATTGTTTCAAGAAAGTCTCTCGAGCGATCCAGTGTATCAGCACTTGTTTCTGATGATCCGGACAATTCGACAATTGGCAATAAATATGGGGGGTTGGCTGGATGAGCAACGAGCATCCGGGCGGCACCTTGCATTCCGGAATTAATCTCACTGCAGGGGATAGCCGATGTAGAACTGGCAATGATTGTCTGGGTGGGCAGAAGTTTATCCATCCGACCAAATAACTCTCTTTTTATCTCTACCTGTTCTAAAGCATTTTCTTGCACCCACTGAGCGTCAACAATTGCATCTTCAATAGTACTTACAGGTCTTATTCGGGACTTTACGACTTTGGCTGATTCTATCAATTTATTCGTTTCAAGGTCGACAAGGTTTTCTTTGAGCAAAATTAGTGCTTGCTCAAGCGCGTCGGGATAAGCGTCATATAGAGAAACTTCGCAACCGGCTCGTGCAAACACCATTGCCCAAGAACGGCCGATGAAGCCCGCCCCCACGACGGCCACTTTTTTTAACATTCAATCCTCCAAGTACTTTGTATCATTTCATAAATATTGATAGATTTTGGGCGGATTGATGATTTACTCAACTATTAGTCCGCTCCAGGCGTTCGTAAAAGTATCCAGAGAAACCGCCGATGAATGCCCAGAATAAACCACCTACAGCAATAGATACGGTGACAAATTGGGCGGCTAGTTCGGGTGGTACTCCATCAGCGGATAGTACCTCAGGATGTGGCGCTCCAACTAAATGAGGCGTGAGGGCGATAATAACTGCCAAAATTTTATAATGTATTTTTTCATTAAAAACGAGAAGCCAGAGACCGACGATAGACGCAATAGCAGTAGTTATCCACCAACCTTGTCTAGCCAGTATATCACTGGCTACCATTCCTGGAAGTTCTGGCGGTAATCCAAGGGAAGGGGCCAAGACGAATGCTATAAAACCGCCTCCACTCCATAATAATCCGCGTTTAGTGTCTATTTTTTCTCGTCG
Organism: Rhodospirillaceae bacterium; assembly: GCA_002709155.1. Classification (GTDB taxonomy): domain Bacteria; phylum Pseudomonadota; class Alphaproteobacteria; order Thalassobaculales; family Thalassobaculaceae; genus UBA7326. Next base: position 3,600 of record PAQA01000017.1, read on the forward strand.
CATGATCATGCCTGATATCAGCAGCAATGCGAATCCTATACCAGTTAAAATTGCTGTAACTGTTGTATAAAAAATTCGTTCAAGGCCATCTTGAGGTGCCCAAGTCTTTTCGGGAGCATGTTTTTCTGATCCGTGAACGGGAACGATGGATGCTTTAACAATTATATAATGGTAAGTCGGATGCAGAGATTTTTCAGGGTTTCCCAACGTAGCTTTTTCCTGGCCTTTAAAATCTTCAAAGCTTTCAGCATGCAGTATCAAAGGCACAGTCGTAAATTGATAAACTGCTGAGATTAAAAGGCCTGCTACTAATCCAGCTAAAATAGCCGATGAAAATAATTTGCGGATCATAGGATCTAGCGTCAGTGACAGGGAAACGCGGTAGAGTGCCTGGTGTCGTGAGCAGCATTGTGGATAGTATCAGAGTGGGTAAACCCAACACCAAGGATGAAGAACGCCCCAACAAATAGCCCTAGAAGCACCGCCGCCATGGTATCGGATGGGGTCCCCTGGATCGAATGTGTTTTGTTAGTATTCAAAATAGTACTCCTGATAGAACTAAACGATAACAATCTTCCAACTGCTATTTTGCCATGATCATCGTATGTTTGTCTATCACTTGATAGTAGCCTGAAGGTTTTTTTTAGGTGATTAATGTCGGCGACGTTAGGTTGATGCGGGGGCATTATTTTTTAAGAGAGTGACAGAAAGCGGCAATTTATATATCTGATTTAATAGTTCATAGTTTTATTGCTAGCAGGTAATAAATGAAAATCTGTTACTATCTGGCAGGATATTTATAAATATACAAAGTTATTCATTGATGAAAAATTTTCGTGAGACATGTGATTTTCTTGTAATTGGATCTGGCGCTTCAGGAGCGGTGATTGCAGCTAGACTTTCAGAAAACCCGAATTACAAGGTGGTTTTGTTAGAAGCTGGTGGAAAAAATGATAGCCTACTGTTGAATTTACCCGGACTTGGTTTTGCTGTTGCAAATAATCCAAGATTTAATTGGGGATTTGAATCAGAGCCTACACCAACTATGAACAACAGAAAGCTGACGTGGCTCCAAGGACGGGTTCTAGGTGGTTCAAGCAGTATAAATGGCATGATCTACACACATGGTCATTCCAAAGAATATGATTTCTGGCGTCAGATGGGGTGCGAGGGATGGGCATCCGCAGACATTTTGCCGTACTTCAAGAAAATAGAGACAAACGCGCGAGGCGAAACCGAATGGCACGGAGGGGAGGGGCCGGTAAAAGTGCGTCAAGCCGAACCAAAGTTAGCTATTTGCGATGCTTTCCTTCAGGCGGCACAGGACGAGGGATTCCCGATTCTGGACGATATGAATACCGATGCTATCGAGGGATTTGGATTTTATGATATAAATAGCGGGGAGGGTGTACGAATGAGCTCTGCAAAATCGTACTTAAACCCACTCTCCAGCCGAAGTAACCTCAATATATATACCAACGCATATGCCTTAAAAGTGAATATTGAAGATGGCAGAGCTTCTGCCGTCGATTATTTATACGACGGCCAGGTAGAGACCATACACATAGATGGCGAAATCATTATTTCGGCGGGCGCTATAAAAAGCCCCCATTTACTATTGCTTTCAGGGGTTGGACCGGAAGATGAGCTAAGGAAACACAATATACCTGTAAAAGTCGTATCGCCCAAAGTTGGGAAAACACTGCAAAATCATGTGTGTTATAGGCCCCAGTATCTTTGCTCTGAGCCGGTATCAGCTAGTAAGCATCTTAGGCCCTGGAATGCTGTGAAAGCAGGTTTTGAGTATTTATTGAATCGAACTGGTCCACTAGCAGAGAGTTATGCAGTCGCTGGAGGGTTCTTTCGAACTGATTCCGGTTTGGAAACTCCTGACGCTCAAGTCGTCTTACTGTCAGCACTGGGTCCAACAAAGGCGGGAGGCGCTGAGTTTAAGATAAGAGATTTAATCCCAAAAGAACATGGGTTTGGCTTAACAATATATCAGGGCTCTCCTTTTAGTCATGGATCAGTGTCACTTCGATCTGCAGATCCTATGGCCCACCCTAGAATTGATTCGGGTTACTTTTCAGACCCAAGGGATATGGAAGTATTAAAAAAAGCTGTAGTAAGAATGAGAAGTATGATGCAGCAACCTGCTATAAAAAAATATATTTCCCGCGAGATAATTCCTGGTAAAGACGTCGTCGATGATATGGCATTGGAGCAAGAAATCCGACAGAATGGTGCGACCGCTTATCACCAATGCGGTAGTTGTGCTATGGGAGGGAACGAGGATTCAGTGCTTGATCCAGAATTGCGGGTTCGGGGTGTTTCTGGACTGAGAGTAGCTGATGCCTCTATTATTCCCAGGATTCCCAATGCTGCGCTTCATGCGCCATCTTTAATGATTGGTGAAAAAGCCTCGGCGATGATTAAAGGATGCAATTGATGGAGAGTAACCAGCAGACGATTCTTGAGCCGGATCTTGCTATAATTGATGCTCATCATCATTTAATCGATACAGACAGGCATTCCTATACGATAGAGAAATATAAGCAAGATTGTATGAACGGGCACAATATAGTCGGATCTGTTTATATCGAGGTTAGGGAAAAATATTATACTGAAGGTCCCAAATGGTTACATCCCGTTGGTGAAACAGAATTTGTCGCGGGGTTATATGACAGTATACTGCCTAATGAACAGAGACTTTGTCAGGGAATAATAGGATACGCAGACTTAGAATCGGGTAATGAAGTCGCTGATGTTCTCGATGCTCATATGGAGGCTGGAAAGGGGAGATTTAAAGGAATAAGAAGGGGAGTTTACTGGTCTTCCGACCCAGCAGTGTATGACCACGTGAGTATCCGCCCGCGCTCAGGGCTCATGCTCGATCCAGAATTTAGATGCGGATTTTCTCACCTTCAACCCCGAGGACTTACGTTTGATGCAGTTTTATTTCATCCACAACTTAACGAATTAGCCGACTTAGCCGAGTCATTTCCAGACACGATTATTATCCTTAACCACGTTGGTTTCAAGCTGGGGGTGGGCGGATATTTGAATGATAAAGAACAAGTTTTTAGAGAGTGGCGTGATGGATTAAAGTTAGTTGCTCATTGCCCAAATGTTATGGTCAAGATTGGTGGTCTTGGTATGAAAGTTTGGGGTTTTGATGTTGAAAATAAAAAGGAGGATTATCTAGAATTAGCGGGTGCTTGGCGCCCGGTAATAGAGACTGGCATCGAGCTTTTTGGGGCGGATCGCTGTCTTTTTGAGAGTAATTACCCGGTAGATGGCGCGACAACAACGTTTAACAGTTTGTGGAACGCGCTTAAATTTATAACCCGAAATTACTCCGATGATGAAAAAAGAAAGCTTTACTTTGGTAATGCTAACAGAGTTTACAGGTTGGGTCTTTAAATCAATCTGACGTAATATTCACGGAAAGTAGCCTTATTGGTCATTCGTAGAGGGTTGCACCGAGTGTTTAGGAGAGCAGGTTTCCTCTAAATGTTTCAGATTCATATTCTTTTCGAAAAATATTGCGATCTTGTAAAATGGGAACGACCTCGTTTACAAAATCTTCATATCCCCCTGGTACCACGGCAGGTGTTATATTAAAACCATGGCAACCGGTCTCCTTCCAGATCAACTCCAGTTCATCAGCGATCATCTCGGGGGAGCCCATGATTTGGGGAATAAGCCCAGCTAATCCTGATAATCGTACTGCTTCTCTCAGGGTCATGTTTTTATCATTGAACATCTGGGACATTGTTTTGACTAACCCCTGTGATGCTTGGGTCTTTATTTCCTGCAACGGTTGGTCGATATCAACGGTATCTAAATCGATACCGAATGTTCCTGAAATGCGGGTGAGCGCCGCCTCTATCGGTATCCTCGATAACATTTCATTTTTTTTCTCAATTGCTTCCTTCTTTGTTTTTGCAATGAATGGTTGAACCGCAAAGGTTACACGGGGTGTCTTTGTTTCTTCTGAAGGTGCAGTGGTTTGGTTAATTTGATCCATAAACAGTTTCATGCGAGCTAAATCAGGCTGAATTGCAAAAATTACATCAGCGTGCTTTCTAGCAAATTGTTGACCACGCCCCGATGAACCCGCTTGAAATAAGACAGGTCTCCCCTGCTTAGATGGGAGCACAGAGGGTGTCGCATAGCAGCTAAAATAATTACCGTTATGGTTGATTTTTTTTACTTTAGCTGGGTCAGCATAAATACCGTGCTCAGCATCCGCCAAAATTGCTTCCTCACTAATCCCATTCCACAAAGCGTAACATATTTTCATATATTCGTCGGCTCTGTCGTAGCGTTCATCGTGCTCCATTACTTCCAATCCCATGGCCCGATGCTCGGAGCGAGCATTCCCCGTCACTATATTCCACCCGACCCGGCCTTTTGTTAAGAAGTCGAGACTCGAAAGGGACCGCACAGCAAGGAATGGATGAAGGCTGGCTGCCGATACTGTTGGGGCTATCCCTAAACGCTTTGTTGCTGCCCCCATGATTCCTATGAGTGTCACTGGGTCGTGGGCTGGCCAACTTACGCCGTGTTTAATCGCATAATCTGTAGTGTTCTTGTACATATCGTAAACACTGGGCACATCTGCGAAGAACAATCCATCAAACTTTCCGCGTTCCATTGTTTGAGCAAGATTTTGCCAATACTCCATAGATCCAAATTGACTCACCTGTTGATCGTCAGGATCGGCCCAACTGAGTGTCATGTGATTTATGGGGGTATACATCATGAAACCAAGAATATGCATTTTATCTGACATTTTTGGATACCTTGAATGGCAGCACTGGAAGACTCAAAACAAGTTAATAAGTTATCGGTCGGAGTGGAATAGGATTTTTGAGTGTTTTTTTTAAATCATATAACGAATGTAGGCGGTCGAGATCTTTCAGTTTTTTTCGTAATCGGTAATAGTTTTAAATAATTTTAATAAACATGGAATCAAAAACCAGGGAGTGAGACATAATGTCAGTGATACTTGGGACTGGGGAACATCGTTACAGGGTTATCGATAATTGGGCTAAATTGCCAGATACATGGACATTTCTTGATGTGGCTGCGGTCGCTGTTGACAGCAAAGATCAGGTTTTTGTTTTTAATAGGGGCGAACATCCAATGATTGTTTTTGATCGTGATGGAAACTTTCTTCGGGAATGGGGAAAAGGTCTATTTACACGAGCTCATGGGCTACATATTGGTCCCGATGATATGCTTTACTGCACAGATGATGGCGACCATACTGTGAGAAAAATAACGCCTGAGGGAAAGGTTCTCCTGGAAATTGGTGTGCCAGGGAAGCCAGCTCCATTTATGAGTGGAGAACCTTTTCATCGGTGCACGCACACTGCACTGTCCCCTGACAATCATATATTTGTTTCAGATGGTTACGGGAATGCTTGTATTCACAAATATACTCCTGATGGGAAACTCGTAAAAACCTGGGGTGAGACCGGAACTGAACCAGGACAATTTAACCTTGTGCACAATATTGTCGCTGATGACGACGGCTGGCTATATGTTGCTGATCGGGAAAACCATCGGGTACAAGTCTTCAATACAGACGGCAAATATGAAACACAGTGGAATAATTTACATAGACCTTGCGGCTTATATATGCCGCGGGGTAAATGTCCACATTGCTTTATAGGCGAATTGGGACCTGGAATGGCGGTTAATCGTTATTACAAAAATCTCGGCCCTCGAATTAGTATCGTGAGTAACGAGGGTGAACTTCTCGCCCGTTTGGGAGGCGAAGATGGACCAGGTTTAGACCTAGGCCAATTTATGGCTCCCCATGGGTTGGCCGTGGATTCTCGAGGGGATATTTATGTAGGGGAAGTCGCCTATACTAATTGGCCAAATAGCCAGGGAGACGAAGAGAGACCGGATTACCTTCGAACACTTCAAAAATTAGAGAAGATAGTCTAGCGCAAAGCAGTCAATAACGGCATCACCTCTGCAGAAAAACGCTCAATCTGTTGAAATCTATTTTCGTAAGGACCTACTAAGTCTACAATGATATGTCGAACTCCAACTTCATGAAATTCAATGATTTTGGCTGCTACGTCCTCTGGGTTTCCCAAAGCTGCATATCTTTCTGCGGCCCGGCGAAAATCCATTGCGTATCGCTTTGATAAAGATGATGTGGCTGTCTCTAGCGCGGTTTCGTAATTATCATCAACTCTAGTAAAGATTAGGTGTCCTGTTCCAAAATTGTTTAATTTCCGGCCTGCCTCGTTGGCCGCCTGTTCAATTTTAACAAGAGCATCCCTGTACATATCCGGCGTTACAACATAGGAGACATAGCCATCTGCTAAGCGGCCCATTCTTTTGAACGCCGCCTCTTTTCTCCCGCCGCACCAGATGGGTGGGCCTCCTTCTTGTCGGGGCGGGGGAGTCATAAGCACCTCTGAAAACTTAAAAAATTTACCGTTATATGAGGCTGGTTCACCGGACCATAATTCCCTCATCACCTCAATACTTTCCGACAATCTTGCACCCCGTTCATTCATAGGAACGCCAGCGACTTCATATTCTTTCGGGAATTCTCCGCCGATACCAACACCGAAAAGTAAGCGTCCTTCCGAAAGGTGATCCAAAGTGATCGCCTGTTTTGCCACTGGACCGGGATGTCGGAGTGGTAGCAAATAGACACTCGTCCCGAGGAGTAGGCGTCTACTTGCTACAGCGGCCTGTGCAAGTTGCTGAAACGGATCAAAAAATGGCAGGGGCATCGACAAATGATCACCCACCCATAATGAATCAAAACCAGAATTGTCTACCAATTGAACAAATTCCACAAGCTCATCTATTTTAGGTAACCAGGGTCCATGCTGATCATCTGGTTCACGATGAATAGTTTGGATCCCAATTTTAAGGTTTTGGTCGACGGGGAGCTTCATATGTTTTCCTTTATTACTTTGAAATTCAGCCAATGATTTTTAGCTTTGAGAGATTGTCAATTTCGGCTTCATTAAAGCCGAGTTCAGATAGTATTTCATTATTATGCTGTCCAAGCCCAGGGGCTGGCCTTGGTTTTTCGGTGGGGGTTTGGGAAAACCGCGCAGCAGGCCTCGCCTGTCTGATGGGACCCACTCCCGGTTGTTCAAATTCTGAAATTATTTCATTATTGATTATCTGAGGATTGTCGAATAGCTGGGATCGTTGAAGAACGGGCGCGCAAGGCACATCATGACGATCTAATGCATCAAGCCATTTATCACTTGTGTCTGTCTCGATTGCACTGGCCATAAGTTCATAGCGTATATCTCTATTCGTATTACGAAGTTGCTGGGTTGCAAACCTTGGATCATCAAGCCATTCTGGGTGTTCTAGTGCCGTGCACATCCCTTGCCATTCAGAATCTGAGACAGCACCCGCGGTAATATAGCCATCTGATGTTTTAAAAATCTTATCATGGGATGGAGGAGGAATAACATTATTATCTGCAATAATTGTAAATGGCGCCATGCCTTCCGGCCAAAGCAGTGAAATCATAGCATCAAGCATAGAGATTTTTATCTGCTGTCCTTGCCCTGTCTTTTCTCTATGATAGAGGGCTGCTGTTACGGCTTGTGCCGAATATGCTGCCGTCGTTTTATCTGCAATTATCGTCCGGATCATTTTGGGATGAATTCCCTCGCCCTGAATATCGGCAAAACCAGCCACTGCTTGAACGAGAGGATCATACACCCGTTTTTTTGAGTAGGGTCCAGTTTCTCCGAAACCGCTTATAGATAAATAAATTAATCTAGGATTTCGTTTTTGAACTTGTTCGCCGCTAAAGCCAAGTCTTTCCATTGCGCCTGGCCGAAGGTTTTGAATTAACACATCTGCTTTCTCTATTAACTTCCACACTATTTCGTGGGCGGCATTTTGTTTTAAATCTAGGGTTAAAGACCGTTTGCCACGATTGCACGATATAAACGTTGGCGGCAGACCCGTTTTTGACGACTTCCGTATTATGTCTCCGGAAGGAGGTTCTATTTTTATTACGTCTGCACCCTGATCTGCCAGTTGCGCTGCTGCTGAGGGGCCGGCTACAACATTCGCGATTTCTATAATGCGTATCCCATTCAACGGCCCTGTCATGTCGGATTATTCACTCTTTGTGCCTCAATATACTGAGGCCTTTCATTTAATCTCGCGAGATAATCATTAAAGATCGCTGGAAGTTTCTGGTTATAATCAACGGCCCATTTGAGAGTGGTGGTTAAAAGAATATCAACGCCCGTGAAACTATTTCCAAGGAGATATGGTTTTTTATTATCTATCATTTTTGAAGCCGCTGTTATCATCCTTTGAAAGTAGTCTTCAGAGGCCTTATTCGCGACTGGTGAGTCGCCATAAATCTCGGGTAGAGACCAATGACGCCGCAAAACATAAAGGCTGGTTGCGTCTAATTCCATGGTGATGAATGACATCCATTCAAAAAATTTTGCTCGTAAGGCTTTGTCTTCGGGAATTAAAATTGTGCTTCCGTGGCGATAATTTTCGGCTAGGTACGTAACAATTGCAGCACTTTCTCCGATTCTAATTTCACCATCCTCTAATACAGGTATTTTTTGACGTGGGTTGACCGATTTAAATTCCTCAGTTTCTGTGTCAGGGGTTCGCGTTCTCACAACTTCTATTGAGTAGGGCAGCCCAAGTTCGATCAAGGCCCAATGCGCTCTAATGGTGCGGGATGTTCCTATACCCCAAACAATCCTCTTTTCTGACATCATAAATCATCCTTCATCAATAATTCCTAAGAATGCCAGAATGTTTAGGTGCTTATCAATCAGGAAAAAATCAGTATCGTCATCGTGTTTAATTTAGTGATGTGTAAGAGGCATCGGTTTTAAAAGAATAGGGTGCTTATAAAAACCCAAAGTCCATTCTTTGCGGATGACAGAATTAATGGATAACCCAACACCAGCTTAAAAAGCCTTCATCATTTCTAATCAGTTGGATCTGTGATGTGATGAAAAACCTGATACTGAAATAAAAGGTACATTGTCTTGCTCTAATATGTTGGATAATGGGAGATTAATAGATTTCTTGAAATTTAATGAAGGAGCAGATTGGTGACATTAGAGATAATAGGTTTTCCAAGGTCAAATTTTGTAAGAACTGTTCGAATGGTTGCTGAAGAAAAAGGGGTGTCCTATGAACACTTGGCTGAGTTGCCTCATTCAGACCTTGTTAAATCGCTTCATCCTATGGGCCAAATCCCTGCTATGAGACATGACGGACTGGAGCTATTCGAGTCGATGGCGATAGCCCGTTATATTGATACTGTTTTTGATGGACCGTCTATGGTGCCTGCCGAACCCAAAGAGGAAGCTAAGATAATTCAATGGGCCTCATTTGCCCAAACAACCGCCGATAGGTTAATACTGAGACAATATGTTGTACAATATATGTTTAACAAAGATAAAGATGGGAATGTAATCCGCGATGAAATAGATAAAGCGATCAAGGGTTTCCCAAAAATGTTTCGTATCCTCAACGAGGCAGTAAGCTCCGGATACTTTGGCAGCGATGAGTTTTCTATGGCGGATTGTTTCTTAATGCCGATATTGAACTCCGGACAAAACTTTCCCGAAGGAAAGGAGGCACTGGAATCATCCGAGCATTTGAAGAAATATTTTGACACACTAAGTCAGCGTCCTTGTTTTGCAAATACTGCGCCTTAACCTTTATAACTGGGATGATGCATTTTATTGACTTAGATACAGGAACCGATCAACTTCTCGCAAGAAAACGGGCAGGGTTAGGGGTTTTAACACTTAACCGGCCCAATGCTAAAAATGCGCTTTCCTCAGAGCTGACTCCAGCTTTGCGGGGAATGATAAAGCAACTGGGCGAAGATGATGGGGTCGGTGCAGTATTAATCACCGGGGCAGGTGACGCGTTCTGTGCTGGTGGAGATGTGAAGGGAATGGCTACTAGAGATGACCCTATACTAACCGCGGACCAGAAAATTTTAAAATTAACGGAGGGACAGCGTCAACTAACTGGGGCCCTCGTAAAACTTCGTAAGCCTGTTGTGGCTGCATTACCTGGACCTGCAGTGGGTGCTGGTTTATCGCTTGCCCTGGCCTGTGATATTAGAATTGGAAGTATGTCTTCTTTTGTAACCACTGGATATGCCCGTGTTGGATTGAGTGGTGATTATGGAATCTCTTCTCTTTTAACTCGAGCTGTTGGCAGTGGTCGAGCCAGAGAATTATTGTTTACTTCGGAGAGAATAGACTCAAAAAGATGTTTGGAACTTGGCATTTATAATAGGCTTGTCCCAGATAATGAGCTTTTGGATTACTCGATTAACTTTGCCGACGAATTAGCACGGGGTCCCCGCAAGGCCTTGGCTTTAATGAAAGACAATCTTGAAGATGCGCTCCAATTAAACTTTGCAGACTCGTTGGATCGCGAGGCGCCACGATTGATTGAAGCTATGGCAAGTAGCGACCATAAAGAGGCTGTCAGAGCATTTGTCGAAAAGCGGAAACCAGCGTTCAGAGTTAATTAATAAAAATATGAAAGCAGATAGGTGGGTTTTTTTAATGGGGGCAACGGACGAGGTGAAAATGAAGAATGTGTTTGAAACTACAGTATTGTCTTTGTCCGGCGTGGAAGCTTCGTCTGAGGCAAAGAAGGCAATACAAAATCGCTCAAATATTTTTAATATGAGTGATGCTGCAGAGGACGCTGTATTGAGGCCAAGGGAATATGGTGCATTCGATCATGGTATGCGTGCTGCTTTGGCAGCCCGCATTGCCTTTCAACATCAAGAGGATGACCTGGCCCATAAATATTTGGAAGACGCTGGAAATTTCAAAAAAGTCGCAAATCCCTCCTATAAAGGTGAAACAAAAGACCTTAAATCGATCCTTTCCTTCATGGACAAAGTGGCTGAGGATACCCGCAATGTAGTGGCAGGGGATATCACTGCCCTTAAAAGCGCGCATGTTAATGACGCGGACATAGTGCGATTAGCAGAACTGAATAGTTTCATGGCCTATCAAATTCGTCTAATTGCTGGTCTTCGTTTAATGAAAGGAGCAGTGGATGACCGAGATATTACATAAGTTTACCCGGTCTATACCTGACTGGCGTCCTAGGATTGAACCGATAAAACTTGATGAAGCGAACTCAGATCAACTAGAGGCGCTTCAAATAACGCCCTCTAATACTAAAGTGTCCGACTATGTTCTTACCCTGGCGCATGATGTGGAGTCTTTGAAAGTTAGGTCACCTCTTTTTAATGCAATTATGTATGACAAAGGCGGAATGAGTAGATCAGAGCGTGAGATTGGAGCTATAGGAGCATCTATTGTAAACAGATGTATCTATTGCGCCTCCGTTCATGCGTCGCGGCATGCTCAATTAACAAAAAGCGATGATGTGACGGATAAAATTTTTGTGGATGGTGAAAATGCTAAACTCTCTGCTCGAGACGCTGCCATTCTCAAATTTGCAGTAAAGCTGTCTGATGCGCCATCGCGAGCAAATAAAGATGATTTGAATGAATTGAAAACAGTTGGATTGCATGAAGAGGAGATCCTCGATTTAATACTTTCAACATCGCTCTTCGGTTGGGCTAATCGGCTGATGCATGTTCTGGGCGATCCCGTGCGACCAACTGTCAACGAAGATTGAGCTTCCAGAATAATTTGATGCCAACAAACGGATTGATGAGAAAATGAGAAAACCAGTTTGCCTTGTGACGGGTGTTGGACCGAGAACCGGAACAGGTGGCGAAATTGCTGCTCGATTTGCCGCTGGTGGTTATCAAGTTGCTATGCTAGCGCGGGATAGCAATAATTTGGCCGTCCTTGAGGAAGAAATTGAGGGTGCAACAGCCTTTCCATGTGACGTCGGCGACTTGCATGCCTTGAATCAAACAATCGGTGATGTTCGTAATAGGCTTGGTGCGCCCGAAATCGTTATACATAACGCTCTGAGAAGTGTCCGTGGGGGCATCTTAGAACTTGATCCAGAAGATTTAGAAAGGAATTTTCGCGTAAACGCAACGGCCTTACTCTATCTAGCTCGAGCCACAATCCCCGAAATGTTAGAGAATGGAAGGGGTACTTTACTGATCACTGGAAACACGTCTGCCACGAGAGGTAAAACAAATTGGGGCTTTTTCGCGTCAACAAAGGCAGCGCAACGTATTTTGGCAGAGTCAATCGCGCGAGAATTTGGTCCTAAAGGGATTCATACATCGTATATTATGATAGATGCTTCGATAGACACACCAAGAACAAGACCTGTATTGGCACCGGACAAACCAGATGATTTTTTCGCTAAACCAAAAGCAATAGCGGAAGAGATGTTTCATATCGCCCACCAAGATAGATCCACCTGGTCATTCCTTGTTGAACTTCGTCCATTCGGGGAAGTATGGTAGAGCGTCCAGTTTTTTATGATGCGAAGAAAGTGACGGAGATATAATGCCAGTTTACGAAGTTGATGGTAAAAAACCAAAAATCCACGATACAGTGTATATCTCAGAGGGTGGCACAGTCATCGGTGCGGTGACTTTAGCTGAGGAAGTTACTGTTTGGACTGGCGCAGTTATACGGGCCGACAACGATACCATTGAGGTACAAGGGCAAACAAATATTCAAGAAGGTGCCGTGTTACATGCTGATCCCGGTTTCCCTCTGAAAGTTGGAGCTAATGTTACGGTTGGACACCAAGCGATGTTGCATGGATGTACGATTGAGGATGGGGCATTAATTGGCATCCAGGCTGTAGTACTTAATGGAGCTGTAATTGGTAAAAACTCGTTGGTTGGAGCAGGAGCGTTAGTTACTGAAGGTAAAATATTTCCTGAAAACTCACTTATTATAGGTTCTCCTGCAAAAGTGGCGCGGCAATTAACGGAGGAACAAATACGTCTTATGCATATAGACACGGCGGATTACGTTGCCAGAGGACGACGTTACAAGGAGACTTTAAAGAAAATTACATAGTTAGGTTGAAAAAAATAAATTTACTCAATTAAATCAGTTGCATTGGAGGTTTTGAAATGGATGAAACGAGAGTGCCAATCCTAGTTGGCAGCGGACAAGTGACCCAAAGGGAGGCTGATCCGGCAATTGCCCTTTCCCCGATAGATTTAACAGCGGAGGCGGGAAGAAAAGCCGCAGATGACAGTGGTGCCGGTGATGCTCTATTGCAGGCTTTGGATACAATAGTATTGTTGAGATCTTTCTCTGATACAAGCTGGCGGTTCACATGTCCGTTTGGTAAATACGCTAACCCTCCAAAATCGCTGGCTAACCGCCTTGAAGCTAGTAATGCTAAGCGTCTAGTATACACACATCCTGGCGGGAATATGCCACAATGGTCCGTAAATAGGATGTTTGAAATGATAACGCGCGGCGAACTTCAGGCGGCAATGATAACGGGTGGCGAGGCACTAGCAACTCAGAAAAATGCTCAACGTGCTGGTATTGAACTGAATTGGAGCGAAGACCCTGGGGGAGCTTTCGAAGAATGGGGGGTAGCCACCAGGGGCTGGTCGGATTTAGAGGACCGTCACCGCATGGCGGGAGCAATATTTGCTTATCCAATGATTGAAAACGCAATACGGGGTAATAGAGGACGTACTATAGCCGACCATGGTTTAGAGATGGGAAAACTCTTTTCAGGTTTCGCTGCTGTTGCTGCAGGCAACCCTTTGGCAGACAGAAGACAGGGGTTTTCAGCCGAGCAGATAGCAACTGTTGGCTCAGATAATCCATATATCGGTTTTCCATATACGAAATTGATGAACTCAAATGCGTTTATTGATCAGTCAGCAGCCATAATTTTGACCTCTGTTGCCAAAGCAAAAGAACTTGGTATCCCCAGAGAAAAATGGGTATATTTGCATGGTTGTGCTGATGCATATGATCATTGGTATCTTAGCGACCGCAAAAATTTCCATTCGTCACCTGCTATGTCAAAAGTGGCCCAGGAAGCCTTTGAGATGGCTAATTGTACATTGGACGATATGGCTGCATTGGATTTATATAGTTGCTTCCCATCGGCAGTCCAGATTGCATGCGATGAAATGGGTATTCCATTGGACGACCCGCGAGGATTGACTGTAACTGGCGGGCTTCCTTACTTCGGAGGCCCCGGTAATAACTATGTAACCCACTCAATTGCCGAAATGATGAATAAGGTTCGAGCTAATCCGGGAAGCAAAGGCTTAGTAACGGCCAACGGAAATTATGTTACAAAACAATCGGCTGGTATTTATTGCACCGAACCGAATGAAGAACCATTTTCGCCCAAAGATCCAATGATTTATCAAGCTGAAATTGATGCTGATAAGGGACCGTTTGTGACTGAAGTAGCAAATGGAGATGCTACTATAGAAACATATACAATTATGCATGACCGAAAGGGGCCATCGTTTGGGATCCTCTTCGGGCGACTTTCCGATGGAAGCAGGTTCATTGCAAATACACCAGATGATTTAGACTTGATGTCGGAAATGACTTCTAATGATTATCTAGGGGCAGATGGAAAAGTAAAAGAGGTAAATGGAGTAAATATATTTACGCCGAGTTAGTCTGTTTCTGCATGAGGGAAAATGGTTGGTAGATATCAGAAAATCTACAATTGACGAGCTAGCTACTTTGCTGGGTAGCGGTGGCGTGAGTGCTGTTGAACTTTTAAATAGCTACATTGAAGCTATCCAATCAGAGGATGAAAATTACAATGCGATAGCATTTTTAAATCCAGATGCGCAAAAAATTGCTCTAGAGTTAGATAATGAAAGAAGAAATGGGTTTGTTAGAGGCCCCTTGCATGGGATACCTATTCTTCTGAAGGATAATATTGATACCGCAGATAAAATGATTACTTCTGCCGGTTCGCTGGCTTTAAACAGTAACATTGCACAAAAAGATGCTCATCTCGTTGAGCGACTTCGCGGGGCCGGTGCTATTGTGCTTGGTAAGACAAATCTCAGCGAATGGGCAAATTTTCGTTCAACACGTTCCTCAAGTGGGTGGTCTAGTCGAGGAGGACAAGTTCGTAATGCCTATGCAACGGATAGAACTCCTGGCGGTTCAAGTTCAGGTTCTGCTGTTGCTGTTGCCAGAGGTTTTTGTGCTGGCGCCATCGGCACCGAAACTGATGGCTCGGTCGTGGGGCCTTCCTCCATGAATTCAATCGTTGGAATAAAACCAACTGTTGGAATGGTTTCGAGAAATGGAATTATTCCCATATCCCATAGCCAAGATACACCCGGCCCAATGGCTAAAACTGTTTCAGATGCGGCGATCATTCTTTCCATTATCTCTGGATACGATCCATCCGATAACTTCCCTATGGAATTTGAGAGAATAGAAGAAAAAAAAATATCTAGAAAAAAAGATAAGGGCGCATTGAAGGGAAAAAGAGTTGGGATTGTTCGAAATTATGCAGGTTTTCACGACGGTGTTGATAATATATTTGAACAAGCGTTGGCGGGATTAAAGGAGGCGGGTGCAGAACTAATAGATGAAATTCCTCTTGTGTCACAACTTGAGATAAGAAAGTACGAACTTCTAGTTATGCGCACAGAATTCAAAGTTGGTTTGAATGCTTATTTAGCGAGGCAAGCCGGGCCAGCCAAAGTTGGTTCATTAAAAGAACTGATAGAATTCAATGACAAAAATAGAAAATTAGTCATGCCATTTTTTGGACAGGAACAATTAATTGCTTCAGAAGAAACAGATGGTTTGGATAACTTTCAATATAAGCAAGCACTTGAAACTAGCCATTACTTGACCAGGGATGTTGGGATTGACAAGGCAATGTTTGATCATGACCTCTGTGCTTTGGTGATGCCCACTAGTTCTGCGCCTTGGTCTATTGACCTCATAAATGGGGATAATCGCCTTGGCGGCAGTTCGTGTCAGGCCGCAGTATCAGGATATCCAAGCATTACAGTGCCCATGGGATATTTGAGTGGTTTACCAGTCGGTATGTCGTTTGTTGGCAAGCCGTGGAACGACTTTTTTCTAACAGGTCTGGCCTACGCGTTTGAGCAGAATTTTGGTGTAAGGGTTGATCCGGGAAAAGCATCTCCATTTTTAGCAGGATCAAAATGATCGCGTTTAAGGTCTTTGTCCTTTGAAAGAAGAAAAAACGTGCAGACCCTCATCCCATGTTGCAGAATACTGTTGGAATGTAACTTTTTTTGGATATTACTATGTCGTTAGAAGCTGCTAAGGAACTTGCGCCGACAGGTGTTTTGAGAGCTGCAATAAATATGTCAAATTTTTTACTTGTAACCGGCCGAACCGCCGGTGGAGACCCCGATGGCGTATCCCCGGATATGGCAAGAGAGTTAGCAAAACGATTAGGTGTTGATATCGAACTCATTCAATATAAAACGCCCGGAGAAGTATCGGATGATGCTGGAAAGGGTATTTGGGATATTGGTAATATTGGAGCCGAACCCAAACGGGCAGAGAAAATAGACTTTACGGCAGCTTACTGTGAAATTCAGTCTACTTATATGGTCCCGCCAGGATCGAAAATAACTAGCCTTGATCAGGTTGATCAAACAGGGAATAGAATAGCTGTATCGGCTAGAAGTGCCTACGATTTATGGCTAGAAAGAAATATTAAAAATGCAGAATTAGTTCGTGTTGATGGAATAGATGCTTCATTTGATATTTTTATGGAGAAGAAGTTAGAGGCTTTGGCGGGATTACGTCCACGCTTGATCAGTGACGTAGAGCGAGTTCCCGGCGCCAAGATATTAGAAGGGCAATTTACCGCTGTCCAACAAGCCATGGGATGTACTCGAGGAAAAGATATTGGAGCACGTTTTCTGAAGGAGTTTGTGGAAGAGATGAAGTTAACGGGTTTTGTTGGTCGTTTAATAGAGAAACACGACGTTGTCGGTCGACTGTCGGTAGCAGGGCCTGCATAATATTACGTAAAATATTGATAATATGAGAGTGAAAGATGTCTAATATTGAAAATTTGTCGACTGTTGATGTCTCAATTTCTGATTTCGTTGCGGTGGTCACTATGAATAACCCACCTGTAAATGCACAAAATCGACAATTCCATGAAGACTTAACGTTAGTTTTTGATGTGCTAAGCGACAGAGAAGACGTAAGAGCCGTAATTCTCACGGGTGCTGGAAAATGTTTTTCGGCCGGCGCAGATATAAAAGGTAGGGCAGGGCAAAAAAAGGAGTTAGGTGATCATTGGAGCCATAGTAGACGCGTTCGTGAATGTTTTTACTCGATTATGGAATGTAAAAAACCAGTCATAGCGGCTATAAATGGACCGGCTCTCGGAGCTGGATTGGCTGTAGCAGCGTCAGCCGATATTTTGCTGGCATCGGAAGAAGCAAGCGTGGGACTTCCAGAGATTAATGTAGGCCTTCTCGGTGGCGGACGCCATGCAATGCGGCTTTTTGGTCATTCAAAGACAAGGCTTCTTATGCTGACAGGCAAAAGATTAACAGGTGCTGAACTATATCGTCTTGGCGTAGTTGAAGAATGCGTCCCTTCAGAAAAATTAATGAGCATGGCTATGGAGCTTGCCTTGGAGCTCGCATCAAAAAGTCCGGTGGCTATGAGTTTAGCAAAAGAAACGTTAAACTCAATTGAAGAGATGACCCTCAGGGATGGGTATAGATATGAACAGAATAAAACAGGGGAGCTTTCAAAAACCGAAGATAGTCGGGAAGCCATGGCAGCGTTTGCGGAGAAAAGGCCGCCTGTTTTTAAAGGAAGGTAAGAACGGTATCAAGTGAGTTATTTGGCGCTATAGAGCTAATACTATCGCTTAGGGGGGAAGAGAATGGAACTAAGCACAAATCAAATACAACAGTTTAATTCCGAAGGTTTTTTATTTGTTCCAAGTTTATTCGATGCGGACGAAATAGCTAATTTAAATTCTCGATTGCCTTCTATTTTGAGTGATCGTNGCCCAAAGACCTTGAGAGAAAGAGGTAGCGATTCGGTGAGATCAGCAATCGCNCCGCATTTAGAAGATGAAGTTTTTCAAAAGTTGAGTTTGCATCCACGGTTAGTGCGACCTGCTCAGCAAATATTAGAGGGAGAAGTCTATCTCCATCAATTTAAGGTGAATGCTAAGGAGGCACATGATGGTGAGATATGGCATTGGCATCAAGATTACCGAACATGGTACGAAGATGATGGTATGCCTCAACCAGATGTTATAAATGCGACGGTTTTTCTGGATGAAGTGAACGAATTTAATGGTCCGATGATGTTTATCCCTGGATCCCATAAGAATGGACGCATCGACTCTGATAATGATTTTGAACGGGTCCCCGAATACGGTCGATTATCGGCAGATGCTGTTGGTAGCCCGTATAAGCAAGAAACGATAAATAGTGAGATAGTAAAACACGGTATCGTAGCTCCAAAGGGGCCTGCTGGATCGACCATTTTTTTTCACGGGTGTACCTTACACGGATCTGGACCCAATATGTCTCCTTGGGGTAGGGCTATGGTCTTCTCAAGTCTCAATAAAATCGAGAATTTTATACGAAAGCCAACACGCCCAGATTTTCTTGCATTACAAGATTTTACCCCCTTAGTTCCGCTCGAAGATGGCTGTTTGAAAAGGCATTAAGATACAGAGTATTTTATTTATAAGGCCTGGCATCCAATTTCATATTCAAAAAGGCAGCATGATTAGTGTCAAAGTCCCTACAAGCTTGATCGTATGCCTGTCCCCGAATTCCGCCTCTTACTGTCCCCGGCTCTACTGAACGATAAAAGTCTCTCCAGCTTTCTGGCATTTTGATTGAGTCAGGTGGGGCTAACCAGAGACGATAAAGACAACGTTTTTCTGATTCTTTTTCAAAGTCTATATAGTCAGTTCTAGAGTGGAACATCGTGTAGTTATTAAGAATCTGCATGTCACCTGGTTCCAGGTACATTGTGTACATCAACTCGGGTCGCCGAAGTATTTCATCTAATACATCCATTGTCTCGCGTTGAGTTGCAGATAGTTTTGGAACTCCCTCCAGATTCTGTGCAGACTGTACCCGGTTTCGGTTCCATTTGCAGAATAATTGTCCGTTCTCCTCTTCAAACAAGGGCTGACCATAAAATGGTGTTTCATCATTGGCCTGTTCACTTTGCCGACTGAAGTAAAAATATTCTCTAGCGGTTTCCGCAAGATCAGGACGCTCTTTGATAAGGTGACTCTGGGCCGTGACGCCGCTTGATATCATGCTTTGACCACCCGATTTGGCTTTGTTGTAGCAGGTCAATGTAGTCAAGTCGGCTCCGTCTACATGAAAATCAAGTTTAGCATTGGACGAATAACCACGTCCGTTAGCTGCGCGATAATTAGTCCCGACATCTCGGACTGCCGCGATGTACTGTGAAGCTAAACCTTGAGGTCGAGCAACGCCAGCACGGAGACCAATGCCCCAACTCAAAAGTCTAAATTCTTCATGGTTAAGGTCGTTCCGTGGCAACCCCCTGACAATTGCAAGCCCTCTCCCATGCAGAGCTTCTGCGAGAGCTTTCTCTATGGTGTCCCAGCTAGACCCAAAATCAAATTCATTTGGAGAATAATCAAATAAATTTTTATCTTTCTCATAGATGGACTGAATTAAGTCATGAAGTTGTTTTTTTTCCTTATCCGTAATTTGAAAAATCCAGTCAGTCTTATTTTTTAGATCACTGGTTTCCCAGCAAGCTCGGGTGTTAAATTTATCCATCTTTTTAAAAACCTCTAGGTCAATTAGATTTTAGGGCCTCTTCGAGTTTACTCGCTTCTGCTTGATTCATTTTATAGGCATAATCTTCATCGGGGAATGAACCTGATCGTACCTCATTTGCATAATCTGAAAAAGCTTTGATTGCCACCTCTCCGACATTTCCATAACGTTTTGCAAATTTAGGTTTAAAGCTATCAAATGAACCAATCAAGTCAGCACCGTTCAATAATTGACCGCAACTGGCTCCGCCGGCCCCAATTGAAAATGTGAAGATATCTACAGCATCCTCTACCGCCTGGCCAACCTGAGGTGGAACTGCCTCAACTTCCATACCGATTGCTCCAGCCTCTTGAATTGCTTTGGCGTTATCGATAATGGTTAAAGCGTCCTGGGCAGTTTTTCCTTGTAATTTAAAGCCTCCATAAGAATTTACAAAGTGTGGGCACATGCCAACATGGCTCATTACTGGAACCCCAGAATCTGCTATCGCTTTTATGATTTCAAACTTTTCCCTTCCTCCTTGCATCTTAACTATTTCTGCCTCGCCTTCTTTCATTAGCCTGAGCGCGTTATGAACAGCTATATCTGGTGTTGGATAGGACCCGAAGGGCATTGCAGTTACCGTTAAGGTGTTTGGTGCTCCTCTTCTAACTGCCTTGGTGTGCTCTATCATCATTTCCACGGTCATAGGGAGCGTCGTAGGATGTCCATACAAAGTCATGCCTAAAGAGTCGCCAATACCAATAAAGTCAATGCCGGCCCTTTCAGCCCATTGCGCCATTAAAAAATCGGGCGCTGCTACCATAACTACTCTTTGTTGATCTTTTTTTCTTTGAATTAAGTCTGGAACAGTTAATTTTTTCTTGTCTTCGTTCACCCATCTGTCTCCTGTTAAAAGGCATAAAAATTTATAAGATATTTTAATTTACTGCAGCTATCGCCTCGATTTCTACTTTCACATCTGGACGGAATAATTCCGATACATAAATCCAGCTCATGGCGGGAGGTTGCTCTGAAAAGTACTGTTTGTTTGATTTCTTGATAAGCGCGTTGTCAGGCTTTTCAGTTAAAAAGATTGTTATTCGTGCTACGTCCTTGAATGTACCCCCTTCGGATAAAACAATTGAATTGATGTTATCGAGCGCCTGATGGTATTGAGCCTCTATTCCATCGAGTATATCGCCATTCATAATGTTTCCGATTTGACCCGCAAGAACAAGAAGGCGTGTGTTAGCAGGAATAATAGCGAGGTTGCTGTAGCCCGCCGCGGGAATTGGAACGTTTTTGGGATTGCAAAATTTTATGCTCATTTTAAATCAAACCTTAGGTTTTGCATTTTCAAACATCATTCGGCTGCAAGAAGTGCATCAAGATCAATTTCTTTTTCTTCTGCGGTAGCTGCTCCTATCCACGCGTGCTCAGATACATCAAAAACAACGTCGTCAGGACCTTTGAATTTTGTTTCATAAAATTGTTCTTTTGAATTCGGATCTTGTTCAAGGATGCAAGGTGCTCCCAAATCATCGAGCGTACCGAGCGTTTTGTCCAGGTCTTCGACAAGCACACCAAAATGGTGAATGCCGACGTAATCAAGCCCTTTTCCTAATTGGTCAACATTTTTAAAATTCAAAACTGCCAAATTTAGAGTGCCATCGCTAAGATAAATGCCCCAGGCCAGACCATTGTCCGGATCGTCACGGTCACCGACACGTCCTACTTCTTTGAAATCAAAGGCTTTGCAGTAAAACGCAGCTGTAGCCTCGGGGTCTTTTGTCGCTAATGCAATGTGTCGAAGTTTGGGCATCATTTATCTCCAAAATATTTTAATCTATTTTTACCTAATCTTATTTTGCAGCAAAGAAAAAATAGATTGATTTTTAAAGATATTTAACTCTCGATTGGTTTGTTTTCCACTAAATCTCCAGATGGTTTTGGGAGCGGGGTTCATATTTATGATTGCCAACTATAGACACTTATAAGTAAGCAATAGATAATTGTGGCCATTTGATTTTAATATTTTGCCGAACTTGCATAGGAACGAACTATGGTAATTAAATCCAACACGGATAAAACTAGTAGCGAAGCGTCTTGGCGTTGGGAAGATAGTAAATGGCAAAAAATTATTGAAAAAGTGCGTGCTGGTAGGAGTCTCAAACCAAAACAATGGAAAAACGGGGCTCGGGTTGCTGTCGCTCTCTCTTTTGATTCAGATCATGAAACTACGACGCTCAGGTGGGCAGATGACTCCCCGGGCAGGCTCTCCCAGGGACAGTATGGAGGGCGAGTGGCTATTCCAAGAATTAGAGAAGTTCTCTCCAGATACAGTGTTCCAGCGTCATTTTTTGTGCCAGCGGTTGTCGCAAAAATACATCCGGAAGAACAGAGGGCTCTTGTGGACGAGGGGCATGAAATTGGTATACATGGATGGATCCACGAGTTGAACAGTGAGCTTTCGTATAGTGATGAACGAGAGCTGATGCTTCGGTCGGCAGATGTGCTAGAGGCTGTCAGCGGATTTAAACCAGTAGGAATGCGAACGCCAAGTTGGGATTTTAGCCAGAACACGTTATCAATCTGTCGCGAAATGGGTTTATTATATGACTCTTCGTTGATGGCTGATGATGATCCCTATGAACTATTAGAGGATGGTGAAGAAACTGGAATCGTAGAGTTACCAGTAGAGTGGATAAGGGATGATCATCCTTATTTCAATATGGATAGATTCACATCAGTGCGCCCATATACGCCTCCATCGTCGGTGCTTGAAATTTTTAAAGCCGAATTTGATGGTGCGTATAAAGAACGCGGCCTCTTTTTGCTTACCCTACACCCGCATATCTCGGGGCATCGATCGAGAATTACTATATTGGAAGATTTAATAGAGTATATTAAGTCATTCAAGGATGTGTGGTTTGGAACGCATGCGCAAATTGCAAAATATTGTAAAGAGCATGCCTCCGTGGAAAAGAACAATTTAATTTTGAAATTTTGATTGAGTACTATATCAGAATAATCTTTTGAGGATTTAAATATGGGGTATCGAGTAGGTGTTGATATAGGCGGCACCTTTACTGACTTTTGTGTTTTCCACGAAGAAACGGGGCTACTTAGAACATTAAAAGTCCTGTCACGTCCAGACGAACCAGGGGCTGAAGTTACGACTGGCTTAGATGTAATTGCAAACAACTATGATATCTCTGCATCAAGTATCTCATATTTCACCCATGGCACTACCGTTGGAGTTAATACCGTAATACAGAGGAAAGGTGTTAAATTATGTTTATTTACCACCGAAAATTTTGAGGACGTTCTCGAAGTCGCGAGACTGAAAATGCCCGACCCATATGATTTGTATAGTGGTCGACCCGAGCCACTTGTTACCCGTGAAAAAGTATTTGGAATACGAGAGCGAATTCTGTCAAATGGTGATGTCGATATTCCTGTCGATGAGAAAAGTGTTCGTGATGCTATAACTAAAGTCAAAAGTTTGGGTGGAGAAGCAATAGTAATTTCGTTGCTTCACTCCTACAGAAACCCAGATCATGAAAAATGGATTTCTGAAATAATTAGGCTGGAAGCACCAGAAATAAGTGTCATTTTAGCTAGTGATATATGGCCAGTCATTCGCGAGTACGAACGTACTGTGACTGCAACAGTTTCTGGATATGTACAGCCAAAAGTCGAATTTTACCTCAATTCCTTACAATCGGCACTAAAGGCGTCAGGAGTCGAGACCGAACCAATGATCACCAAATCGAATGGTGGTGTGATGACTGCGGAACGAGGCAAAACGGATTGTGCCCAAATGCTTTTGTCAGGCACAGCTTCTGGTGTGATGGGGGCGGCTAGTATTGCCAAACAAGTAAAATCCCCGATGTGTATGAGCTTGGACATTGGAGGAACGAGCGCTGATGTCGCGATTATTGTGGAGGGTAATCCTCAATTTGGTGCGGGAGAAATGATAGGAGAGTTTCCGGTTTATATCCCAAGTGTATCTGTCACCTCCATTGGTGAGGGCGGCGGATCAGTAGCTTGGGTTGATGATCAGGGCGTTTTAAAGGTTGGACCAGAGAGCGCTGGTTCCACTCCTGGACCCGCTTGTTATGGTCGCGGAGGTACCAAACCCACAATTACTGACGCATTGGTGTTGCTGGGGTTTCTTGGAAACGCAGCACTTGGTTATAGTGCAGTGGACATACAGATAGAGCGTTCTAGAGAAGCAATAAATCCACTGGCAGATTCATTATCAATGACCACTGAAGAAGCAGCAGAATCAATTATTAGGATTGCCGTATCTGGTATGTATTTAGAAATTAGTAAATTAGTCTCCCGCCAAGGAATTGACCCAAGAGACCTATCCTTAATTGCATTTGGAGGGGCTGGACCGATGCTCGCATGTTGGTTGGCGGAGGAACTTTCAATGAAGAATGTTGTGGTTCCTCTTGTCCCGGGAGTTCTGAGCGCATTTGGAGGATTGGTGGCTGATATTAAGAATGATTTTATTAAAACGATCTACCTTGATTTAAGTTCGGGTAACATTGGAGACATTCAACAGGGTTTTGGTGAACTAGCTCGGGAGGCGATGCGCTGGATAAGAGAAGATCAGGGGTTTGAGGGTGCCGTTACAATGAAGCCATCAGCCGACCTGAGGTATAGAGGACAGTCGTACGAAATTGATACCAATCTTGAAGCGCAGTGGATTGAAGAAGGTAATATCAATAAAATAGCTAATGCGTTTCATCTGGCGCATGAGAAAATCTACGAACATTCAGATAAAAAAGCCGAAATTCAGGTAATAAACCTGAGAATGGTAATAATTGGTGAACCTAAAAAACCTGAATTCAAACCGTTCGATAAAAAAGTATCAGCGGTTCAGCCAAGTCAAAAAATTACGGTTTTTGAAAATGGTAATGCCAATTTAGGAAAAGTATATAAGCGTTCCGAGATGAGGGCTGGGGATAAAATATTAGGTCCGGCTGTCATTATACAAGATGATTGTACCACGTGTGTGCCCACGGCATTTGATGTTCTTGTTGATGGATATGGAAACCTTATTATCGAAAGGGTAACTCAATAATGGCTATTGATAAGGTTACTTTAGAGATCCTTAAAAATCATTGTCGTGCAGCTGCAGAAAGTATGGCGTATACCTTGCACCGAACGGCGCACTCCACTTTTGTTAAAGAAACAGAGGATTTCACAACAGGCCTGACCACACCTGACGGGGAGACTTTTGCGGCTCCTGTGGAGCTTGGTGTTACTTGGTTCGTCGGATTAAATTATAAAACCGTAATTGAAATGATTGATGTGTATGAAGAGGGCGATATCTGCATGACAAATGATCCTTACAGCGGTCATGTTGCCACCCATTCTCCTGACATGCATTGTTGGAAGCCGGTATTTCATAACGGTGAATTAGTGTGTTTTGTTGTTGGACATATCCATAACACGGACGTCGGCGGCGCCGTCCCTGCGAGCATTTCCCGTACCTTGTCAGAGATTCATCAAGAAGGAATAAGGATTCCTCCCGCAAAAGTAGTAAAGAAGGGAAAAATAAACCAAGAATTGGTCGATATCATGTTGGCTAATGTAAGGATGCCTGAACAAAATTGGGGTGATTTAAAAGCACAGTTTGCTTCTTTGAATACGGGCGAGCGACGTGTTCACGAAATGATTGCTAAATTTGGTGTCGATATTTTTAAAGCTGGAATATTAGACCTTTTAGATTATGCGGAGGCACAGGCTAGAGCGATTGTTAAAAACCTCCCGGATGGGGAATACTTTTTTGCGGATTACATGGACGAGGACTCAGAAGATGGTTTTCCCTGTCGGTTAGCGCTGAATTTAGTCATAAAAAATGATACTATTATGTTAGATTTTACTGGAAGTGATCCCCAGATAGAGTCTTCAATTAATATTCCCACTGGAGGGCAAGGGAGACATGCCCTCTTAATGGTCGGTGTGATTTATGTGCTTTATGCCCTCGACAATAAGCTTTTTTTAAATGCGGGAGTTTGCCGGATGGCGAATTCAATCCTTCCGGAAGGAACGGTCATTAATCCGCATTTCCCCGCTGCTGTTGGGCTTCGTACATTATCTGTACAGCGGCTGATGGGGCTGGTGTTTGGGGCTTTTGTTCAAGCGGCGCCAGACCGTTTGCCGGCATGTCCAGCTAGTGGTGGCCCTATTATGAATGTGAATACTATTGATAATAGAAGTGGTAGACGAGTTGTGGCATCGGTTGGTCCGATTATTGGGGGTGCGGGTGGAAGCCCGTTTGGTGATGGAACGGAAGGCTCGGGTGCAAATTCCTCTTTCCTCAAAAATACCCCTGTAGAGATAAATGAAGTCGAAGTCCCAATTAAAATACACAGATACGGGCTAGCGCCAGGGTCTGGTGGAGCAGGGCAACATCGCGGAGGAACAGCGATTGAGATGTGGTTTGAAGCATTAGCGCCTAATACAAAGATCACCGCTAGGAATATGGACCGCACGCGATTTACTTCTTGGGGGGTACAAGGGGGAGGGGCTGGAAGCCTATCCTATTTTTTACTAAACCCGGGAACCGATAAGGAGAGGGATCTTGGTAATCTCGATTTTTTAACGATCGGTCCTGGAGATATCATCCATGTCGCATCCGGCGGAGCCGGAGGTTGGGGCGATCCTTTAAAAAGAAATCTAGCTTTAGTGCAACAAGATGTCGATCGGGGGTTTGTGTCGAAGGAAAGTGCTGAGCAACTATATGGTGTTATTTTCATTGATGGTGTTATTGATCAAACTAAAACGAATACTCTTCGACGAGCAATGTTAGCTGGAAATTCTGTAAATGAAAGTTTTTTCGATTATGGAAAAGGTCGAACAGAATTTGAGCGTGTTTGGACTAGAGAAAACTACGATTTGCTAACACAAATATTAGCGGCAGCACCAGTGCACTGGAGATTTTTCATAAAGCATCGCTTATTTGCAGAAATAGGAAATGAAGAAAATACGCATCATCATAAGCGAATTAATATACTTTTTAATGAAATGCTAGACGAGTTTCCTCAACTTAAGGAATCAATGAGTTTAAATTGAGGTTCTTATCCTTAATTGATTAAACTATGAGTTGTCGCTGGTTTGGTTACCGAAGATTATTGTTACTTTTAATCCTGTTTAAGATGCAACTTTTATTTAAAGAGCACTGTTCGGCTTAAGGCGTTCAAACAAATAAAAACTCCATATGCGGTAATTTCATTAACGCTTATGGTAAATAACAAATAAAAAATATTACCTTCATAAATGAAAACCTAAATTTTTTTAAGGTCTGTTGAGTGAGCACGAATAAACAAAAGATTGGTGTAGATGTTGGAGGGACATTTACTGATTTTTCTTGTCAGTTGTCTGATGGTCGTCGTTTAGGTTTCAAAATACCAAGTACTCCAGGCGATCCAAGCCAAGCAGTGATTGAAGGCGTAACTGAACTCATAGAAAATTATAATGTGGATCCATCCCAAATAGAGTTGTTCGCTCATGGGACTACTGTAGCCACCAACGCTGTCCTTGAACGAAAAGGCGCGACTGTGGGGTTGATCACTACCTCTGGGTTTAGGGATGTTTTAGAAATCGGACGTCAGATGCGCCAGCAAATGTACAGTGTCCGATTAGAACCAGAAACGCCGATTTTCTTGGCTCCGGGCCGAAGACGCTTTGGTGTAATTGAAAGAGTAGGACCAGACGGGGAAATAATTACACCATTAGATGAATCTAGTGTTTTGGAGGCCCTAACAAGTTTACAAATCCAAAAAGTGAGCTCAGTGGCAGTTGTTCTTCTCTTTTCATTCATGAACCCGGTACATGAGAAACGCATTAGAGAAATTATACTCGACAATAATCCAGATATACTTGTTTCTCTTTCGAGTGAGGTTGATCCAGTATTCAGGGAATATGAGCGCACTGTGGTGACTACATTTGATGCATACATCAAACCTACTGTTGATCAATATTTGTCGAATTTATCTAACGCGTTAGAGGATAAAAAAGTAGGTGCCAGCCTACAGATTATGCAATCCCGTGGCGGGTTAGCTGGGGCAGAAACAGCAAGAATAAGGCCTGTGCGTTTATTTTTATCCGGACCTGCAGGGGGCGTTATGGGCGCTCTCTCAGAAGGAAAAATAAATAATTTTAAAGACCTCATTACAGTTGATATCGGTGGTACAAGCTGTGATATAGCGCTTATCAGCGATGCCAAGCCACTTATTAGACAAGAGGGTGTCATTGATAAATATTTGGTTCGAGTGCCTATGGTGGACGTAAATGCTATTGGTTCAGGCGGGGGAAGTATCGCCTGGTTGGATAAAGCAGGAGGGTTAAAGGTAGGCCCTCAGTCAGCTGGTTCTGAACCGGGACCTGCTTGTTATGGGCGGGGCGGTGTCGAGCCAACCGTTACTGATGCATCATTGGTGTTAGGATTGATAGATCCCGAATATTTTGCAGGCGGCCGATTTAACCTTGATGCAGATAAAGCTTACAACATTATTTTAGAAAAAATTGCCAAACCATTGTCGTTATCGGTAGAGGAAGCTGCTCTTGGTATTCATAAGGTCCTGAACGCACAGATGGCTGAAGGAATTCGTTTTGTCTCAATAAAACAGGGTTTTGACCCACGAGACTTTGTTCTTATGGGATTAGGTGGGGGCGGACCTCTGCATGCATGTGAGCTTGCGAGTGAGTTGAATATTCAAAAAGTTTTAGTTCCAAGACAACCTGGTGTTTTATCTGCGGCGGGTCTGTTGAGTGCTCCAATTGAACATGAGGTTTCAACCTCGTTTGGTAAGGCATTAAAGGAGGTTTCATTACCAGAGATTATAGCAGGTTTGGAGGCTTTGAGTTCTGAAGCACATAGTTTGATGAGAAAGGAAGGCATATCACTAAAAGACATAGAAATCTCCTTTAGCTTAGATATTTGCTATATAGGACAAGCGTATCATTTAGAAATTATTATTGATTTAGAATCAGAAAGCCCTCTTGAAAAAGTATATCGGGATTTTCTGAAACTACATGATCGCGTGTATGGACACTCTGTGGAAGGGGACGTCAGGATAGTTAACCTTCGTGCTATACACAGAACACCCGTTTTTGAAGAAAAGGGACAAGCTCAACTATCAAGCGACCGTTCAGTTAAAGAAAGTCGTCAAATTTTATGTGATGCTGATTCAGGATTCATAGAAACAAATGTCTATGATCGATCAAATTTAACGAGAGGGCAGGAGATTGTCGGTCCGGCCGTCGTTGATCAAATCGATACCACAACATGGATTCCTGAAGGATGGGCGGCCTGTGTATTAGAGGATTCAATGTTGTTGTTAGAGCGGATGGGCAAAGAGTAATGGTACAACTAAAAAAAGACACACCGGACGCTATAACAACAGAGGTGGTTCGCAATAAACTAGAGGGTATAGCTAATGAAATGCAATCCACACTGTTTAGAAGTTCTTTCTCGCCCATAGTAAAAGAAGGGCTCGATGCCTCAGCTAGCTTATTTACTATTGGTGGTGAAACATTAGCTCAGGCAATAGCACTTCCGTTTCACCTGGCAACATTAATTCCAATGGTTAGGAAAATCATTGAGGAATTCAAATTAGATGAGATGGATGATGGGGATATTTATATAATGAATGACCCCTACATGGGCGGAACGCACCTGCCCGATATAGCTCTTGTGATGCCAGTTTTTTCAGGGGGCAAATTGATTGCCTTCAGTGCAGCGATGACCCATCATCAGGATATTGGAGGTATGTCACCAGGGTCTGTTCCTACAAATGCAACGGAGATTTTCCAGGAAGGTATTCGAATTCCTCCCTTAAAGTATTCTAGTAAGGGAATAATTAATGATACTTTGCTTAAACTTCTCAAGTTGAATGTCCGTCTTCCCGATAGTTTTCAGGGTGACCTGAATGCGCAAATTGCCGCATGTGAAATTGGAAGACGTCGTCTATGTGATTTAGAAAGCCGTTATGGTGTAGAGGCGTTGAAAAACATTTTTGCTGATCTTCTTAATCGTAGCGAATTGATGACCCGTCAAGCAATTAAAGCGTTGCCAGATGGCTCTCATTCTTATGTTGATTATCTGGATAATGATGGGATTGATCTAGATATGCCCATAAAAATAGAGGTGTCTGTATTAGTTCAAGGAGACTCAGTGCATGTTGATTTTACAGGCACTAGCCAGCAGGTGCGTGGCCCATTTAATCTTATGCCGTCGGGAGCATATGCTGCTGCCTATTTTGCTGTTCATGCTATGACAGATCCAAGTATCCCTACTAATGGCGGGTGCTTTAGGCCCATAAAATTAATACTTCCGACCAAAAGTATAGTTAACCCAGAGGAGCCGGCACCAGTAAACGCCCGAACCTCGACAATGAAGAGGGTGGCGGGCTGTATAACGAGTGCATTAGGGCAATTTTTGCCAGATCGTGCACCAGCTGACGCGGCTGGAGAAATGCTTCTTCTGGCGTTTGGAGGAGACAGAGTTGATGGAAGTCGTTACGTCGTTGGAGAATTAATCGCTTCAGGTAGTGGTGCTAGTGAGGGGATGGATGGGGTAGATGTTATAGAAACAGACGGCACGAACTGTATGAATTTGCCTGTGGAAGCTCTTGAAATGGATGTTCCAATTAGAGTTCACAAAACGGAATTAAGTACTGGATCAGGTGGATCAGGTAAGTTCAGAGGGGGATTAGGTCTTATTCGTGAATATGAAATCCTTCATGGAACGGTTGTGTTTACGCATCGAGGTGAAAGACATATTCACCCCGCGAGAGGCCTTATGGGGGGTGAGCCCGGTGGGAAAGCGTATTCAAAAATCAAGCGACGTGATGGAAAAGAAATAGTTATAAAATCTAAAACTGTTGAAACTTTAGAGATCGGAGATCAAATTTTAGTTCAGACGGCTGGTGGCGGGGGGTATGGATGTCCGACCGAAAGACCGGAACATTTGCAGAGAAATGACATAGCAGATCGTAAAACCCTTGCGCGTTAAAGAGGCTGTTTTCAAATGTTTTACCCAAAAGGCCATACTTGATAGGAAACAGGTGATTACAAAATATTGAGTGTCGAGAAGAGTTTTGGAGGATGATTATGAATTTCAAGAATAAAGTTGTGCTTGTAACGGGCGCTCAGCAGGGTATTGGTGAAAGTATGGCCATTGCTTTTGCAAAAGTGGGTGCAGATGTAGCAATCAATTGGCATGATAACGAGGAAAAAGCTAATTCCGTTGCTAAATCAGCGAGGCAGTTTGGCAACAAAGTTATTCTGACTAGAGGAGATGTTTCGGTTGTTTCAGATGCACGAAATATCGTCGATGAGACAGTCTCGTTTCTTGGTGGCATTGATATTTTAATAAATAATGCAGGCATGTTTCCCAGGGTGCCATTCTTGGATATGGAAGAAGAAGATTGGGATTTTGTACTTGATATAAATTTGAAGGGCACATTCTTTTGTAGTCAAGCAGCAGCGCGGGCCATGGTTAAAAGTAAGTCATCAGGCTGTATTATTAATCTGGCATCCCAAGCTATAAGCGGAAATTCCCCGTTGGGTACGCATTACTGTTCTAGTAAATCGGGAATTGTTGGTTTAACACGTTCGGCGGCATTGGAATTAGCAGACAAAAATATTCGAGTAAATGCCGTTGCTCCCGGATTAACTGACACTGCCCAACCGAGATATGGAATGACTGAAAAAGAAATATCAGAAAGGGCTGAGTTGAGCCCTCTTGGACGAATTGTGCGACCAGAAGAGATTGCAGACATGGCTTTATTTTTGTGTTCCGATCACGCAGCTATGGTTACTGGTCAAGTCTATCATGTGAATGGTGGAACTTATTTACCATAAACAGAAGTTGGATATTAAACTTGGATGACTTAGGAGAGAAAATATGACGCCAGACAACAAGCAACTGGTCTATCAAGAAACATTTTTGGAAGAAATGTTTGAACGGTTGCATCATCACAAGGTTTCTCAAAAAGATTATACTGGTTTGGCAGATATGCTTAATCCGATAGAGGCGCTCGCTGATTCAGCTTCTTTGGGTTTAGATTTCAATGATGAGCCAGCAGATTTTTTAAGAATTCTTAATGAAGTAAAGTATCGTGGGTCAGACAGATGAGTAAGGGAAAAGAACTAACCGATCTTACCTTGATCGAGGTCGCTTCTGGCATAAGAAAAGGCACTTTTTCTTCAGAGGAAGTCACAAGACACTGCCTAACCAGAATAAATCAGGCGCAACCAATACTAAATTGTTTTATTTTTATTGATGAAGAATCTGCGATAAAGAGTGCTCAAAAAGCAGATAAGAAAGTAGCCGCAGGAGATGAACTAGGAGTATTGCATGGGGTCCCTTTAGCCCATAAGGATATGTTTTATAAAAAAGGAATCAGATCAACTGGTGGTTCTAAAATCCAAATGGATTTTATCCCTTCTTATACTTCGACGGTAATAAACCGATTAGAGGCTGCTGGTGCAATTAGTCTCGGTGGATTGAACATGTCGGAATTTGCGAGTGGGCCCGTTGGACAAAATTTACATTTTGGTGACTGCAGAAATCCTTGGAACCCAAAACATGCGCCAGGTGGGTCTTCGTCAGGATCAGGTTCAGCAGTTGCGGGTAGATTAGTTTTCGGGGCTTTAGGATCAGATACTGGAGGTTCGGTCAGAATTCCAGCAGCTCTATGTGGTTTGGTTGGAATGAAAGGTACACAAGGGCGAGTAAGTAGATATGGCGGTATGCCATTATCGTTCTCACTCGATTGTTTTGGCCCTCTAACTCGCACAGTTAATGATTGCGCGCGTATTTTTTCTGTGATCGCCGGTCCTGATAAAATGGACCCAACCGCCTCTTCAACTGAGGTCGATGATTATGAGGGTGTTTGTGGTAAGCCTATTGAGGGCATTAGGGTTGGTATTGACCTCCGGCATGGAGGAATCGACCCAAGTCCGGAAGTCTCATCTGCAATAGATAACGCCCTTGAAGTATTCAAGAAATTAGGAGTTACAATCGTTGATGTCACTATGCCTGATCAAGATGAACTTAATGCACTCTCT
>PAQA01000018.1 GCA_002709155.1 Rhodospirillaceae bacterium
TTGGAGATGCATCAATAGAAGAAGGGGTATTTCATGAAAGTGCTAATTTTGCAAAATTATCAAATTTGCCAGTTTTATTTGTTTGTGAAAACAATCTTTACTCGGTCTATACCCATATCAACGAAAGACAACCGCAGCGGCTAATTACATCAATTCCCGAGGCTCATGGTATTCCCACGGTTCATTGTGATGGGAATGATATAGAAGCGGTTTATACTGCTGCATTGAGTGCATTGGATAAGATCCGCTCACAAAATGGACCATTTTTTTTACTGCTTGATACGTATCGATGGCGTGAGCACTGTGGGCCAAATTTTGATAACGATCTAGGGTATAGATCAGAGCAAGAATTTATGGAATGGAAGGTGAAAGACCCCGTCGAACATTATAGAAGAAAACTTTTGACTAAAAAAGTCATCACCAAAGAGGCGGACCTAGAATTAATCGATAATATACAAAAAGAGATAACGGCGGCTTTTGATTTTGCCAAAAACTCACCCTTTCCTGATCTCGAGACTGCTATTAACCACGTATACGCCTAGGGATATAATGACAAACAATCGTTCCATTTCCTTCGGGGAGGCCATTCGTGAAGGACTTCTTCAAGCATCTGAAATAGATCCTTCTGTACTACATTTTGCTGAAGGTGTAGAAGACCCTTCGGCGGTGTTTGGAACCTTGAAGGATATAGGTAAAGTAATTGGCCAAAACCGTATGATTGAGATGCCGGTTTCAGAGAACGCGCTTACAGGAGTAGCCATTGGTGCGGCGCTATCCGGTAAACGACCTGTCATTAGCTTCCATCGTGTTGAGTTTGCGATGTTAGCGTTAGAACAAATCGCTAATAATGCGGCTAAATTTCATTACGTTAGTAACGGAAAGCATAATGTTCCATTAGTAATGCGACTTATAATTGGTCGTGGGTGGGGACAAGGACCAGAACATTCTCAAAGTTTGGAGAGTGTTTTTGCTTATTTCCCAGGTCTTAAAGTTGTTATGCCTGCGCGTCCTATGGATGCTAAAGGCATGATTATAGCGGCAGTAGAAGATAAAAATCCCGTCTTATTTATAGAACACAGATGGAGCCATTACGCAGTTGGGAATGTACCTCAAAATTATTTTTCCACTGGGATTACTGGTCCGGAGAGAATAAAAACGGGTGATGCTATCACTGTGGTAGCCACCTCCTATATGACGCTTGAAGCACTTCGGGTGGCTGATGCCTTGGAAGGAGTAGGTATTAATATTGAGTTATTTGATTTGCGTGTTTTAAGGCCGCTATCTCTAGAGGCGATTATACAATCTGTAGAAAAAACCGGAAAACTTTTGACAATAGATACAGGATTCCGGACGTACGGGATAGGAGCGGAGATTGTATCCAGTGTTATTGAGAGGTCTTTTAGGTTTCTTAAAACAGCTCCAATTAGGCTGGGATTGCCTGATCATCCGACGCCCAGTTCAGCCGGCTTGATTAAAAATTATTATGTAGACTCGATCATGATTTTGGAAAAGATTTCGCAGGTTGTTGATATTGCACCCTCTGCCTTGGAACAGTTGAAAAAGAGTATTATTAATGAACGGAGAAATATTCCTATCGATGTGCCGGACCCATTTTTTAAGGGCCCGTTTTAAAACTTGATAGTAATTGCCAGCTATTAAAACCTACGATATTTTCAATGCTCTTATTTATTAATGAAGGATAAACAATGAACGATCAAGCTTTCAAAACAACAGTTGTTGGATCGATGCCTAAACCTGATTGGCTGATGGAAAACCTGCCGTTGAACACAAAGGGCAAGCAGGTTCATGGCAAAGGAGCAACTTGGCAATTTGAAGGTGAAACACTGGAGAAAGCTCTAGATGATGCCACTCGATTGACCGTGCATGACCAGATTGTAGCT
Source organism: Rhodospirillaceae bacterium (assembly GCA_002709155.1). GTDB lineage: Bacteria > Pseudomonadota > Alphaproteobacteria > Thalassobaculales > Thalassobaculaceae > UBA7326. The sequence continues at coordinate 1,902 of PAQA01000018.1, forward strand.
GGGATAGATATCATAAGCGATGGAGAGCAACGGCGAACATCCTACTTGACCTACATAACACAAAAACTGACAGGGTTCGATTACGATAATTTAGCTGAGAAGTGGACACGAAATGGCAGAAGGTTGGCTGAAGTGGGTCGATGCGTAGGTCCAATAAAACGAACAAATAGTTTGTTATCGAGAGACTTAGAGTTTTTGAAAAGCCAAACTGAACTTCCCGTTAAGATAACCCTGCCCGGCCCAATGACAGTCGTGGACTCTACCTATGATGAACATTATGGTGACGAAGTTTCCATGGCTATGGATGTCGCCGCCGCACTAAACGAAGAAGCTTTAAATTTGGAAAAATTAGGGGCTTCTGTAATTCAATTCGATGAACCTGTCTTTAGTCGATACCCTGACAAGGTGCGAGAATGGGGCATTGAGGCATTAGACCGTTGTTTGTTGGGAATTTCAAAATCGAAGACGGCTGCTCACATTTGTTATAGTTATCCAATGCCTGGAGTGCCGAGGCCTATTGTTGATAGTTATCCTGTTATTTTAAAAGCTCTTGAGAATTCAAAAATTGATGAGCTGGCGCTCGAATTTGAGGCTTCAAAGCTGGATCCAGAATTGTTGCGGTTGTGTCCATCTAAAACAATAATGTTTGGATGTATAGATAACGGCACTCATGAGATAGAAAACCCGAACGAGGTGGCCCAAAAATTACTTGCTGCCGCTCAGCATATGCCTGCCGAACAAATACAAGCTGCACCGGACTGTGGGTTATTACCACTACCTCTAGGAATAGCCAGAGAGAAATTAAAAGCGATGGTTGATGGGGCCGAACAAGCAAGGGTTGTATTAGATAAATAGGGCAATACACATACTCTTTTTAAATTGGATGAATATTATTAGGAAAATATTATGCCAAAAAAAATAGCATTGATTCTAGGTGTTGGCGCCAAAGAAGGTATCGGGGGTGCCTTATGCGATAAAGCAGCGGGCGAGGGCTATCATGTGGTGGCTGTTGGACGAACGGAAGAAAAATTGAATATTATCTCCGATATAATTCGAAAAGGTGGTGGCTCTATAACACCGCTCGTCGCTGATCTTGCTAAGGAACAAGAGATTATCAAAGTTTTCGAAAAGTTGGACAACATGACGGAAACGTTGTCATTCGTGACATACAATGCAGGAAATAATTTTAGAGAAGAAACACTCAAGATGGACTCAAAGTTTTTTGAAGAAGCTTGGAGAATATGTTGCTTTGGGGGTTTTATAGCTGGTCGGGAGGCAGCAAGAAGATTGAGCGCTCTTGGCGAGGGGTCAATTTTATTTACAGGTGCCACCGCATCCTTGCGGTCTCGTCCACCTTTTGTAGCTTTCGCATCGGCCAAAGCAGGTTTAAGAGCGGTTGCGTCTGGTCTCGCTCGAGAATTCAACCCGTTGGGTGTACACGTCGCTCATGTGATTATAGATGGTGGTATTAACGGCGATATCATCCGGGGAAGGGCGCCTGAACGGATAAAAGCTGCTGGTGAAAACGGTATGCTCCTTCCCCAGGCAATCGCTGATAATTATTGGCAAATTCATCTTCAGCATCCATCTACCTGGAGTTTTGAAATAGATTTACGGCCTTATAAAGAGGTCTTTTAATAAAACCCATGGTGGTCTTGGCAAAAACCAATATAATTGTCTTATGAGCTTATCAAACCCGACGGAAAAATAATGACGCGTAGTCGCCCCAAGGACCTNAAAAATNTTGTATTGATAGCATCTNTACTTTTCATGATTATCGGGACTGGCAGCGTATATTTTTTAGTTGTTGCATTAAAACTGATTAGCACAGAGTTCCAATGGCCNCGAGCTGTTCCATCGTTTGCTTATGCACTNCAATATTTTGGTGCTGGTTTTGGTGGAGTGGTAATGGGTTATGTATTGGATAAATTTGGAATGGGNCTNCCAGCNCTAATNGGAGCAACTATGATTGGCCTTGGCGCCATATTGACTAGTTATGTATCAAGTCCGTGGCATCTNTATGTTATTTACGGTGTTTTGATGGGGTTTCTTGGAAGATCAGCTCTTTTTTCNCCCCTTACAGCGAATATAACCAGGTGGTTTGAGGCGAATAAGGGTAAAGCAGTTGGTATTGTTGGNTCTGGACAGGCTATTTCTGGTGCAATTTGGCCGCCAATATTTCAATATTGTTTTGACCTCGTGGGATGGCGGGAGACGGCCTTTTGGTACGGTGTATTTGTTTTAATTTCTATGTTGCCGCTCGTATTGATTTTGAGAAAGTCACCTGAAAAAAATGAAACTTCAACCGTTACTAGTAGAATTGATGATAACCAACAATCAAATAAAATAATTGCTTCAATTGGTTTAACACCGTTTGCAATGCAAATAATCCTCTCTATTGCCTCAATAGGTTGTTGTGTTGCGATGTCTTTACCTCTGGCTCATCTCGTGGCCCATATGAGTGACATCGGATATGGGGCTGCGCACGGTGCCCAATTAATATCCCTAATGTTAATGGCGGCAGGGGTCAGTAGTTTTTTTGGCGTTGGTTATTTGGGTGATAAATTTGGGGGCTTGCAAGCGCTTTTCATCTTTTCTGTTATTCAAGCATTATTTTTGAGCGTTTTATCTGTAGTGGATAGTTTGATCGCAATTTATGCGTCAGCTATTTTGTTTGGCATTGGGTATGGTGGAATATTGCCCTGCTATCCCCTAATTGTGAGAGAATATCTGCCATCAAAGGAAGCCGGTAGAAGGACGGCAGTCGTTGTTTTTTGTGGTGGTGCTGGGATGGCTTTGGGCGGCTGGATGGGAGGGGTTGTGTTTGATGCTACAGGCGGATACGCAATGGCTTTTTGGATTGGCGTTGGTTTTAATCTCTTTAATTTAGTGATTATTGGCAATCTTATTTCTCGAAACAAAAATCGATTATTGGCACAAACTCATTAGATATTCTCACACTCTCCTTTTTAAATTGAGTGAATCTGCCCCAATGAAATAATAATCGCCTTCATAACCAGCGTGCTCCATAACACTTATCCATTCTTCTTTCTTCAGGATTAATGTCCCTAAAAGCGTCCAATCCTTGAATAAAAAATATTCGGATTCTGTTTCATATGTTGCAAGTGTTATGAATGAGTTGCCGGTGCCTACGCGATTTATTTCCTTAAGGGCCTTTACTGCATCTGGCAGCGAGTACGTATAAACGTAACTCAGACCGATCACAAAATTGAAATAATTGTCCGGAAAGGGTAATTCGATGGTAGAAACTTTTTTTATAGAGTTTTTAACTTCGTCCATGGCATGCTTTATGGCGTAATCAGAATTTTCTGTACCAAATATCTCTAAAGATGGTTTAACTTGTTTGAGGTCGTTTAGTAAAAACCCTTTTTCGCAGTTTAAATGCAATACCCTAGACGAGTCCTTTAGCCCGTAGTGTTTGACGATACGGTCAGCAATGGGCAGCCACCGGCCGTCATAGTTGAACCCGCCGTAACCAAAGTTTCTATCCCCATCGAAAAAGTGCTCACCCCTCTCCACTGCTACTAGTCTATGGTTAATTGTTCTCATGTTACGTCCAACAAACCTTGGCTCGGTTGGTTTAGGGTAACCCGCTAAAATATTTACTTCAGGCATCGATTATTCATTCCTATATTTGGAGAACTTATTGTGTCTTTTGTGAAAGTATTAAATAAATAGTTCATCATTTAAGATTATCTTTTTAACGATAGTTGAAATCAAATACGAAATCATCGATGAACCGGGTCGTCATTTCGGTGGTAGTGGCAGGTAGGTAGCCGTATTGATTTTCAACAATATTGGTATCAATGGTAAATGATGTTTTATCTGTTTCTCGCACGGTTACCGAAGAGGAAGATTTTAGTCTTTCTCGCATAAGATCTATAACTTTAAATAATTGGATTGGCTTACTTGCAGCAAGGTTAACGGTATTATTGCTGTGCCAGTTGGGGTGGGCGCTCAAATGTATAATAAAGTCATTAATTGTCCATAAATCGCAAATATTATTGAAGAGAGATTTAGGATTGTAGTATTCAACGTCTTTTCCTAATTGAAGTTGTTTAGCAATAGTGTGAAGCCATGGCCGTCCCGCCGGCAAATTTGGACCGACGATTCCTGGCAGTCTTATGGTTATTGCTGTCACCTTTTCGGAAAAGGTTTGAACCAGCTTCTCACCAAAAAACTTAGTGCTACCATAAAAATTAGGGTTATTTATCGCACTATGCTCAGTTACCGACCTCTCGCGAATATCTCCTAAGACACTTATTGTGGATAAATATATGAACAATTTTGGCGTGCATGATTCTGCGAAGTTTAAAGCATTATATAAAGCATGAATATTTGATTTTAAAAAAGCATCAGTTGTTGCGGGTTGCCTGGAAAATTTATGCTGTGCTGCCGAGTAAATTATGATGTCTGGATTTATCTTGAAACGCCAAGGTTGAGCAAGATCTTGGTAAATGATTTCTCTTGCTTTATCAGAAAAAGGTTGGTGGCTGCGGGTTGCTGCAATTACTTCGAATTTTTCACTCAGGTGTTTGACCAAAAATGATCCTACATATCCCCCAGATCCGGCAATCAATATACTTGTCATTGTAGAACCTAAAAAATTCGAGTGTTAAAAACGAGCTTAAAGTTCGATCTGTCTTAGATACTTTAGTTGAAAAATTAGACAATGTATCCTTTACAATAGAAAGATCTGATTTCAATAATAACTTTCTACACTGAACACATTATTTAACAAAAAATTAGTTTATGGCATTTGAAAAAATTAATGGGATCCGAACACATTATTTAGTTGATGGAGCAAAAGATTTTCCGACCATTACTTTCATTCATGGGCAAGCATTCAATATAGAGGCCTGGTCGCGACAAATTGATGCGTTTAAGGATCAATTTCAAATTCTCAGAATAGATTTGCGTGGTCATGGTTTGACCGAAGTTGGAGAATTCGGGAATGACTTGAGAATGTTAAATATGGCTGAGGATATTATAGCAGTATGGGATCATCTAGAAATAAAGCGATCTCATTATGTCGGAAAATCTCTTGGTGGTATGATAGGTTTTGATCTAGCGTTACACAATGCCGATAGGTTAAACAGCCTTACACTTGTAGCTACCCAGGGTAAAATGCCTTGCGGCAGTCTGGACCGTATGAGACGTAATGTAGAGGATTATAGAAAATCCCCTCTCAAGATGAAATTAGCTGCAGGTCAGCTTTTAAATAGATATTTGCCTGAATCCTATCAGAAAAATGATCCTACGGGATATAGGTTATTGGAGGAAAGTATTATGCAAATGACCATTGATGCGTATGCTTTCAGTTCCGAGGCGATTAACGCAATAGACTATGATGATCATTTAAAAGATATAAATTTACCTACTTTGATTATTGCGGGTGAGCTTGATATACCCACACCACCATCTAGAATGGAAATATACCGAGAAAAGATTAGGGGAGCGAAATGGGGCGTCATAAGTGGCGCGGCGCACTTACCAAATTTTGAAAAACCAAAAGAGTTTAATGCCTTATTAAAAGAATTCTTCAAGTGAAAGAGGACAGTATATTGAAGACCACTCCAATATTTCAGGTGGACGCTTTTAGCACTCAACCTTTCTCTGGCAACCCGGCAGCAGTTTGCCCGGTCTCTGGTTTTTTTACAGACAAAGAAATGATTGCAATTGCCGCTGAGAATAATTTATCCGAAACAGCATTTGTTGACCTGACTACCAATCCATTTTTCATTCGTTGGTTTACACCCAAGCTAGAAGTCAATTTGTGTGGACACGCAACCCTTGCTGCAGCGCGTATCCTGTTTGACGAATACTTACCAGGTGAGGTTGACCGCGTTGAATTCAACTCAAGGAGTGGGAGGTTGAGTGCAATACGAGACGAAAATCTGATCTATTTAAATTTTCCCACTGATGAGCCCGAAAAAATTAATGAAAATACTATAGTAGAACAAGCTTTGGGGCACAGACCTGTTGATCTACTCAAAGGCAAGGATGACATCTTGGCAATTTTTGATGATGAAGCAATTATAAAAACAATAACCCCAGATTTTGAAAAATTAATGCAACTGGAATCAAGGGGATTAATTATTAGTTCGAAAAGTACCAGTTTCGATTTTGTGTCGAGGTTCTTTGCTCCTCAATCAGGTATTAACGAAGACCCGGTAACGGGTTCGGCGCACACTGTATTAACTCCCTATTGGGCAAAAAGACTTGGTAAAGATAAAATGATTGGCTTTCAATGCTCTGAGCGGGGCGGGGAATTGCAATGCTGGTTGAAAAAAGACAGGGTTATGATCGGTGGATCCACCGCAAGATATATGGATGGAACCATACGTCTCTAGTGATTATAGTTCTCAATCTAGGTTGTTGAATCCTATCTAGTGATATGGGAACTATAGAGATGATGGAGTCTACGTTGAAGACAAAGGTAATCGGCGTCCCTATACCTCGGAGAGAGGATGAACGCCTCTTAAGGGGACTAGGAAGGTATACTTCTGATCATATTGAAAAAGAAATGTCTTACGGAATTATTGTTCGCTCTCCTTATGCTCATGCCAAGGTAAAATCTATAGATATTTCAAAGGCGTTAATATCGCCCGGTGTTTTAGCAGTGCTATCTGGCGAAGATTTGAGAGCTGACGGTATAAAGCCAATTCCACATAATGCTGAGTGGAGTGGCGCTCCTGATGCGGAAATACGTCTTCCTAAAGGTTTTGAGGTTTTTACCCCAGAGCATTTTCCATTGGCGCTTGATGTTGTCCGATTTGTTGGTGAGCCAGTCGCTTTGGTGGTTGCAGAGACTGAACCGCAAGCGATTTTGGCGGCGGAATTGGTATCCATTCTTTATGAGGAACTGTCCGCAGTCGTTGACTCAAGAAAAGCGATGAAGGTTGGAGCTCCCATCGTCTGGAGCGAACGGGGTAATAATATATCTTTATCATGTGAGGTTGGTGATTCGACGGCTACGGATCAAGCCTTTGCGAGTGCAGCACATGTTGTTAATTTTAATAGTTGGGTACAACGCATAACAGGAAGTCCAATGGAGCCTCGAGCGGCTATTGGAAGTTTTGATAATAAAACTGGTCAGTATACATTGCGGTCTGCGTCCGGTCGAGGTGCTGTACAAACACGGGAACGATTAGCATTTATGTTGAATGTTCCTTTAGAAAATTGCCGCGTGGTTTTTGGTGATATGGGAGGCAACTTTGGGACTAGAAATGCCTTCTTTTCAGAGGCCTTTCTGATGCCCTGGGCATCACGTATCGTTGGGCGCACAGTGAAGTGGACTGCAAGCAGAAACGAATGTTTCTTGAGTGATTATCAGGGAAGAGACCTTGGCATTGAATCCGAATTAGCATTGGATAAAAATGGTAAATTCTTGGGTCTGAGAGGGACAAATATTTCAAATCTTGGCGCATATGTCGCCTATTTCTGGCCTTTACGAAAAGGCCTTTCGCTTATGCAAAGTGTTTATAATATACCATCAGTTCATTTCAAGGGATTCGCTGTCTTTTCTAATACACCACCTACTGCAGTTTACCGAAGTGCTGGGAGGCCCGAAGCAATTTATGCGATTGAAAGATTGATTGATATTGCTGCTGCTGAATGTGGGTTTGATCGAACGTACTTGAGACAAATTAATCTTATCAAAAAAGACAGTTTACCCTTTAAAACTGCAGTAGGAGTAACTTACGACAGTGGAGACTACTCAGAAGCTATGGAGATAGCCCTGGAGAAAACCGATATAGAAGGCTTTAAAGCCCGGAAGCAGGAGTCGAGGAAACGCGGTCTATGTCGTGGATGGGCTATCGCAAATTATATAGAAGTAACCAGCGGTATCCCGAGGGAACGAGCAGAATTAAGAGTTTGCAAAGATGGTAAGATAGATTTGGTTGTTGGCACAATGAGCAGCGGCCAGGGACACGAGACTAGTTATGCCCAAGTGGCCAGTGATTGGTTGGGTGTTCCAATTGGCTCTATACGTTTTGTAGCAAATGACACGGATCGAGTTACAGTTGGCGGAGGGTCGCACTCTGGCCGTTCCATGCGCCTTGTAAGCATTGCAATAGGGGAAGCAATTTCAGATCTTATAGAAAGAGGTAAATTCATTGTTGCGCATTTACTTGCGTGCGATACAGCATCGATCAATTATGAGAATGGTTATTTTATTGTTCCAAATCATCGGCGTTTAACTCTTTTAGATGTAGCTGATGCAGCCTTCTCTCTAAATAGTCTTCCTTTAGAATACCAGGGGTATTTTGAGGGTATTGGTGATATAACTAATAGAACAGGGGGGTATCCATACGGAGCCCACGCGTGTGAAGTTGAAGTCGACCCTGAAACGGGAGTTGTAGAGATCGTAAGCTGGTCTGGTGTTGACGATGTTGGGTTGGCTATTAATCCACTGATTTTGCATGGACAAGCGCATGGTGCAATAACGCAAGGAATCGGTCAGGCACTTTGGGAAAATATAAATTACGACCCTGAAGATGCTCAATTGCGGTCTGGATCTTTCATGGATTATAGTATGCCACGTGCAGTTGATGTTCCTTCAATGGAGACAGTAATCACCGAAAACCCTGCGTCATCACATCCCTATGGAATTCGACCAGGTGGGGAAGGAGGTACTACACCTGCGTTAGGCCTCGTTATTAATGCTATCGTACATGCGTTATCGGATTATGGGGTCCGGCATATAGAAATGCCGGCAACGCCAGAACGTGTCTGGCGAGCTATTCACAGTAAAACCTTATAGGTTGCAATAAGTTCAGTTGAAAAAAAAATGAATAATAATATGATCCAGAATAATAAATAAATATCGATTGATAATTTAAAGTATTAAATAAGGAGAAAATAATGACTGCGAGTTGCGAGTGGGTTGATGTGGGAAGTGGATTAAAAGCTTATTATGGCAAGCCAGCCGGCGCTGGTCCCCACCCGTGTCTAGTCGTTTATATTGAGGCGTTTGGAGTAAACGAACACTTCAAAAAATTGACACAGCGTTTAGCCGACCAGGGCTTTGCCACGATTACACCGGACATCTATGGAGGTGACACGTACTCATATGACGATTTGGGTAACGCAATCGGAAAATTGAAAACAATGAATGACGATGTTGTTATGAAACAGACAGAACAGTGTCTTGATTGGCTGTCTCATCAACCAGAAGCTGATGAGCAAAGGTCGGGTGTCACAGGATTTTGTATGGGTGGTCGATTTACGTTCCTTGCAAATGCTCAATTAGCTGGAAAATTTAAGGGTGCCTCGTCATTTTATGGAGGCGGGATTGGTCCAATTGAGGATGGAGTAGGGCGTAAAGTCTTGTTAGACCGTGTCGCGGAAATGGGGGCACCTATCTTATTTTGGTATGGGTCTGATGATGAGTCCATTCAGCCGGATGAACTCGGTCGTATTGCACAGGCAATGGCGGAGCATAAAAAACAATACACTATGACGTGCTTCCCTTATGTTGGGCATGGATTTTTCTGTGAAGATCGTGGGAGTTACAATGAAAATGCAGCTGAAGAAGCATTCGAAAAAACAGTAGCCTTCTTTAGGAAACAGCTTGCTTGAAGGTATTTTTAATTCGAGGCTTCTTTTAGAATAATATTTTGCTAAGAAGCCTCTGTTGCATGTTGTTCTCTAAGTTCTCTTTTTAAAAGCTTTCCACTGGGGTTTTTCGGCAGATTTTTTCGGAAAATAACCTTGGTGGGGGCTTTGAAGCTTGCTAAATGTACTTTGCAGTGATCAATAATAGATGCCTCTGTTTTTTCTGCTCCATCCTTTAAAACAATTACCGCAGTAACAGTCTCGATCCATCGGGGATGAGGCAACCCAATAACAGCAACTTCAGATATCTCTGGCAGGAGATAGATACATTCCTCTACTTCTCGACTGGCAACATTTTCTCCCCCTGTGTTTATCATATCCTTTTTTCTATCCACGACAGTAATGTGTCCTTCTTCGTCGATTGTTGCTAAATCACCACTATGAAACCATCCACCTTCAAAGGCGATTTCGGTTCTATCCGGATCGTTATAGTATCCAGAAAGTAATTGTGGAGAGCGATGTACGATCTCACCAACCTCCCCCAGTTTCACATCAAGCATTTGATCATCGACTACCCTTGTTTCGACGTTAAGCGTCGCGATGCCTGCCGACCCGGCTTTCCTGAATTGATCTTCGGGCTTTAGCACCGTTGCAAGTGGAGCAATTTCGGTTTGGCCGTAGAGATTCCAAAGTGCTACCTGTGGCAGCCGGTCCTGCATTTCCTTCAATATTTCAACAGGCATTATCGACGCCCCGTAATAGCCTTTAGTAAGTTTTTGAAAGTTCGTTTTATCAAATAGTGGTGATCGTAGTAGGGCTATCCAAACTGATGGTGGCGCAAAGAAAGAGGTTATTTGATGTTTTTCCAACAAGGAAAGAATATTGTCTGGGCTTGCCTGTCCCGTAATTGTATTAGTCATTCCTAGATAAATAGCTGGTCCAAGAAATACATCTAATTGTGCGCAATGGTACAGAGGAAGAGCGTGCAACATCACATCTGTTTTAGCCATTTCACCATCGATTATACAACTCATATATTGCCATAAAATCGCTCCATGTGTCAGCATTGCGCCTTTAGGAAGGGATTCTGTACCGCTTGTATAAACAATTTGCGCCAGCAGAGAATCATCCAAACCGGCTACAATTGAGGTATTATTTTCTGAAATTAATGTATTGAAATCATAATCTGCATCTTGAGATGCGGGCGTATTTTCACCAGGCAGTGCTATTGTAAGTTTAACATCGGTTCCAAGGGCCATGGCATTTGATGCCACTTCCGTAAATTCGGGGCCGACAGCTAATATCTTTGACCCTGAACTCTTAAGTATGAAATTAATTTCTGTTGCATTTAACATGAAATTAATTGGCACTAAAACTGCGCCTATTCGGGCTAACGCGAATCTAAAAGCAGCAAAGCTATGGGAATTGCGGGAGAGAATAGCGACTCTGTCGCCAAGTTTAATTCCTTTTGCTATAAGTCCATGACCTAATTGGTTGCAGATATTATCAAACTCGGAATACGTCCACTCTATATTTCCACAGCAAATGGCTAACTTGTTTGGATCTCTTGCAGTAGACCGTCTCAGGATATCCCCGACAGTATGCTGTCGGGCTAGATTAATTTTTTCCGTAATGGCAGTATTCATAGTACATCCTCGAATGGTGACATTTTGCCCGATGCTATTGCGTTTCTAGAGTTTTTTTGGATTACTCTAACAGGATCGCGTTTTTTTGCATAAAATGTACGTCTGAATAACTGAATTAAGCAATCCAAAAAATTATCAGAAATGGTTAACAAATTATTATTGGATACATTCAATGCCTGATAAAAAAAATATATTATTTATTATGGCTGATCAGCTTCGGTCTGATTATTTAGCATGTAATGGTCACCCCACAATAAAAACGCCCAATATAGACACACTAGCAGCTGCTGGTGTTAATTTTACGAACACCTTTTGCCAGTCGGCTGTGTGTGGGCCGTCTAGGATGTCGTTTTATACTGGTCGTTATATGTTCACTCATGGGGGAACCTGGAATAATATACCCGTCCGAGTAGACGAAAAAATGATGGGGGATTATTTACGCCCTCAAGGTTACCGAGTGGGCATTGTGGGAAAAACGCATTTTAAGCCTGATCGTTCTGGAATGAAAAAACTTGGTATATCCGTGGATGGTGACTTAGGCGTACTGCTTGGCGAATGTGGTTTTGAACCATGGGAGCGCGATGACGGTTTGCATCCAGATCAAAGTCTCGATCCCGATCTTTCATACAATAGATATCTTCGTGAAAATGGTTACAGTGGAGACAACCCTTGGCATACTGTCGCAAACTCTGCTGAAGGGCCAGGGGGTGAAGTCCTATCGGGATGGTCAATGCGTAATGTTCAATACCCTGCTCGAGTAGACAAAAAGCACTCGGAAACCGCTTTTATGACAGATAGAGCAATGCAAGTAATTGAAGAGCTGGATGATAACCCATGGTGCCTACACTTATCGTATATTAAACCTCATTGGCCATACATGGCGCCGGATCCTTACCACGCACTTTATTCAACAGACGATATCATCCCAGCTATTAGAAGTGATAGAGAGTTATTGGATCGGCACCCTGTTGTTAGTGCGTTTGGAAACCATGAAGAAAGTATAAATTTCAGTCGTGACGAGTGTAGGAAAAGGGTTATCCCCGCTTATATGGGATTAATTTCTGAACTGGATTTCCATATTGGCCGTTTGATTGACTTCTTAAGGGAACGCGGCGATTTGGACAATACAATCATTGTATTAACAAGCGATCACGGTGATTATCTTGGTGATCATTGGCTAGGTGAAAAAGAACTTTTTTATGAGACAGCAATTCGTATCCCTTTGATTATAGTAAACCCTGATAAAAGAGCTGAGAAAACCCGTGGTACATCTAATGAAAGTTTTGTGGAGAGTATCGATCTTCTGCCCACCTTCCTTGGACTGGTTGGCTGCCAGGGGTCTTATGATCATAGGTTGGAAGGAAGGTCATTGCTCCCATTAATCTACGATGAAGAAACAGGGTGGAGAAATGCTGTTTTCTGTGAGTCAGACTATTCTATTCGACAAGCTAGATATTCGCTTGAACGCGGACCAGAGAAATGTCGAGCATTTATGATTAGGACAAAAACCTGGAAATATGTTTATTATGATGGATTTACGCCTCAGCTTTTCAATTTGAAAGAAGATCCAGATGAGATGCATGATTTAGGTAAGAGCGAAACACATAAAGATGTAAGAGAGCAATTATTTCAACAATTATTTGATTGGATGAGAACCCGAAAATTACGGCCGACACTGAGTAAT
>PAQA01000019.1 GCA_002709155.1 Rhodospirillaceae bacterium
GAGCAGCCCATTCTAATGCAATTTTTTGGGATGTTAAACGTCTGATTGCGCTATCAAGTCTGCTCATTACGGTTGGCCAATTGAAAGTAAAAAAAGAGCAGAACTTGCTAAGTTTTGCTATTTGCGTCCCTGAGTTGCTTGCTAGTGTTGTCTAGACGAGAAGCCAGCACACGCATCATTTCAATCGCTATTTCCGGAAATTCCGCTATCAAATTAAAGAATGTATCTTTTTTTATTTGTAAAGCTGTGAGCGAATTCTGGGCAGTTATCGTTGCAGTCCGCGGAACATCACAAAGCAGGGAAATATCTCCCACAAAACCACCCTTGTTTATCCTATCAAGCTCCAATTCCTTTGAGCCTTGCGCTATAGACACTACCGCTGTTCCACTCAAAATAATATATGCAGCGTCGCCCTCGTCTCCTTCATTAAAAATAATTTGATTGTCATCATAAGTCAGGCGTTCCGATGTAAAAGCCAATAGTTTTAACTTAGCTAGATCTACTTTGCTAAATAGGGGGAGATCTTTTAATAATTCGGCTTCTTTATTTAAAGTCATTTTTTTCTCCGATATTCCTAGGAATAATCCTATTCAGCACGCAGTAAATTATTCAGAACACTATCGGCTTTACCTTTAAGCTCTTCAAAACCACCTGTTTCCACAACTCTGCCCCCGCTCATCACCATTACACGATCAAAAGGGACCGCTAGAGCTACCCTCTGAAGCACCCAAAGGAGATTTCTACCTTTAGTGGCGGCCATAATGTTAGACATGACTTTAGTCTGACTTCCCGAGTCCAAAGCCGACGTTGCTTCATTTAGTATCAAAATATCAGGACATCTCACAAGAGCTCTTGCCAAACAGATTTTTTGCCTTTGTGCCGGCGAAAGCTTTGACCCCGACAATCCAACCTGAAAATCTAACCCAACCTCAACAATAATGGACCGCAAATTCTCTGATTCTATGACTTCTGCTATCAGGGCACCTACTTGCTCAGAGGCATTTGCTTTATCTGAAGCTACTTTACCAAACAAAATATTATCCTGCAGTGTCGCTGATTTATTATATTTTTCTTCTGAGAAAAATTCTATAGCCCCTCTCAAATCATCGGGTATCTTCTCAGCAAATTTTCGACGCGCTTCCAAAATACGGTCTATAATTGGTTCGGTAATTAAGTCAAGCCGGTGGCGAGCCGGGATTAATTTAAATGGGAGAGCCAGGAACCTGTTCCTATCCTCTTCCTCCATAGCTTCGAGACCTAAGCGATCTGCTCGTCCAAGTAGAATTTGAAATTCCGGTATATCATCAGTCGCAATAAATGAATATTGTGAGAAGTACTCATGGTCAGCTGGAAGATCAGCAAAGAGTTCAACCATTGTCGAAGCCACATCACGACCTACCCGAACAAATTCTTCTTCGAGACCAGTTTCCCGCAATATTTCCCGCACATATTGATTTTCAGCTATATTTTCTAATATGAAGTCATCGCCAACTGGCGTTCCAAACAATAAATTTTCCGCAACCGATGCATTAGAATTAAATTTTTCACTATCAAATAGCTCAATCGAATTTGATATTTCCGGCTGCTTCAAACGATTTTGTAACGCTTTCCGGGCAGCCAAAATGCGATCCGCTAAAACATTATTCTGGTCGGGATCGATTGTCCCTCTCAAGCCTAAATCGTAAGTATCGCCATCTAGATCTACAGTTTTTAGAAGAGCCAATAATTTCTCTCTAAGTTCAGTTTCCGAATTTGCCCCTATTGCTTTATAATCAACCCAATCCGCCTGTAGGTCGTCTAGAGAGTTCCCAGACAGCTCGGCATTACGAAGATTACGTTTCTTCTCATCCAAATCAATAATTTCTCCTGTTGCCTCTTTCAAAGGCTGATGCATTGCGCCTAGTAGAATATTTTCCCGGAGTGAGGTATTAAATACGAAGGCTGCAGGTCCTACATATCCCATTCGTCTTCCTGTTGCAGCCTCCGGCAAATCCAATGTCAGTTTATCGGCTACTTTGATTTGGCCGCCATCGGGAATAAGAAGCCGTGCCATTAAAATTGCCGCAAGGTCCTTCCCACCGCTACTTGGACCAACAACCGCAACTTGCTCTGATTTTTCAGATTGGAACGATAAGCTTTCTATAATCGGCTGTCCTTCATCGTCCAAAACAGAGAGATTATTTGCACTTATTGGGCCCGCAAGACTGAAATCAGCTTCAAGTTCTGCGTGTTGCGCATCTTCAGGTAGAATTCCTGGAGGATCGAACTGTTCTATAACTTGATCATACTTGATTTTCGAATCAGCCAGCCTTTGATAATAGGTGAGCAACTCTTTCCATGGAGCCGATAAATCTTTATATGCGGCGAGAATTGCAACTAGCGCACCAAATGTTAGATCGCCTTTAATTACTAAATAACCACCAATTGAATAGAAGAAAAAAGGTGTCAGCTGCGCTATAAAATTATTAACAAATTTAATAAAAAATTTTCTTTGAAAAATTTCATAACGTATATCGTAAATTGTACCCAGACGCTCGGTGAAAATTGCTAAAACTCGTCGAGCGCCATCGTTTGCATGCAGCTCTTCTATACCAGAAACCGATTCTCCTATTTTTTCTGATAATCTCCTTACATTTCTGACACGCGCTTTTCCAAGTTGATTAACATGCCATTGCAACTTTGGTATTATGTAGCCTTGAATTGGGTATAATGCGATAGCAGCCAATCCAAGCATCCAGTCTTGGACAAACATAAAAATAAGAATAGTAATTAGTGTTCCGCCCTGAAAAGCGGGAAGCGCAATTGAGTCTCCAACAAAACCACCAAGAGGCTCCACCTCGGCTGTAACCATTTGAATAACCTCACCCTGACTGACACGACGAAACTGAGGAAGAGGAAATCGCAGTACTCTAGATAAGAGATCAAATCTCAGACGTCGCAGCATGCGTTCACCAAGCTGCCCGCGAAACACATTTACGTAGAATTTAAATCCACCGTTAATACATACGAGCATCAAGAAAGCTAAGCTAAGTATTAACAGATATTCTACCTGGTCAATTGACACGCCAAAGAAGTCGGAGGGTATATCCTTGCCACTTATAGCCTTATTGATAATGATTTTTGGCAAATCGAGGGAAAAATATAAAAACGGGAATGATAATGCTGTCATCACCAACAATATAATCTGATCGCGTTTACTATACCGCCATATAAATTTAAATAGTGTTTTTTCCATGGCCTTGCAGTCTAACAGTTCAATAATTGTTATTCTTTATGCAAAGAATAGACTAAGAGAAGGGTTGGGTAAATGGAACTGGTTAGTTTTAAGAATTTATGGTAAAGGATCGCCTGATCTATTCAAGGACTGTATTATGCTATCGAAACAAATTAAAAGAAAAAGACGTCCGGCACGCGTACTAATGTATAGCCATGACAGCTTTGGTTTGGGTCACTTAAGGCGTTGCCGGGAAATAGCTCACTCACTGGTTGAGTCAGCCTCACAACTATCTGTTTTGATTCTATCGGGATCCCCAATTATTGGCAATTTTGACTTTAGAACTCGGGTAGACTTCGTGCGAATTCCTGGGGTGATCAAGTTAAGAAATGGAGATTACACCTCTTTAAGTTTGCATTTAGACATTGAGGAGACACTCAAGCTCAGAGAGTCGATAATCAGGCATACTGCAGATACCTTCGATCCTGATTTATTTATCGTTGATAAAGAGCCTTGGGGGCTACGAGGTGAAGTTAAAAAGACCATGGAAATGCTCAAAGAGCGAAATACGCCTATAGTTTTAGGACTGCGAGACGTGATGGATGAGCCGGCAGCGCTAGCTCCCGAGTGGGAACGTAAAAACGTTTTACCGGCCCTAGAGAGTCTCTATGACGAACTTTGGGTCTATGGAATGAAAGAAATCTGTGATCCCTTCGATGGATTAGATTTACCCGCCGAAGTGAAACTAAAAACGAGATATACAGGATATCTTCGACGGCACGTTCCCATTGTTGGTGCGTCTCCCCAACTTTCCACACCAGAAGACCCTTTTATTCTTGTCACCGCTGGAGGCGGAGGCGACGGAGAGGGCTTGATGGAATGGGTCTTACGGGCTTATGAATATGACCCAGACCTTCCATACCCGGCCCTTCTTGTTCTCGGTCCTTTCATGGCACAAGAAAAACAGGCTGACTTTATAGAAAGAGCCAGCGCTTTAGATAGAGTTCAAGTCATAACATTTGATGCAAGAATTGAAAGTTTAATGGCAAAAGCTGCAGGTATGGTTTCAATGGGGGGGTACAATACTTTTTGCGAAATTTTATCATTCGATAAGCGGGCTTTGATAGTGCCTAGAACGGAACCTCGTCTGGAACAGTATATCCGTGCTCAAAGAGCGGAAGAGTTAGGTATGATAAGTATGCTTGTCGATAACGGTGACCGAGACCCAAGAGAAATGGCTAAATCACTCAGGCGACTTCCTAGTCAGCCAAAACCATCAGAAATGTTTTCATCCGAAATTCTTGGGGGGTTAAATTACGTAAACAGGCTTGCCAAACGATGGTTAAAAACAAACCGCGAGAACCGAAATGCGCAAGAACTAGATAGAGCGCCCATTGCAGGTTAAAACGATCTTTAAAAATACAGATGAACTTGCCATCGTTGTTAAGGGATATCCCCGCCTATCAGAGACATTTATTGCGCGGGAGATCCTGACTCTCCAGAATGCCGGTATAAAGATTACGATTATTTCTCTGCGACAACCAACGGATAGAAAACAGCATTCCATAAATAAAAAAATTATGGCAGAATTGTTGTATTTGCCTGAATATTTATTCGTTGAACCCCTCCGAGTAATACGAAGTTGGATGAAAGTACGATCCCAAGAGGGCTACAAGAAAGCTCGCAAGACTTGGTTAAAAGATTTGTTCAGGGACCCAACACCGAATAGAGTCAGACGCTGGGGACAGGCTTTGGTCTTATCAGCAGAACTCAGCCCAAGTATAAAGCATCTTTATGCACATTTTCTTCATACACCCGCTTCCGTTACTTATTATACAGCTCTTTTAACTGGCCGCTCCTGGTCCGTCTCAGCCCATGCAAAAGATATATGGCTAACACCTCATTGGGAAAAACATGAGAAACTTCTCTCATGTAACTGGGCGGTGACCTGCAGTTCTTACGGTTTTGAACACCTGAATTCCATTGTTTATGGAAAAACACAATTGAGCTACCATGGTTTAGACTTGGTATCACTACCGGGACCACCACCAACTAGATTCTTAAACACCGGCACCAAGACTGATAATCCAATCAAGCTTCTATCCGTGGGCCGAGCTGTTCCCAAGAAAGGCTTCGATATTTTATTGGAAGCGCTTTCAAAATTGCCTAGTGACCTCAACTGGATATGGACCCACGTCGGTGGGGGCCGAGAATTAAAAAAACTCAAAAAGATCGCCCATGACCTAGCTATTGAGAAAAAAATAATTTGGAGAGGTGCGTGTGACCAAAGTGAGGTATTTGACGAATACCAAAGAGCTGAAATATTTATCTTACCAAGCGTAATAGCAAAAGATGGGGACAGAGACGGTTTACCAAATGTCCTGATGGAAGCAGCTAGTCAGGAGCTATGTTGTATAGCAAGTGATGTGGCTGCATTATCTGAATTTATAATACATGGTAAAACTGGTTTGCTGGTGCCACCGAATAATCCTGACGCCCTCGTTGAAGCGATTATTAAGTTGTCGTTTGACTATAATCTCAGAATAGAAATGGGTTCTGATAATTACAAACGACTTAAGAAAGACTTTTGTCATATCACCGAGGTGAATAAAATTATTGATAACCTTGGAAATGTAAAAGAAGACGTCACCAACAACCTCGTTGAGCCTTAACCATGAATATTGGGTTTTATGCACCGTTGAAATCACCTGACTCTGCTATTCCTTCAGGGGATCGAGAGATGGCTATGCTATTGTTTAGTAGCCTTCAGAGTCAGGGGCACGAGGTCAAACTAGTAAGCAGATTTAAAAGCAGGGAACCTGAAGGCCTAGACGAACGACAGAAACAACTACAGCTTCAAGGTGAACAAATTAGCAAAGAACTCATTCAAGAGTTTTCTACTATAGGAAATTGGCGCCCTGACCTTTGGTTTACATATCACATGTTTTATAAGGCGCCCGATTTAATTGGTCCAAAAGTTTCTGCTGCGTTAAAAATTCCATATGTTGTTGCAGAAGCGTCGCATTCTCCCAAAAGAGCTCGTGGGCGCTGGAGTTTATTTCACGAAGAAGTTGAAAAGACAATTGCGCATGCTGACTTAATCATCGGAATGAATACTAATGACCATGCAGCGATAAAACAGATAATACGCGATAATACCCGTTATGAAGAATTGCGACCTTTCCTAAAAATAAATAAAGATCGCAAAAGAGATGAAATAACTGAGCGCCGATATCTAGAAAAAAAGCATAAACTTCCCCTAGATTCTATTTGGTTACTGGCTGTTGGCATGATGCGTGACGGAGATAAGTTTGCCTCTTACAAAGTTTTGTCTGAAGCATTAACCAAAATAAATACAAACAAGAATTGGGACTTAATTATAATTGGCGATGGTCCATTAAGAGCAGAAGTTGAAAAGCTTTTTAGTCAAAAAATTGTTTTTACGGGTCAACTAACATCAAACCAACTCCAAAAATACTATTCAAGTGCCGATATCTTTTTATGGCCGGCAATAAATGAAGCCTACGGCATGGCTCTGCTAGAAGCCCAATCTTCAGGAATGCCCGCTGTGGCCGGAGACTCCGGCGGCGTGGGAGATATTCTTCGTGACAATGAAACTGGCTTCCTTTCCAAACAAGGTGACGCCGCTGATTTTGCAGATAAAGCAAGCGCGTTAATAGATAACTTGGAACTCCGAAGAATTATGGCTCGAAACGCCCGCATGATTACAAATCGAGACCATAGTTTTGATTTAAACAGCAATAAACTTGGGATCTGGGTTTCAGAGACATACAGCCAATTTGGAGGGCTGTAATGACAAGTTTACTTGCAGTAATTCGACATGGGCCAACCGAATGGAATGAATTAGGGAAAATACAGGGCAGGACCGATATTCCACTAAGTGAAAGAGGAAAATGTTTAATTCAACAGTTGCAACTACCGGATTTTCTTTCTGAAATCGATTGGATAACGAGTCCACTATCGCGGGCTATGGAGACAGGGAAATTGCTCGGCATAACCGAAATGCTCATAGATGATCGATTGATAGAAACCAATTGGGGTGATTGGGAAGGTGAAGTTCTTCAGGATTTGCGGGTTAAATATGGACAGGAAATGCTCGAAAATGAAAAAAGAGGTTTGGATTTAACCCCACCTGGGGGCGAATCTCCCCGCCACGTTTGCCAACGACTGCAACCGCTATTATCCGATATTGCTGCCAGTGGTGAGCAAAAACTAATTGGCGCCATAACACATAAGGGCATAATAAGATCACTTTTATCGCTTGCTACGGGATGGGATATGTCAGAAAAACCGCCCATTAGATTAGATTGGAAAGCGATTCATATGTTTTCGGTAGATTACGAGGGCGTCATCAAACCCCATCAATTGAACGTCAAATTTAAAAAACGANATTCTGTATCATGAATAAACCTCGTCTCATGATTTACGTTCAGAACCTGCTTGGTATTGGCCATTTAAGAAGAGCAGCGGGGATATCACGTGCCGCTGTTAAAAAAGGTTTTGACGTCAGATTTGTTTCAGGCGGCTTTCCTATAAAAGATCTAAACATAGGAGGAGCAGAGTTTTATCAAATTCCCCCCGTCAGGTCGCTTGATGGTGATTTTAAAACCCTTGTGACTAAAAATAATAAGGAGATCGACGATTTATGGAGAAACAGAAGACGACAATTGCTATTAGATTTATTCGAGAAAATTCGACCGCAAATTCTGCTTACCGAGCTTTTTCCCTTTGGACGCAGGCAATTTAGATTCGAACTAATTCCCTTACTGACCAAAGCTAAAGAAGCCAATTGCTGTTCACAAGTGGTGTGTTCGATGCGTGATATTCTTGTAACCAAGCCTCGCCATGACAGAAATCTAGAAATAGTGGAGACACTGGAAAACTTTTACCAAAAGATTTTGGTGCATGGAGACCGAAAGGTTATATCATTGGCTGAGACATTTCCTTTGGAAAAAAGAATATCACATTTGATAGAATACACTGGTTATGTTCTGACCCCCAGTCATATAGGCGATACCGGCAAGGATGGAACAGGTGAAATTATAGTCTCTGCCGGTGGTGGAGCTGTTGGGTTCGCGACACTGCCCAAAATATTCAATCTAAGAAACGAGATTGCTATCCGCGATTTCCCATGGCGCTTTGTGACAGGTCCACATATGCCAACAGAGATATTTAACGAGCTCAGTGCAAAAGGAACAAATGACACCTTTGTAGAGAGAAGCAGACCGGACCTCCCAGCAGTTATAAGTCGAGCAAAATTATCAATATCGCAAGCCGGCTATAATACTATTGCTGAATTAATGAACGCTGGAACCCCGGCTGTCGTAGTTCCCTATGAGGGGGGAGTCGAAACGGAACAACGTCTCAGGTCCGATTTACTGGCAAAACGCTCTTTCCTCCAAGTTGTTGATGAAAATGAGCTTAATGTGAATAGCTTGAACAACGCGATATTTCGAGCCTTGAACAATAAGCCAGTAAAAAAGCTCAATATTAGTTTAGATGGCGCTAGTTCTACAGCCAATTTATTATGGGCCTTACTATGAACTTAGAAACAGGCTTTCCACGATTAGAAAATGAAATTAATCGTTTAAATTCAGAAAACAAATGTATGGAGATCTGGTGGCGCGACGACGACCTAGAGGCCCCCAGTCTCTGTTTAGAGAATATGATTTCTGTTTCAGACAATATAAATCTTGCCCCTCTTCTTGCCGTTGTTCCAGCGAGGGCATCGGGGCAGTTGGTAAACCTATTAAACCAGTGCAATATTAATATAGCGATGCATGGGCTCAACCATTACAATTACGAACCACCGACTAGAAAAAAGGCAGAGTTTGGAAGCTTCAGACCGATCGAAGCTCAATGGAAAGATCTAGAAAAGGGGATCGATCAATTAGAACAACTTTTTGGTGATTTATTTCTTAAGTGCTTTGTACCACCTTGGAACCGTATTAATAATGAGTTAACCAAAACTCTGCCTTCGTTTGGCATCTCAAGTCTCTCTACTTTCTCATCAAGAAAAGAGGCGAACCCGGTGCCCGGACTTCTGCAGGTTAATACGCATGTTGATGTCATTGACTGGAAAGAAAAACGGAGTTTCATTGGAGCAGAACTTATGGCGGACAAAATTGCCGGCGAACTACAAAATTGCCGGACTAAGGCCACAGACACCCTAGAGCCGATAGGGCTTTTGACACATCATTTAATAATGTCTATTGACGATTGGAACGAGTTTCAAGAAGTCTGCCTTGTTTTAAAAAAAAGCACTAGTATAAACTTAACATCTCCAATAAATTATTTCGGCTAAAAAGAAAAACAATATGACAATTTTCCACTATCCAATGAATGCACTAAGAGGAGATTATCTCAGAGGTGCAATAGGTCTTTTTGTTACAGTCGGACTTTTAATAGCAGCAACAAAAATAACTATCTTTCAATATATATTTGCCGCCGGGGCGGTTCTTTTTTTAGGATTCTTTCTAAGAACTGCTCAGAGGCATTTGACAACATTCAGCTTTTCAAATGACTCCTTCCAGGCAAACGGTCCCTTGGGAAAAAGCATTTCACTGCCTGCTGTGATTGACATAAGACTGCGATATTTTTCAACGCGAAAAGATCGAACGGGTGAAGGCGGATGGTTTGAGCTCACTATACGGGACCCTAAAAGTAAAATTTCTGTTGATTCTACTATCAACGGTTTCGAACAAATAATGCAACATTGCGTAAATACTATTCACCAGAATAAACTCACTCCTTCAGAGACAACTATAGAGAACTTTTCAAGTGCCGGATTTCCGCTTCAGAATCACCTTTCGTCTGAGAATGAAATAACAAAAAATTAGGAACCAATAATAAATGGATAAAACCGTCCCAATATTATCGGTAAACGATCTCGAAGTTGGATTCGATTTGCCTGAGGGGCGTATGATGGCCGTTAAGAAGGCCTCATTTGAAATATTTCCGGGGAAAACGGTAGCCTTGGTAGGTGAATCTGGATCTGGAAAATCAGTAATAAGTCAAACAATAATGGGATTACTTCCTTCTCAAGCAAAAATATATGGTGGGTCAATACTATTTTCACCAGATTCTGATGAAAAGCAGACAATCGATATAGCGGGATTAAATCCCTCCGGAAAACCAATTCGCGATATAAGGGGCGGTCAAATTTCGATCATTTTTCAAGAGCCAATGACTTCGTTATCGCCGCTCCACACTATCGGAAATCAAATCCTTGAAGCGTTGATGCTACATCGTCGCCTTCACACTGATGAAGCTACGGGGGTGGTTATTGAAATGCTTCGTTTAGTAGGGTTTCCGGATCCCAAAAGAGGCTTCAAAACATATCCATTTGAGTTATCAGGCGGATTGAGACAACGTTCTATGATCGCCATGGCTCTCATCTGCAGACCGTGTCTACTCATCGCTGATGAGCCTACGACAGCACTTGATGTTACAATTCAAGCTCAAATATTGAAGCTGATGAAGGATCTACAGGCGGAGTTTCAAATGGCATTGCTGATGATTACCCACGATCTTGGTGTCGTTGCAAACATGGCTGATGACGTTGTGGTTATGTATAGAGGCGAGATAATGGAGACCGGTTCTGTAGAAGATATCTTTGAACGTGCCGAGCACCCGTATCTAAAATCATTAATGGCCGCTGTCCCTCGCTTTGATATGGAAGAAGGTGAGCGATTAATACCAATACGAAATATCGAGTCAAAGTCTAGTCCTCTTTTAAAACCTGATTCGAAAGATTTGGAAGTGACGAAAACTCTTTCCGTAAAACCTATACTGACTGTTGAAGGTATCAGAAAATCATTCTCTATTCGTTCGAGCGGTATTTTCAATTTTGGTGGAGAAAAAGTCTCTGCGGTAGATGATGTGAGTTTTAAGATTAGACGTGGGTCTTGTCTTGGATTGGTAGGAGAATCAGGATGCGGAAAAACAACGCTTAGCAAAACCGTTATGCGAGCTATCGCGCCCGATGCCGGCTCCATTCAGTATTCAGATCAAGATGGCACTGTCGACGTTTTGTCATTAAATGAGAAGTCGCTTATCGATTTTCGAAAGAAAATCCAATTTATTTTTCAGGATCCATTTAGTTCGCTGAACCCTCGCATGACTATATTTGATATCATAAACGAGCCTCTTATTATCCATAACGTTGGGGATCATGAGTTTAGAACTACACTCGTTCGTGAACTCATTAGATTAGTGGGGTTAGATATCCGGCATCTAAATCGCTACCCCCATAGCTTTTCGGGTGGGCAGCGCCAACGTATAGGAATTGCACGGGCATTAGCGCTCAAACCAAAACTATTGATTTGTGACGAACCCGTTTCTGCCCTAGACGTCTCCATCCAAGCCCAAGTATTAAATTTACTGAAAGACCTCAAAGAGCAACTAGATTTAAGTTACTTGTTCATATCTCATAATCTCGCTGTGATTGATTATATTGCAGATGATGTAGCCGTCATGTGTTCCGGACAGATAGTTGAATCGGCACCACGGGCATCGCTATTTAAAAACCCCATACATCCTTACACGAAAGCATTGTTTTCTGCCGTACCCAGTCCCAGTCTCCATAAACCTCTCGACTTCAAAAGTATCATGGATGAACGCTGCTCAGATCCAGCAGAATGGGGGCATCCATTCACAGTCACCCAAGATATGCCAACCAAACTGCTTGATATCGGAGGCGAACACTTTGTAAGGGTTCACGAAAATATCTCAGAATTAAAAATAACATCATGAATAAACATCTTACTCTTTTTAGCTATTTATTTGTCTTTATCCTTTCTTTTGCAAATTTTGCATTTGGTTATTCAGAATCCCCTTTGCTTTCCAAAATGGTAAAAGACGGTAAATTACCCCCTGTTGAATCCAGATTACCCCGAACTCCAAGAATAATTGATTTTGCTAGCCGTAACCTCGAAATTGGTAAGTTTGGGGGCACCATTAAAATGCTTATGGCGCGGGCAAAAGACGCACGACAGATGACCGTCTATGGTTATGCCAGATTGTTAATATACAAACCAAAGACATTTGAGTTTCAACCGGATATCCTCGAGTCATTTGATGTTATTCAAGGTAAAAGATTTATATTCAATCTGCGGCCCGGTCATAAATGGTCAGACGGGCATTCATTTACGGCAGAAGATTTCCGTTATTGGTGGGAAGATGTCGCTAATAATCCTAAATTGTCACCGGTAGGCCCCCCAAAAGTGATGAAGGTAGACGGTAAACTGCCACAATTTAGAATACTCAATAATCTCTCCATTCAGTATGAATGGGAAAAGCCAAATCCTGATTTTTTAGCGGCCTTAGCGGGCGCCAGTCCACTCTATATTTATCGTCCCGCACATTATATGCGCCAATTTCACGAGGATTTTACCTCAAATTCTGAACTCCAAAAACTTGTAACTACAGCAAAACAGCGTAATTGGGCCGCATTGCATAATAAAATGGATAACCTTTATAGAAACGACAATATCGATTTGCCAGTTTTACAACCCTGGGTCTGCATTAGTAAATCGTCATCAAATAGGTTGAGATTCAAAAGAAACCCTTTTTTTCATAGAATAGACCCAAAGGGGCAGCAATTACCTTATATTGACGAGTTTATTTTTGGTATCGCTAGCAACAAGTTAATATCGGCTAAAACAGGTACTGGGGAAGTTGACCTTCAGGCGCGTTACCTCAGATTTGATGATTACACGTTTTTGAAAAAAGGCGAAGATCGTTCACCGTATTCGACCAGACTGTGGACTGCAGCTAAGGGTTCACACCTAGCCCTGTTCCCAAATTTAAATCATAATAATAAAGTACTACGGTCTATTATGCAGGATGTTCGTTTCAGGCGCGCGTTATCCATGGCTGTGAACCGATACGAAATTAATCAGGTTATCTATTATGGATTAGCAATTGAGGGTAATAACACTGTTCTACCTGGATCGCCATTATATAAACCGCACTATAGGTCCAAATGGGCGCAACTCAATTTAAAATCGGCAAATCAACTTTTGGACGATATGGGACTGCTAAAACGGGACAGCAGGGGAATTCGACTACTACCCGACGGTAATCCCCTAAACTTAATCATTGAGACAGCCGGAGAGAGCACCGAGCAAACGGACATTTTGGAGCTAATTCACGACAGTTGGTTAAAAATTGGTATAAAAATTTATTCAAAACCCTCTCAAAGAAACGTATTCCGGAATCGCATTTTCTCTGGTGAGACAGCCATATCCATATGGTCAGGTATCGAAAATGGACTTGCTTCAGCAAACAGTTCACCTGCCGAATTTGCACCGACAACGCAACAGTTGCTTCAATGGCCAAAATGGGGGCAGCACTTTGAAACAGGCGGGAAAGCGGGACAAATTCCAAATGACCCGTTTGCATTGGAGCTACTGAAATTATACCGGGATTGGCGAGCTGAGCCCGTATTTACGAAAAGAAAGGATATTTGGGAAAAAGTTTTAGATATTCATACTGAACAAGTCTACTCAATAGGATTAATAGCGGGCGTTCTCCAACCAGTAGTTGTATCGAATAATCTTCAAAATGTTCCAATAAAGGGAATTTATAACTGGAACCCAGGTGCCCATTTTGGCATTTACAGCCCCGATACGTTTTGGTTCAAAACTTTACCTAAAAATAGCATGGAACGGTGAGTTAGAGTGCTGTCATACCTTATTCATAGAATCTTAATTATGATACCAACTTTGTTTGCTATCAGCATTATAACATTCGTAATAATACAACTCCCCCCAGGTGATTATCTATCAACTTATATAGCCGAGCTTCAAAGCCAGGGCGAGAACGTAGATATTGCCAAAATTGAAGCACTAAGGGCTCAATACGGACTCGATAAATCAATGGTAGAACAATATTGTTTTTGGGTCTTAGGTTTATTACAGGGTGACCTTGGATTTTCATTTGAATATCAACTACCCGTTTCCGAAGTGGTGGGTGATCGATTATTACTTACTCTAATCCTCAACTTTACAACCATTATCTTTATTTGGCTGGTATCATTTCCAATTGGAATTTACTCGGCTACACACCAATATAGCTGGGGGGATTACGGACTAACGTTTATAGGCTTCATTGGCCTCGCAACGCCAAATTTTCTCCTTGCTTTGATATTACTCTATTTTGCGAATGTCTGGTTTGGCACATCAATAGGTGGCCTTATGGACCCCATCTACATAGACCAACCATGGTCAACAGCCAAATTCCTATCCATTCTGGAGCATTTATGGGTTCCTGTTGTTGTTATAGGAACATCAGGTACAGCAAGTATGATCCGACGCTTAAGAGCTAACATGCTTGATGAACTGCAAAAGCAATATGTGATAACGGCAAAGGCCAAGGGACTCAATCCTCTAAAAGCACTCGTAAAATATCCACTTAGAACTTCCTTGAACCCCTTTATTGCTGATATTGGCAATATGTTGCCACAAATTATTTCGGGGTCAGCTATCGTCTCAATGGTACTCTCGCTCCCAACGACGGGTCCCATGCTAATATCCGCACTTCAAAGCCAGGATATGTACCTTGCAGGATCCTTTCTAATATTTCTTGCTTTGTTAACCGTAGTTGGAATGTTTTTATCCGATTTAGCATTGGCCTGGCTCGATCCACGTATTCGTCTTGGTGGTGGAGCAAGCAAATGAGTAACACGCATTTTGTAAATAAAAACCATTTTGACCCAAATGCAGAGGAACCACTAACACAAGAGCAAGAACGTTACTACCTGGCGACACAGTGGCAGTTGATGTGGTGGAAGCTAAAACGACATAGATTAGCTATGGTTTCTGGTGCAGTACTAGCGTTTATGTATTTTTCAGTTGTGATCGCCGAGTTGTTAGCCCCTTATGCGTTGGCTTCCCGCAATACCGATTTCATTTATGCACCCCCACAAAAAATTCACTTTTTCCACGAAGGTGGACTTATTGGGCCATTCGTTTACGGCTTAAAATTTAAGCTTAATATGAAAACCTTGAGGCGTGAATATACAGAAAACACAACTATTATTCAGCCCGTGCGATTTTTTTGTTCTGGCGATAAATATACATTTTGGAACCTTCTTGATGCTAATTTTCACTTCTTTTGTCCATCGAAAAGTGGAACGTTATTTTTGTTAGGGACTGACCGACTGGGAAGAGATGTTCTATCACGAATAATCTATGGTACTCGGATATCACTCACCATAGGCTTAGTCGGTATTATTTTTAGCTTCATAATCGGCATTACTATTGGTGGATTAGCTGGATATTATGGTGGATGGATTGATAATTTAACACAAAGAATGATAGAGATTATACGGTCGTTTCCAGAACTCCCCTTATGGATGGCGCTCTCCGCCTCTCTTCCCGTCACATGGAGTCCTATATTAGTCTATTTTGGCATAACTCTGATTTTAGGCATGCTCGATTGGACAGGACTGGCCCGAGCGGTAAGATCAAAACTCCTTTCCCTTAGAGAAGAAGACTTTGCTCAGGCAGCACAGCTAATGGGTGCGAAACCTAGGCGGGTAATCGCCCGACATTTACTGCCGAGCTTCACAAGCCACTTAATCGCATCTGCCACTCTTTCCATACCATCGATGATATTGGGTGAAACGGCCCTCAGCTTTCTAGGGCTCGGTTTGCGCCCCCCAATTACTTCTTGGGGAGTATTGTTAACGGAAGCCCAAAATATCAATGCAGTGGAATTATATCCGTGGATAATGACCCCAGTAATTCCAGTGATCGTTGTGGTTTTGGCATTCAATTTTTTTGGGGATGGATTGAGAGATGCCGCAGACCCCTATCATTAAAAATCATTAATGATAAAGTCCAACCTGACGAGCTTTGATAGTTAACAATGCCAATATTCTATCAATTGTAGGAGTTTTGATACCAGCCTCTTTTCCGAACAAACTCACGATTTTAATAATGCTATCAATTTCCATCGGCCTCTGAAAATCCCAATCTTGTAACATAGATGATCTATGTTCGGACCTGTATTCAATATTTAGCAATTGATCCCAATTCAAACTAAGCTGAATACCATGAGAACGCGCTACCAAAGCTGCTTCATTCACCATCTCTCTGGTTATTTCTGTAGTTTCAGAATGTTTAGCTAATTCCATTTCATCCACACCAGTCAGAACAGCAAGAGGGGAACGCGATAGATTAACAATCAGTTTTGCCCAAATTTCCCGTTCAATATTACTACTCACTGGGGCTAACATCTGGGCATCTTCCAATATCCCCGAAATAATATCCACCCCTGGGTTATTAATTGAACGAGGGGTGCCAATGGTGAATTTCCCTTTTGTCTCCCGTTTACAAATGACAAAACCGGGCGAGGAAACCGCTGCTGGACAATCCACAACACATCCTATTGTACGCCCAATTCCAACCGTACGTTGTAATTGTCCGCCCCGGTCTAAAAGTTTTCCCGATGTTACTTGGCCACGCCCTATCACTATGTCATACCACCAAGGAATACCATTCATAGCAAAGACAACTTGTGTCTCATCGCCCAATAATGGTTCGATATAAGCGCCTACATCAGTCAGGGCGGGGCCTTTAACGGTTACAAAAACAATGTCAACTTGACCAATGTCTGCAGGATTATCGGTGGCTATTGGATGGACGGTAGATGTCTCACCAGCATGATTTAATGTTAATCCAGTATTTTGAAATGCTTTCAAATTAGCGCCCCGCGACACCAGAGAAATCTCGTGTCCCGCTCTCGATAAATACGAAGCTGCAAAACCACCTATCGCTCCAGCTCCAAAAATACATATTTTCATTTTCATCAATTCCATAAAAATGATTAATGGGTTAATTGCTACTTAAGGCCATATATAAAAGATACTGACGTCGTTTCGAATTTTCATCATTAAAATTATGTATCATATAAGCAAACTCTTAATTTTATAATACGGTGTATTCGAACAAAGGAGAGCAGAAAAGTTAACATTAGTTGTCTTAATTTTAATTACATACTTGCAAATGACACTGGTGCCACAAGATAAGTTACAACACCTAGTTGAAACTGTTGCATAAAATAGGTATCAACTGAGCGGGTTCGTGTTATTGGCAGAAAAATTGGCAGTTTTGGGTTGGATATTGTACGCACAGTTGCAGAATTGCGGTC
>PAQA01000020.1 GCA_002709155.1 Rhodospirillaceae bacterium
ATCATTGTTCTATCAAACGGCGCATAGGTTATTGTTTCAAAACTTAACATTTCTCGCTCAGCATTATCGATATTTTCAACTTGGACGACTATCAAGTTTTCGAGCCTAATCCCATATGCTGCCTCCTTATAATAACCAGGCTCATTGGAAATGATCATTCCAGGTTCAAGTGGGATGGAACTTGATGTTTTCGATATTCGCTGAGGCCCCTCATGCACCCCCAAATAAGAACCCACCCCATGACCAGTCCCGTGATCAAAGTCCATTCCAATCGACCATAAAGGCGCGCGAGCTAATACGTCTATCTGAGAACCGGTTGTTCCCACCGGGAATTTTTGAGTCGCCAGAGCAATATGCCCTTTTAAGACACGGGTAAAACGATCACGCGCCTCGTCGCCTGGATCCCCCACAGCGAGTGTTCTTGTGATATCTGTCGTTCCATCAAGATACTGTGCACCTGAATCTATAAGATATAAATCGCCATTCTTCAGTTTTCTATTCGTCTCCGGACTGACACGGTAATGCACTATTGCACCATTTGGGCCCGACCCGGATATAGTATCAAAACTCAAGTCTTTAAAGAGCGCACCCTCTTCTCTAAATGTCTTCAATTGATCAGCGACAGTAATTTCATCAAGTTTTTCCGAAGATGCATTCTTATCAAACCAGTGTAAAAACCGAGCAAAAGCCACTCCATCCCGTAAATGTGCGTTACGCGTACCTTCTAATTCAACGTGATTTTTTACCGCTTTGAGACTAACGATTGGGTCGTCTCCATAGGATACAAAACCATTACTCTTTTTGATATATTGCTCAAACCAAGTCGGATTTGATTTTGGATCAATTCGTATTTTCATTTGGTTCTCTATTAGAGTGTTCAATTGTTTCCCAATATCCTTAAACGGAAAAACTGAAACCTCATTTCCAAGATGAGCCGAAACTAAACTTGTTACTTTCCTGGTATCTGTAAAAAAACTGATACGTCCATCCCTTCTTAAAATAACAAACGAGAGTGGCAGCGGCGTTCTTGGGACGTCCGAGCCTCGAATATTGAGTAGCCAAGCTATAGATTCTGGAGAAGATATGACTACGGCGTCTTCATCATTTTGTTTCAGTTCTTCACAAACCATTGTCTTTTTATCTATGGAGGATTTCCCTGAATAAATTATATCATGCGGTACTATTGGGGATAATGGTATTGACGGTTGGTCGGTCCAAATCTCATCAATTGGGTTCAGATTTAAGGGAACGAGTTTCCCACCTTTTTGGTTTATTAACTTCTCAAATTGTCTGATAGCATCAGCTGTATGCAGCCATGGATCAAATCCAATTCGATTCCCTGATACCATTTTTTGTTCCAACCACTTTATAGGTGGATTTTCAACGATATGCTCTACATCAAAATAGTTCTGATCTACCTGTTGACGTATCTGTAAAGTATAGCGGCCATCAGTAAAAACAGCCGCAGTTTTTTGTAAAATAATTGCGAAACCAGCTGATCCGTCAAAGCCAGTCAGCCAGGCTAATCTCTCGGCGCCAGGTGGGATATATTCTCCCTGATGTTCATCTGCACGAGGCAATATCAATCCATCTACATTCATTTCAGTTAAAGTTCTACGAAGTTCGGTTAACTTCT
Organism: Rhodospirillaceae bacterium; assembly: GCA_002709155.1. GTDB lineage: Bacteria > Pseudomonadota > Alphaproteobacteria > Thalassobaculales > Thalassobaculaceae > UBA7326. The sequence goes on from PAQA01000020.1 coordinate 1,637, forward strand.
TTTTTGAATTTCCGTTGCTACCTTTAGCACCCATCATCGCAGAGCGGCTTTCCAGCAATTCAATGAGATATGATTCTAACGCAGGCGTGATTTCAGAGCCCAACATATTAAGCCAACTTGTATCGTGTGGAGCTAAGGAAGAAGCATTTACCCCATCAACTGTTGATACAATGTCATCCCACTTAATAGATAGGTTTGAGTTGGCGAGGCATTTTTCAATATTACTTTTTAAATCATTCATTAATATCTCTTCAATCTTCTGGGGGAGAAAATAAACAGAATTAGTCTGCCCACAAAATTTCAATCACAATATAGCCGATTTTCTTATGCTTGGTTTCCGCAAAATAATAGTACTCCACCCCGAAATATGTTGACGCCTGAATAGCCTTAATCCGCATGAACGAAATGCACCTAATACATATCTCTCTTGAGGTATCAAGAGTCCACTCAGTATCACGAAACCTCCCTTATTAACCCATCTGCTGCTATCGTAAGCCATATCAAATAGTGGTCGTGCAAGAATATTCGCGACAATCATGTCAAATTTAGTTTTGCGGTTGGGTGAATCTTTTGGATACCCATCATTTCTACTACAATCAATCTGCCGTTTTACTCGATTTAATTTTATGTTTTCACGGGTTGTTGCAACCGCATCAGAGTCTATGTCAAGTGCTAAAATTTTAGATCTGGGCCACAGTCGAGCAGAGGCAATAGACAAAATTCCCGAGCCACAACCCATATCTAAAATGCGTTTTGGGGCAACAAATCGCCTCAAAAAGGACAAAGTACGCAGGCACCCTTCGGTTGTGCCATGGGTGCCTGAACCAAATGCTCTACCTGCTTCTATCTCTATTTTAAAAGAATGCTTTGGAACCAAAAAACGGTCATGCGATCCATGAATTATAAATCGTCCATACCTTATAACCGGGAATGACTCCCTATTTCTGGCAACCCAGTCTATTTCAGGTAGAAGCTCGAATTTAATTTTCGGTTTAGAGATTTTTAATTGCAAACAAATGCTAGCAATAGCTTCCTCGATATTCTTCCTTGCCGGTGATCGATTAATAAATCCATTTAGCTCCCACATTCGAGTTCCTTCTAACTCAAATATGGACGTGGAATCCAAAAACGGTTCTATTGTCTCAGAAAAAATAAAAGCATGTTCGGCTGGCATATTCATAGATACTTGCCAAACGTCACTCATGGTTTGGATAAAAACCTGGCAATTACTTTTTTCGCTCCGGCATGATCAAAATTGATGTCAACCTTATCGCCATCTACAGCAGTAACTGTTCCCATTCCAAATTTCTGATGAAATACCCTTTCATCACTTGAAAACAAGGTTGGTTGCGAGCGATCAACGACGTATCCTTCTCCCGCGATTAAAGGTTTACTCATATAATCCTTTTGCTTGCGCCTGGCGAAGCCAGGACCATACTTTTGCCATTGCTGATTGCCTCCAAAAATATCATCTATCGATTGGTATTCATCGTGATTTTCGGAGGGCATACGCTGATTTCCAGAATATAGACCAATCTCACTCATATCCTCGATTTGATCTGCTGGTAGTTCGGAAACAAAACGGGACGGAATAGAGCTTTGCCATGTTCCATAGAGTCGTCTGTTAGCAGCAAAGCTTATCTCAATTCCTTCTCTGGCTCTGGTCATGCCAACATAAGCCAGCCTCCTCTCCTCCTCCAATCCGGTAGCACCATTTTCATCGAGCGACCGTTGGTTGGGGAATACTCCGTCTTCCCAACCAGGAAGAAATACCTTGTCAAACTCCAATCCTTTAGCCGCGTGCAAAGCCATCACACTAATCTGATCACCTTCATTTTTTTCTGCGTTATCCATGACAAGACTTATATGTTCTAGGAAACCGTTAAGGTTTTCGAATTCCTCAAGCGCACTCACCAGTTCCTTGAGATTTTCAAGCCTGCCGGGAGCGTCTGGTGATTTATCCAGTTGAAGCATCTCTGTGTAACCTGATTCGTCTAAAACGATGGCAGCAACCTGTATATGACTATTGCTGTCTAACATTATTCGCCATCTTCTAAAATCGTCTAGTACCTTTTGGAGAGCCTTTTTAGCTGCAGGTCTTATCTCATCAGTTTGTGCAATATTCTCAATCGCTTTCCAAAGTGAAACTTTTTCCAGACGGGCCAACTGATGTATTGTCTGGAGTGTTGCCGATCCTATGCCTCTTTTTGGTTTGTTGATAATTCTTTCTAAAGCTAAATCGTCGTTATGCTGTGTAAGAACTCTGAAATATGCGATCGCATCTCTTATTTCCATTCTTTCATAAAACCGGGCCCCACCTATCACTTGATAGGGGATCCCCAGGGTTAAAAACCTCTCCTCGAATTCTCTCGTTTGAAAACCCGCTCTAACGAGAACAGCCATTTGACTTAATGAAGTTCCCTTTCTTTGATACGCCTCTACTTGATCTCCTACAACGCGTGCCTCTTCTTCGCCATCCCAGACCCCGCGTACAATAATTTTTTCACCCTCGTGACCATCCGTCCATAGTGTTTTCCCTAATCTTCCCTCATTAACAGAAATAAGCTTCGATGCAGCCGCCAGTACACGGGAAGTTGAGCGATAGTTTTGTTCGAGGCGAACCACCTCCGCACCGGGAAAATCTTTTTCAAACTTTAGTATGTTTCCAACTTCGGCACCGCGCCAACCATAGATAGATTGATCATCATCGCCAACACAACAGATATTCCGCCTACCTTGCGCAAGAAGTCTTAGCCAAAGATATTGGGCAATATTTGTATCTTGATATTCATCAACAAGAATATAAGCAAACCGGTTTTGATACAGTGCCAGAACATCTGGATTTTCATTGAATAATGTTAAGCAGTGTAACAATAAATCACCGAAATCCGCCGCATTTAAAACGCGCAAGCGGTCTTGATACTGTTTATAAATATGTTTGAGACGTACCGACGAAAACTCTTTTTCCTCAACATCATTTATTTTTTCAGGCGTGAGACCACGATCTTTCCAACGTTGTATCACCCCCGATAAAGTTCTTGGTGGCCATTTTTTATCATCAAGTCCCTCAGCCTGCATCAATTGCTTGATCAATCTGATTTGATCGTCAGCATCTAAAATTGTAAAGTTTGGTTGAAGACCAAGCAATTCGGCATGGCGTCGAATTATCTTGGCGCATAACGCATGAAATGTACCAAGCCATACTTGTTCTGCCATAGGCCCTATAATACTCGTGACCCTCTCTCTCATCTCGCGTGCCGCTTTGTTTGTAAACGTAACCGCAAGAATGGACCATGGACGAGCTGCACTGGTGGCAATCAGGTGCGCCAAACGAGTTGTTAAAACTCTGGTTTTTCCCGTTCCAGCTCCCGCCAATACAAGAATAGGACCATCTTGCGCTTTAACCGCTTTTAATTGCATCGGATTCAGTCCATCAAGATATTTTGGAGTATTATTCTTTGGGGTAGCTTGTCCTGATTTTATTTCATTACCTGGCATTATTTGAAGAACCTAAGATTAAAATTCATCCTTTATAAAAAAAGATGTTAGCAAATTAAAGCTACTTCGTGATACATTAGCTATTCACTTTGTTTTAGTGCTCATCCTCCCTTAGCCGCTCTAATTGGCGAACATAACTTAACTGAGCTCTTATAACGTCTCGTTCATGCAAACACCCAACTATTTTTTTAGTATCGGGGGCATCCAGCACCGCAACAACCGGATCTTCGCCTCCAGAAAAAACCTCAACCGCATTTTCCAGGGTATCCGTTTCATAAACAAATAAATCAGTGACAGTTACGAGATCTATTACTGATTTTTGCTTATCGTGTTTTTTATCAAAAGCTAATTTCCCCATATCCGAGATCATTAATCTGCCAAAAAACCGGCCTCCCTGCGTTATAAAAACCTCACCATTCGCCGCGGAAACAAGACTTTCACGCAAAGATGGCAGACTGTCCTCTCCATTCAAAATACTATGATCTTGGCGTATAAGCGTTTTTAAATCGGGCCGATTTAATACTCCAACTTCATGTCCTCCCTGCAAAACCACACCCCGATGAGCGAGCATCCATAAAAAATATGATTGGCCATGAAGCGACCTAGTAATAATTGTAGAAGCGACAACTGCTACTAACACGGAGAGTGTCAATCTATAATCACCCGTCAACTCAAAGATCATTATTGTGGTAGATATTGGCGCTCCCAATACAGCCGCTGCCATAGCGCCCATTCCTGTAATGCTATATGAACCCAAAGAGGAGGCCAATTCAGGAAATGGCCATGCCACAATGATTCCAAATGCCCCCCCCAACATAGCTCCCATGAATAAAGAGGGACTGAAAACTCCACCAACAAATCCCGAACCCAAGCAAACAACGGTAGCAATAAGCTTCATTATTAAAAGCGTTAATAAAGCAGAAAACGCATATTCTTCATTTAAAGCCTTATTGGTAGCCTCATAGCCCACACCTAATATTTCAGGAAACCATATTGCAAAAACCCCTATTACTGATCCACCAATAGCAGGCATTAACCATATCGGCACCTTAAGAAAACGAAATAACCTCTGTGTAAGCGGAACTGAACGAATGAGTACAATCGCTATAAGCGCGCAAACCACACCCAAAATAACAAACGCGGGCAATTCAAAAAATGACTCTATTTGATGGCTCGAGATTGTAAATGCAGGAAAGTCACCAAAATACACACGGGACACGACTGTGCCAATTATCGCAGCTACCGCGACCGGGGCAAAAGCTGTTAGGGCATAGTGACCAATAATAACTTCATGAGCAAAAAACACTCCCGCAAACGGCGCGTTAAAGGATGCTGCTATCGCAGAAGCCGCCCCGGCACCTAACAAGATGCGGCATTGGTTCCTGTCAAGTTTCAATCCCTCGCCCACATAACTCGCCAACGTCGCCCCTAACTGAACGGCAGGCCCTTCCCGGCCGACAGATGCACCGCAACCTATCGACAAGGCGCTTGCAAATGCCGAGACCAGACCGTTTTGCATATTCATTTTACCTCCACCAACAGCACTCGCTTCGATAACCTCGGCAACGCCATTGGCTCTGCCTTCTTTTGTAAAATACTTAATTACAAAACCTACGATCAATCCGCCAACTACAGGAGGCACGGCAACCAGCCAAATCGAAAAGTTATCCCCCATAGCACTGTAAATTTGTTGAGTTGATAAAGAGAATAAATATTGGAAAAAAGATATGGAGTCCCGAAAAATTACAGATGCAAAAGCGACGACTGCTCCGACCCCCAGAGATATTAGTGAAAGGTAGATATTCTGATCGCGCACTGTACGGGAGAGGCGTCGTTTAATCTTCAACACCAAATGTTTGTTCATTGTATCGCATCTTTTCCATACTAAATAGCACTCGGAGCAGCATCTTTAAGCTCCACGCAATACTATATTGCTACAGAATACCAAATAATATCATGAGTTACTGTTTTTAGGAATGATACATGAAAGAAACATCTTTGGAATTGAATTATCTTTCTACTTTATCATTACAACCTATTTTGCAAATAACTGGATGATTGATCAAAATTCATATATTTGGACCCTTATGATAAAAAACTTTGATCAATTGCTAAGATTAATCGGGCGCCATGGAACCCTCATTATGCCCATAGGTGTCATAATAGGTTTATTGTATCCAAGCCTCACGCAACTCACTCGACCAATCGCTGAATCAGTTGTTATTGCAATGCTCATTGTCTCAGTTTACCGACTGAATCCAAAACACATCAAGGAAAAGCTGCATGACTTCAAAATAATAGGAGCAGGTATTCTTTGGCTTTTATTGATAATGCCTTCTTTTACTTTTTGTATCGGTTACCTTATTGGTATCCCATCTGGTTTATTAGCAGTTATTGTCGCTTGGAGTGCATGTCCGCCATTAGTTTCCATGCCAGGTCTTGCTATTTTAATTGGACTTGACGGGGCGGCAGCACTACTCATTATGATTGGCGGGACGCTACTTTTCACGATAACGCTTCCACTGGTTTTGTCGTTGCTAATCGGTCCTAATCTTGGGTTAAACCCCACCTCAATGGCACTAGAGTTAGTCTGTATAGTGTTTATATCATTTTTTCTTGCACAAGGCCTACGCTGGTTAGTCGGGGAGAAACACGCAACAGCGAGCGAGGGATCAGCAGACGGCATAATTGTCATTCTCATGGCATTATTTGCTGTAACCATAATGGGTGGATTTCATGATGCTTTAGAAAATAACCCAGAAAAATTACCTCTTTTTATAGGCGTGGCGATAGTTATCAGCGCTGCATCACAAATACTGAATGCGTTAATATTCCATAGATTTAAAAGGAAAACAGGAGGAGCACTCGCGTTAGCAAGCGGCAGCCGTAATTTAGCTCTATTAATTCCTATAGTAAGTGGTCCTTTTGGTGAAGACTTATGGCTGTTCATAGCAGTGATACAAATTCCAATTTATTTCCTTCCTATAATATCAAAACCCCTTTACCAACGGTTTTACATTCAAAACTCAAGAGATCTTTGATCCCTATTAGATGCACGTATCTCTAGCCACAGGTAATAAAAATATGGTAGAACTCAAATGAAAGATATACAGGCTCGCCCTGCGATTTTTCTTTGTTGTATCGAGTACTGAACTATTTATGTACGGTGATCCTAGGAACCACTTTTTAATTGACCATTGGATAATCAATTGCGTGATTTTTGCGTACATGTAAATACAGTCGTGATAAGGGCGTTATCTCTAGCTCTTATACTAACTTGTCTGAGTTTAACGAGTTGTAATAATGCGGTCAATTTATCAAATAATGATCCGTTTGAACCCTTAAATCGAACTATATTCAAGTTCAATGATGCTCTCGATCAGGGCATCCTAAGACCCACTGCCATAACTTACAAAAACAGCATTCCTGATCCGATTCGTTCTGGAGTGAGTAACGTATTGAAATGGCTGCAAGGCCCTACAATAATTACAAATGATATAATGCAGGGAGATTTAAAACAGGCACAAAGTGACTCGATGCGTTTCTTGATGAATACCACATCCTTTGGACTCATCGACGCTGCGGCTGATTTTGATATGAAATATAGAAAAGAGGATTTCGGTCAAACTCTGGGCCTTTATGGAATACCAGCCGGCCCATATATCATGCTACCTTTTTTGGGACCATCCAGCGCACGCGACGCTGTAGGACGAATTGTTGATCATTTTTTAAACCCCTTTTCCCATATTGGTTCACTCAACGCCAGATTACCTTACACTGCCTCTAAGAACATAATGTCCGCAGTAAATTTTAGAGCTGAAAACTTTGATCAGATTGATGACCTTAGATCGAGCTCTTTGGATGCTTATGCAAAAGTAAGAACAATTTATCGTCAGCAAAGGCAAGCTGCCATCAATAATGGACGCGTCCCAATTAATTTGTCGGGAAAGGGATCCAGCGAGTTATTTGATGATCACCTAACATTCACCCAAGAAAAAAAACTAGCCGATTTAGCGTCTCCCGATTCGAAAAAAAATGCCGAGTCTAAGTGATGCAAAGTCGATTGAAAATATTGGTTTTCTTTGTCATCCTCTGGTTCCCATTAACGGCTTACAGTGATAACAATGCTGGCGTTCGCGCCGAGCGCTTTATAGATATTTTAAGTTCAGAAGCATTGAAACTAGCTACCAATAAGTCACTGTCATCATCAGAAAGAAGGCGTGAAATAGCTAAAATACTAAATCAAGGCTTCGACATGCCCTGGATAGCCCGCTTTGTTCTGGGTAGAAATTGGAGATTGGCTACCCCTCAACAAAGAAAGGAATATTTAAGTTTATTCCAAGCTATAGTTGAGCATACCTATTCAAGACAGTTTACAGATTATTCAGGGCAAAAAGTAAGCGTTCTCGGACACAAAATTGGCAAGCGCAAATATATTTTTGTACTTTCTAGAATTTATGATCCTAATCAATCCAATATCAATATCAGTGTAAATTGGAGGCTTGTGCCAGACGGAAATTCTTTCAAGATTGTAGATGTCGTTATTGAAGGTGTAAGCATGGGTGTTACCCAGCGCAATGAATACGCTTCTGTCCTTCAAAGAAATGGCAATAGCATGCCTGCCCTAATTAAAGCTATGCGGCAAAGTTTAGCAAAGCTCGAACAACGAGGTTGACCCTGCAGCTAGGCTCTAACGATAGGTTTATACTTAATGCGTTTTGGTTGATCTGCCTCCACTCCCAAACGCCGTCTTCTGTCTTCTTCGTAAGCCTGATAATTGCCTTCAAACCATTCAACTTGGCTCTCACCCTCGAATGCTAAAATATGTGTGGCTATTTTATCTAAAAACCATCTGTCGTGACTGATTACCACAGCGCACCCGGCAAAATCTAACAATGCCTCTTCTAGTGCGCGGAGTGTATCTACATCCAAATCATTGGTGGGCTCATCCAGCAAAATAAGATTAGCGCCCGATTTTAACATCTTCGCAAGATGAACACGGTTTCTTTCCCCGCCAGAAAGTTGCCCTACTACTTTTTGTTGATCCGGTCCACGGAAGTTAAATAGACCGCAATAAGCGCGACTTTGCATCTTTCTTTTACCTAACTCGATTTCATCCAAACCATCAGATATTTCTTCCCAGACAGTAGCTTTCGGGTTTAGGTTGTCTCGTGACTGATCGACATAGCCCAATTTTACAGTATCCCCCACCTTGATTGATCCATTATCTGGTTCTTCTTGCCCCGTAATCATTCTGAACAACGTTGTCTTACCTGCGCCGTTTGGACCAATTATCCCAACTATGCCGCCTGCCGGTAGCTTAAAAGATAGTTCATCAATTAAAAGCTGATCCGAAAACCCTTTAACGAGTTTGTCAGTTTCAATAACTAAATCTCCTAACCTCGGACCGGCTGGTATCATTATTTTAGTATTATCAATGGCTTTCTCTTGACCTTGGGCCAAAAGTTCCTCATACGCGGTTAAACGAGCTTTGCTTTTGGCCTGTCGCCCCCTGGGAGAAGCCCTAACCCACTCTAATTCCTCAGCTAGCGATCGCATACGAGAGGCGTCCTGACGGCCTTCTTGCTCCATTCGCTTTTGTTTTTGTTCCAACCAGCCCGAATAGTTTCCTTCGTAGGGTATTCCCTGCCCTCTATCAAGCTCGAGTATCCAACCAGCAACTTCATCCAAAAAATACCTGTCATGAGTAACTGTGACCACAGTACCAGAAAAATCATGGAGAAATCTTTGCAACCAACTAACAGATTCCGCATCTAAATGATTGGTTGGTTCATCAAGCAGCAACATGTCTGGGGAAGAGAGTAACAATCGGCATAATGCGACGCGACGCTTCTCGCCGCCCGAAAGAGGACCCACGTCCGCATTACTTGGAGGAAGACGAAGTGCATCCATAGCTATTTCAATATGCCTATCGAGATCCCATGCATTAGCGTTATCTATTTTTTCCTGAAGTTCAGACTGTTCAGCNAGCAAATCATTCATTTCTTCATCAGTCATCTCTTCNGCAAATTTTGCNCTCACNTCATTAAACCTGTCGAGTATCGCCTTAGTTTCTCCCATTCCNTCCATTACTGTTTCNTAAACAGTTTTTCCCGCCTCAAGTTGNGGNTCTTGGGTTAGATAACCCACTTTTACNTTATCTGCCGCCCAAGCTTCACCNGTAAATTGTTTGTCAACTCCTGCCATAATATTTAGTAAGGTTGATTTACCCGCTCCATTTGAGCCGAGAACTCCTATTTTTGCTCCCGGCAAGAACGAAAGATGAATATTTTTTAAAATTTCACGGCCACCCGTAAAAGTTTTTGATAACCCTTTCATTACATAGATGTATTGGTAGGCAGCCATTACACATTCTCCAAGTAATTCGTAGTCTTTATCTGGATTTCTGATAAACTTTTTATCGTTTTAAACTGTAATCAATGAACGCGCAATCTTGAGAAAAATTAAAAAAGAGGAAGAGCAATATGTTCCCTGAGACCAAAATCCGAGCAGTGGTCGCATCACCCGGAAATAGGCGTGTGGTTAGCATACGGGATATCAAGTTGCGGAGACCATTTTCTAACGAAGCGCTCGTGCGTGTTAAAGCCTTTTCAATGAATAGAGGTGAATTAAATCGAGCAAAAAATACCACTGATGATAAAATGCAAATTGGGTGGGATATAGCGGGGGTAGTTGAGATAGCGGCGGTTGATGGATCAGGTCCCAGAGCTGGCACTAGAGTGGTTGGGTTTTCAACACGGATGGAAGGTTGGGCTGAACTAGTCTCAATACCAGCGAAATATCTCGCTCCTGTTCCCGAAAATATCACCGACGCAGAGGCAGCCACATTACCCGTTGCTGGACTAACAGCACTTCACTCCATTGATGCAGCGTCTGGTTTAATTGGGAGAAAAGCACTCATAACCGGTGCAACGGGTGGCGTAGGCATGTTTGCGACCCAGTTAGCAATCATTGGAGGCGCAACGGTTTTTGCACAAATTCGAAATAAAGAGCAGATACCATTTATAGAATCGTTAGGGCCTTGCAAGCCAATTTTAAGCACAAATGGGGAGGGAATTGAGGATTGGGGACCATACCGGCTAGTTGTAGACGGCGTTAGTGGCGTTATTCTTGAAAGTGGAATAAGGTCTCTTTCACCAGATGGAGTTTGTGTTTGTTATGGCATCACATCCGCTCCTAAAATATCTGTTGATGTACGACCATTTATGTTTTCTGGAGAAGCTAAAATGATGGGTTTTTATTTATACTCTCAAGCAGAAAAGACTCCCCCAAGCGAAGGTTTGCGAAGGCTATTGAAGTTAATATCTGAGCAAAAGATAACCTGTGTGATCGAAAAGGAGGCATCGTGGGACGATGTTGGTATTATAGCGGAAGAACTTCTCAATAGAACATTCAATGGGAAGGCAGTGCTGCACATTGAATGAAGATTACATCCTTTCAAAAATCTTTTCACAGGATTATTAATCAGACCATCAAGTTTCCTTCGCTTTGATACGGTCTCTAATCGATAATATCCGTTCTGCCCTCGCCACCACTGGTACATCAATCATTTTACCCTCGAAAGCTACCGCACCATCACCAGCAGCCATCGCTGCGTCATAAGTGGCCACCATTCTTTCAGACCGATCTATTTCTTCGTCGGTTGGGGTAAATGCCTCATTTAGTATGGGGACCTGTTTCGGATGGATACACGCACCTCCATCGAATCCTAGTCTCCGCGCTATTAAGGCATTTGATTTAAATAATTCCAAATCAGTGAACTCAGCTATTGATCCTGGGTAACCAATCGGCAGTATCCCAGCTTCTCTGGCTGCCACTTGAACAGTTTGATAATAACTTAACAAAGACATTCCCTCTGGCTCAACCATTCCCATTTCGGCTGAAAAATCTTCCTGCCCTAATGCTATCGCAGATAATCTCTCAGACGAATGTGCTATCTCACGCACATTTGAGTACCCTCGGGGCGTCTCTATTAATGCCATTAGCTTAATATGCCCCTGTTGCATATCTCTCTCATTTTCTAGCTCTGTGATAATTTCTGCCAAAAACCCAATATGATCGGCGGACTCTACTTTGGGCAAAACCAGTCCATGGACTTCAGGCCATACCGAGGCCTCCAAATCGTCCACAGCCATTCGCAATGGACGGTTGATTCTAACCAAGACATCTGCACCACCTCTCGCAACCGTTTTTGCCGCACTTTGAACAAGGTTCCTTGCTCTTGGTTTTTCAGCGAGAGCGACCGCGTCTTCTAAGTCAATTTTTATGGCGTCTGCGCCTCTTTCATGCGCTTTCTCGATAAACTTTTCGCTGGTAGCGGGAACGTAGAGCATCGACCGCCAGATAGGAGGCGCAGCCTTTTCCATCTTCATTATATAACTCCATCCTCTTTTAATTTTGTCAATTCTGAATCAGGTAGACCTAGTTCCCCATATATTGAGGTGTTGTGCTCTCCAATCTCGGGGGCCTCATTCCGCATTCGCGCAGGGGTCCCTGACATTCTCGGAACCGTTGCATGCATTGGAATTCTGCCACTTTTAGTATGCTTATCTGGCAATTCAACGAGAGAACCTCTTTCCTGAACATAATAACTTTCCATCAATTGAGCTACATCAGCAACGGCCCCAACCGTTACATCAGCTTCTTCAAATATTGTCAAACACTCCTCCTGTGTTTTAGCCATCATAAAGTCACCTACAATCGGATCTAAGAGATGGTTATTTTGCACACGGTCAGTATTCGTTTTAAATTTTGGGTTATTGATTAAGTCTGCTCTTCCTATCGTTCTCATCAACCTCTCAAACATAGCCTGCATGGATGCGGATAATGCAACAAACTTTCCATCTTTACATTGATAGACATTTCTAGGTGCTGTTGTATTCGATAAGCTACCGGTGCGTAATGGAATTTCCTTCGATATTGAATATATCGCAGCCATCGGACCTAAGATTGATAATATTGGTTCAAAAAGGGATAAATCTATAACCTGCCCTTCTCCGTCTTTTTGTTCTACTTCTCTTATAGCCACCATGATAGCAAAAGCACCATAAAGCCCAGCAATCATATCAGCCATTGCTAGAGGCGGTAGAACTGGCGGACGATCCCCAAAACCATTCATTGCAGCAAAACCAGACATTGCTTCGACTAGGCTTCCAAACCCTGGTTTATGGCTCCATGGACCTGTTTGACCCCAACCAGAAATTCTAACCACAGTAAGTTGAGGATTTTTTTCTTGCAGTAAATCGGGACCAAGTCCCCATTTCTCTAATGTTCCTGGCTTAAAGTTTTCCACGAGTACATCAAATTTTTCAACAAGCTGTAAAAGTATTTCACGGCCTTTTATTTTCCGAAGATCTAAGCTGATACTTTTTTTATTTCGACAGTATACCTTCCAATGTGTGCTCACGCCATCTGTTGTCCAATTCCTAAGATCGTCACCTGATCCTGGTTTCTCAACTTTGACTACTTCTGCCCCATAATCTGCCAATACATGCGTTACCATATTACCAGATACCAATCGAGATAAATCAAGTACCCGGATACCTTCCAGTGGGACCTTTGCATCGGGGCGAAATTCTTCGTGAGACAGAAATTTAGTCATATTATTTGCTCGATCATTTCCTGCGACAACCATTCAAAAACTAGAATAATAATGATAAAAAACAAAATTTGAACCTATCAAGAGAGAGGGGCATCGAAAAGACCATGTGTCTTCTCAACCTAGGATTATTATGGCTATGTTAGTTTTTCTGATTTTGTTGCGGATTCTGCACTCTGAATAATTGACAAAACCCTAGAAACTTCCTGTTTGGTAGTATTAAAGCTTGTTACAAATCTCGCAGATATCATCCCGTCCTTTTCTCCCCAAGAATAGAATAAACAATTTTCCTTTTTTAAGACATCATTAAGTTTTGTTGGCATTTGCAGAAAAATCATATTGGTTTGAACTTCGGCTAAAAGAGTGACTGATTTAATTTTGCCCAATCCTTGTGCTAATTCACAGGCTCTACGGTTCGAATTCTCGGCAAGGTCAATCCAATAGTTTTTCTCTAGATAGGGCACTAACTGCGAAGATAAAAAACGAAGCTTGGAGAAAAGGTGTCCTCCCCGCTTCCTCCTGAATTCAAAATCAGCTCCTTTAGAAGCATCAAAAAAAACTACCGCCTCTGCGGCAAAAACACCATTTTTTGTCGCTCCCAAGGAAAGTATATCAACCCCAACCCTCCAAGTGCAGTCCGCTATTTTCGCGCCAGTTGAAACAATCGCATTTGCTAGTCGAGCTCCATCCATGTGAAGTGGTAAATTATTCGATCGACAGACTTCTGAAATTTCTGAAATTTCATCGGCAGTATAAATTGTTCCTAACTCAGTAGCCTGAGTAATACTAACTACTGCTGGTTTAGCTCTATGAACAGCAGGAGCTGGAGAATGGTTTTCTAGCCTGTCGCGCAAATTAGTGGCAGAAAATTTTGCGTTTTCTCCATCTAATAAAGTAAGCTTACCACCTCCTATATAAAATTCGGGAGCAGCACATTCATCTTCTTCGATATGTGATTGAGCATGACAAAAAACTTGTCCGTAGGGTGGAGAAACAGTTGCTAATGCCAGAGCATTTGCTGCAGAACCTGTGGCCACAG
>PAQA01000002.1 GCA_002709155.1 Rhodospirillaceae bacterium
TTCCAAATAATTTAAAGTTTGAAAACCATAATATTTTGAAAAGCTTTGCGTTTAACGAGTTAATTTAGGATTGGATCAGCTATATGAAGGACTGAGATAATTTATTATGTTTAGTTTTATAAATGAGTTTCAAATACTTTGCTAATTGATAAACTAAGGTGATTCAAGAGAGGGAGTTAGGGGTGACAAAAAAATGTTTGAGTCTGAAATTTGGGTTTACGGCAGCGGCCACTGCGACGACAAAACAATTTGGAACTGACGAAGAACGGTATTCTCAAATGTTGGCAGATTGCAAATTAGGTTATGATCTAGGGTACGACTGCGCCTGGGTTTTGGAACATCATTTTACTGACTATTTCCCCACCCCTAGCCCGACAGTTGTAATGTCTCATCTGGCGGCGGCATTCCCCGGATTATCTTTGGGGTCCTGTGTTTTGGTTTTACCTTGGTATAATCCCCTGCGACTAGCCGAGGAGATATCCATGCTTAGTCACTTTTGTAAAGGTGACCTTCACCTGGCATTTGGCCGCGGAACAGCCAAAATAGAATATGATGCCTACGATATTGATATGTCATCTGCGAAAGAGCGCTTCAAAGAAGCGATTGAAATTATCAACCATGCATTATCTGGAGAGCCTTTTGATTTTGACGGTCAGTTCTATAAAGTTGGTAGGAGAGTAGCCGTAAGACCGAAGCCCAATCGATCCAAAATCCATTTTTATGGAGCGGTTGGGAGTAGAGAGAGTGCGGCCGGAAATGCAGATATGGGCATGCCAATTTTATTAAACACCCAATTTCCACCTCACATGTTACAAAAAGTTACGCAGGGATGGCAGGAAAGGGCTGATGAAATAGGTTTTGTTTCCTCCGGTGATCGACCAATTTCAACCAATTGTGTTGTGGCCGATAGCGATGAAGAAGCTCGCGAGACGGCGAGGGGATATATGGCATCATTTTTTGCTCTTCAAGCAGATCATTATGAGGCTGATGCGGACCATTGGAGAGATATTGAGGGATATAAACAGTTCTCAAAGACATTTGGAAATTTAAGAAAGATGGCCGATCCAGCAAATTTAGATGGGTTCCTGGATAACCAGTTAATTGGTTCGCCTAGCACAATTGCAGGGAAATTAGAAGAATATAGGGACCTTGGTTTTAATCATTTTATTCTCAACTGTGCGCGTGAGGGTTGGCCCGCAGATTTAAGGAAAATTACGATGCAACGATTTGCAAGTGAAATAGCACCGGGATTTAAAAACTGAAATTTTAAGGTCTGATTAAAGTGGATATTAATTATAATAATCTCATTATTGAGCGCCGGGGCGAAATAGCAACGGTGAGTTTCAACAGGCCCAATCGGGCAAATGCCTTAAATTATGATTTAATTTATGAGATAGAAGCAGCGGCATTATCTTTTCGTGATGACATTGACACTAAAGTGGTAGTTTTCACCGGGATTGGAAAGAATTTTTGTGCTGGTGCTGATCTAGGTGACCCTGGGGCAGGATATTCCGGACCGTTAATAAAGCGAAGGAGACGCCGTAGAGTTGGAGAAAGGGCGATCCAGGCAATATTAGAGATGGATCAAATCACAATTTCAGCATGGAATGGGGCCGCCGCTGGCGGCGGTGGTTGCCTGGCAATGGCTATGGATTTTAGATTGGGGACCAAAGACAGCCTGTTATTTTTTCCTGAAGTTGATTTAGGTTTGAACTTAATGTGGAAGGCGATGCCTTTATGCGTCAGCCTGGTCGGGCCAGCGAGGGCCAAGAGGTTAATGGTTGGAGGTGAACGAATTACCGGTGAAAAGTTATTCGATTGGGGGATCTTGGATGAAATCGTTTCACAGGACAAGTTGATGGAAAAAACCTACGAGTGGGCAGATTTTTATGCTGGAAAACCTCATATAGCTGCTCAAATGATTAAACGGAGCATTAATAGTTACGCAACTGCCTTAGATAAAGCGATTATGCATTCGGATGTAGATCAATTTCTTTTGGCCCAATCTACCGATGATCATTCGGTTGCAGCTGTGGCATACCGTGATAAGACGCGAGCAAACCTAAAAGGCGATTAGAAACGCTCAATCTTTTTGTGATAAGGATATAAACGAGGTTTAGCTGAGGTAATAAGGAGAAAATGTATGAAATTAGGTCTTTCTTTCCCCCAAACAGAAATTGGAACTGACCCATCAAAAATAAAAGATTTTATGCAATCTGCTGAAGACCTTGGATATGACTTTATAACATTTGTAGACCACGTCCTTGGAGAAGAAGCACCACGTGGTGCCAGTTTTGCTGGAAACTATACACGTGATTTCATGTTTCATGAAGTTATGGTGCTAATGGGTTACGCAGCTGCAGTTACAAATAGAATAGGTTTGGGAACGGCAGTGATGATATTGCCTCAGAGGCAAGCCGTTCTCGTTGCCAAGCAAGCCGCTGAGGTCGATCTATTGTCAGGTGGGCGTTTGCGGTTAGGTGTTGGTTTAGGTTGGAATAAAGTCGAATATGATGGGCTTGGGATGCCATTCGGAAATCGGGCTAAGCGTTTTAGTGAGCAGATAGACGTGATGCGCGAACTTTGGTCTCAGCGTGTCGTAGAATACAGAGGAGATTTTCATAATTTCGATAGTGCGGGTATTAACCCAGAGCCAATTCAGAGACCAATACCAGTTTGGATTGGTGCGATGAAAGAGGTGGCAGTTCGACGTGCAGCGCGCGTTGGCGATGGCTGGTTTATGTATCCACGGCAAGACCCAGGTGATGAAGCTCACGCTATGATCTCAACTTATCGGCAGGCAGCAGCTGAGGCAGGCCGCGAGCCAGATAGTTTAGGAGTGAATGCGACAGTATTTGCTAACCAAGGCTCTGGACCTGATGAATGGCGATCAATTATGGAAAAATGGGAAAGAATGGGTGTTAATGAATTAACGTTTCGCACCGCAGAATCAGATTTAGAAAATTTAGAGGCTCACATGAATGCTATTAAAAAAATGGCAGAAGTTAGATAGAGAGGCAAAAATAATGCAATTAGATCATGTTGTTATTAATGTTAGAGCAGATATGGACGCTGCTGAGATAGAATTTGGCAATCTTGGGTTTACTATAACACCGCGTGGATTTCATACGCTTGGTTCAATAAATCACTTAATGATATTTGAAACGGATTACTTAGAGTTGATAGGGGTTCCTGAAGGCGGTGAGACGAAGCGCGCTGATTTGCTGACTGCTCCCTTGGGGATAAATGGTCTGGTCTTCAAGAGCGAGGATGTTGACTTAACATTTAAGAAGCTGAAAGAGCTTGGGATGGATGGTGAGCCCCCAAGGTCTTTTAGCCGACCCGTCGAAATTGATGGAACTATGGTCGATGCCAAATTTAGAACGGTATCTGTGCGACCAGATGTTTTCCCAGAGGGGCGTGTTTATTTCTGTGAGCATGGCACGCCTGAACTTGTCTGGAGAAAAGAGTGGCAAAGCCATAAAAATAAAATTACAGCGGTGGTAGAAATGGTAGTAGTCACAACTACCGTTACTGAAACAGCCAAGAATTATGCAGATTTGGTTGGTAGTGAAGTAGAAATGCTAACCAATGGTGTTGGCGCTGTGGCCACTGCTGATATTCTTATTACCATCTGTTCACCAGCTCAATATCGCGACCGTTATGGAGAATCGGCTTCAGATCTTGGTAATAGAAGCTCTATGTTTGGAGCTTTGGTCTTTACCTCTCTAGAGAATCCAAATGTTGTTAGGTTACCGGTTTATGACTCTGTGTTAGAATTTAAGAATTAGAAATAAAAAAATATGTCTAATGGCGATGTTGATAGTCTATTTGCCTCGCATCCGACATGGATGGAGTTGGATGCGCACGCACTGCATCACAATTTAGCACAAATAAGAAAGCGTATTAATCCAGAGGTAAAGGTGATTGCTTCGGTTAAGGCGAATGGCTATGGCCATGGCATTATGCCAGTTTGCAAGATTTTACAGGAAGCTGGGGTTGACATGTTAACCACCGGATCTTTTTACGATGCAAAAGCTCTTCGAAATGCGAATATTAACATCCCCATTATAATGTTAGGAGGATCATTACCTTCTGGAATGCTAGAGTTGATTGAGGCAAACCTAATTCCTACCATATATAATATGGAGGCCGCAAATGCTGCAAATGCTGCAGCTGATTCACTGCATTCCGATAAAAAAATACCTTTATTTGTCAAAGTTGATTGTGGCATGGGCCGCTTAGGGGTTAGCCTAAATAATGCAGTTGCCTTTATAGAAAGAGTATCAAAATTAAAAAATATATGGATACAAGGCCTATACACCCATCTATCTTTCAAAAATGAGAGTGGAATGGAATTTGCTGAAAAAAGACTATCGTTATTTTATAATCTGGTCTCAGAACTAGCGAAACTTGGATATGAAATTCCTATAACCCAGGCGTTAGCAAGTTCCGCGATTACGGTGAGATGGAAAGATCAATGTAGTGCAATTTGTCCTGGCCATATTCTGTTCGGGCTGCCGTCCGTTAATTCATCTTTAGGTGAGATAAAGGAATTCCTCCCCGTATGCAAAAATATAAAGACGCGGGTAATACACATCGCGGATCATGAAAATGGACCAGCCATAGGGACAGGTGGGTATCATATCAATAGATCTTTTTCGAGAACATGTGTAGTTCCATTTGGCCTAAACGATGGAAACCGTTCGTCTCTTAATGGAAAAAAGCCTGTAGTTTTATTCAAGGGTGCGCGTTTAGCGGTCTTAGGAGTTTCTTTAGAGCATTTGACCCTTGAAATACCAGATGATACTGAAATCAATCTAGGCGACACTATTACTATCATCGGGCAGTCGGGAGACGAGTGTATAGATATGAGTGAATATTCTAGCTGGTTCAACACCAGCGAGCTTGAGACTATGTTAACCCTCAGTAGCCGTATGCCTATTGTTGTAATAAATAAAGATGAAGCGGTTTAGGTTCTGGTCCTTATGCTTATAACTTAGTTCCGTAACCACCACCACCCGGAGTTGCTAGAGTGATCAGGCTTCCCGGTGGAATAATATGTTGCATTTTGGGGTCAATGACTTGACCGTTTATTTTAAGAATGCCCATAGCCCCGTCACCCCCTCCAGATAGACCTTTAGCTGGCGTTTTAATACGGTCGGCTAAAAATGCTAAGACACCGTCCGTTACCCCCGTATATTCTAGTTCAACAATTTGCCCCTCACCGCCATTGTGTTTTCCTACCCCTCCAGAGTTTTTTCTCAATGCTCTTTTTAATATACGCACAGGAAGGCGATTTTCTATTTCTTCTGCGGGTGTAGATGAAATATTTGAGGGCCAGCTGACACAGGATAGCCCATCAGCTTGTGCCGAAGCGCCCATTCCTCCATTAAAGAAAAACAAACCAGTGATTGGGATTCCTTTTTCGTTGGTTCCGCTGATATTCACGCACCAGATGGGAGAACCTGCACCTGCCAAAACACGTTTGGGAGCAACCTTTGATAATGCATCCATTATAAGAGCAGGAATATAGTGACCCGTGAGAACACGGCTGCCAACTGATGCTGGGTGTTGAGGGTTCACAATGCTTCCTTCTGGTGCAACTACCGTTATAGCCCTTAGTGCCCCGTCGTTATTTGGAAGCTCAGGAGCTAAAGCGGATTTGACGGCGTAGGACGTCATTGCTCGCGTGTAGCAGAGGGGACAATTGATTGCTTTAGCGACTTGTTGTGAAGATCCAGAGAAATCAACTGTTACCGTATCCTCCCTAATTGTGATTTCAACCATTATTTCAATCGGTTGTTCCGAAAGTCCATCAGTGGCAACTGATGCCTTATATATGCCGTCTGGAAGATTGTTGATCTCTTGTCGGGTGGCAAGTTCTGTCCTTCGACAGACTGCTTTGGACAACTCGGATAAATCCCTTAGTTGATAGTCATTTAGAATATCATTTATTCGCTTTTCCATTATACCGAGTGCACTAATTTGAGCCTCTAAGTCCCCTTCCACCTGATCTGCTACGCGGACATTTTTCCGCAGTATGGTCATTAATGTTTCATTTACTGTACCATTATTTATCAGCTTCAACATAGGTATTTGAAGGCCTTCCTCATAGACTTCCCTAGGCTCTGGAGATCTTATTTTACCCCCTATATCGGGAGCGTGTGCGGTACTCGCCGAAAACCCAATTAACTTCCCACCATTAAACAGAGGTTTACAAACGCTTATGTCTGGTAAATGTCCTGTGCCGAAATATGGGTCATTGGTTATTAATACATCGCCTGCAGATAAATTTTCTGGTGAAAAATGGTTAATGAAATGCTTCACCGTATCTGGCAGAGTGCCGATAAATGAAGGGATACTATCTGAGGCTTGCGCTAGAGAATTTCCAGTAGCGTCAGTTATTACACAAGAGAAATCATATGATTCTCTGACCACGGTGGAGAAAGAGGAGCGGAGTAGAGACGCGGCAGCTTCATCTGCTGCGGCAATGACCTTGTTCCAAAGTATTTCTAGGTGAATTGGGTTATCTATCTGAGTTGAAGAGAATTTATTTTCTTTTTCAATATCAATTATTTCAATAATTAAATTACCGACAGGGTCGACGTCGATATTTGTATTTTCTGGCAGTACTGTTGTAGACTGGCCTTCCTCTATGAGGGCTGGCCCTTTGATCTTTTGACCATGACTCAGGGCGTTTCTCTGAAAAACATCTACCTTCTTGTACGACTCATTTCCCGGCAATAAAATTTCTCGGTCCTTATTCAAAACGTCAGCTTTTATTGGGGTGCTCAACTTTGGTTGTAATTCGTCTATTATCGTTGCGGCCTGGGCTTCTACTCTTGCTGTAATAAACTCCACAGCGGTAGCATCAAAATAGCGTCCATAAGCTTTTTGATGCGCTTCATTAAATGCATCGTTTATGGCCTGCAAAGGAACGTCCGAAGAAAATGCCTTTGTAATATCGACTACCAGAACCGCTCCTTGTCCAGAATACCGTAACTCAGCTAAACGACGTTTCGAAATATTAGATGTTTTTATAGATTCTAATATGACTGAGTCGGCTTCGTCTTCTAATTCAGAAAATAAATTTTCTAATTCGAGCGGTTTTATATCGCTTAAAACTTTTCCGATACTTATGCTTCTATCCACTCGAGCTGGAGCTAGAGTTAGCCCTAACGCAGATCCAACACCGGCAGCAGGGGGAATGATAACTCTTCTAATTCCAAGCCGATCTGCTATGGCGCATGCGTGAACGGGAGCGGCACCGCCAGTTGCATAAAGTGTATAGTCTCTGGGGTCGCGTCCTTTTTTTGCTAAATGGACTTGTGCGGCCATCGCCATGTTTTCGCAAACTACCTCATGAATACCCAATGCTATTTCACTGGGTGATATTGCAAACTGATTCCCGAGCTTTTCCAACGCTGCAGCGGATTTTGAAGAATTGATATTTAGAGAACCCTCTGAAAAACCAGAGGCATCTAAATATCCAAGGAGTAAGTCTGCATCTGTTACCGTCGGATCAGCCCCTCCCCGATCGTAACAAACAGGACCAGGAACAGAGCCGGCACTCTCCGGACCTGTTTTAAGAAGTCCTAGACTATCTTTTCTGGCTATGCTGCCCCCGCCCGCTCCTATCTCAACTAATTCTACGGTCGTTATACAGACAGGCAGACCGCTGCCAGGTGCGAAGCGGCGTTCCCTGGCTGCCTCAAAAGAGAAGGACACTTCGGGATTTCCATCATCGACAATAGCTAACTTCGCAGTTGTTCCACCCATATCAAACGCAAGTAGTCTATTCTCTCCTGCCTTTCCGCCTATCAGTGCAGCAGACAATGCGCCAGCAGCCGGGCCCGATTCCAGCAATTGGACTGGTACCCTTTTGGCTTCCTGTAAATGGGTCAATCCACCATTGGAAAGCATTAACATCAAAGATGCTTGAATATTTGAATTTTGTAAAACGTTATGCAGTTGGTCGATATAGTCACTTGCTAAAGGTTTTATAAACGCATTTATTACGGCACTAGATGTTCTTTCGAATTCTCCGGGTTCACGACTGATATCAGAGGATAATGTAGTAGCTAATTGTGGAAAATGAGAAGAAATCAAACGACCCGCTAATTGCTCATGAACTGGGTTAATGTGAGAGTTGACAAAAGATATGGCGATTGATGTAACGCCTTGTTTTTCAAGTATTGATATTGTCTGGATGAATGCCGCTTCATCGAGTTTAGTAATAATTTTTCCTGTATTCGCTATACGCTCTGGAACCTCGCATCTTAAGTCCTGCGAAACCAAGGGTTGAGGAAAAGTTAGAAATAGGTCGTAGATGTCGTACTTACGCTCACGACGAAGTTCTAAAGTGTCTTTAAACCCGTTAGAGGTAACTAAGCCGGTTTTTGACCCCTTACGTTCAATCACTGAATTGCTAAAGAGTGTTGTCGCATGGACTACACGCGATATGTTATGTCCACCTCCTATTCTTGGGAGCAGCTTGATTAAACCATTTTTTACGCCCATTTGAGGGCTTTGTGGGGTTGTGAGAACTTTCTCTGTTTCACACAATCCAGTTAATAAATTTAGGGCGACGAGATCGGTAAAGGTACCGCCAATGTCAATGCCGAGTGTATAAGAGCTGGTTGTTTTCATATAAAATATCACACGATCATAAGAAATTAATAAGACCTGATAACTTTAATAATATTGAGCTAGTTCCTTGGTCAATAGATCTGTATGAGGATAATTGAGGGGGGGCTATATGCTTTAGGGTAGATCCATGTTGATTGTCTCAATAATGTAACGTAGTTGAACCGATGATCACTTGGTCAGAAATCGATCAAAAGTGGAGTTGAAAATGTCTATTCGGGTTAAGCGATTAACAGGGAATTTCGCGGCGGAAATTAACGGGGTGAATTTATGTGAAAAAATCTCCGAGCGCGATTTTTCAGATATAAAAACTGCCTTTGAAGAATATTCAATTTTAGTTTTTCCGGATCAACCTCTTACCGATGAACAGCAAGTTGTGTTTTCCCAAAGATTTGGAGATTTGGAAAAAACAATAAACTCCAAGCAGCAAGGCGGTGCTGGTAAACCAGTGACGGTGCTTACAAATGTTGGAAAAAACGGAGAAGTTATCGCACCCGAAGACCGAAGAATGGTCTTCAATACTGGTAATCAAATGTGGCACACAGATAGTTCTTTTAAACCGATACCAGCAATGATGTCATTGCTTTCCGGTAGAGAAGTCCCGCCGGAGGGGGGAGAGACGGAGTTCGCCAGTATGCGTGCTGCTTACGAAGATCTAGATAATGATCAAAAAAGTGAACTCGAACAATTGATATGTGTGCATGACTTTGCCTATTCCAGAAGTCTAATTGATACAAGTTTGCTGGATAGAGAAGACAAGTTCGAATTACCGCCAGTCAGACAACCTATGATTCGGAAAAACCCAACAAACCATAGAAAAAATTTGTTTCTTGGCGCTCATGCCTCCTACATCGAGGGATGGCCCCTAGAAAAGGGTCGGACGCTGATCAAAAGACTTAATAAGCACATTACTGATTGTAAATATATTTATAAGCATAGCTGGAAACGCAATGATTTAGTGATTTGGGATAACCGATGTGCATTACATCGAGGTCGGCCGTGGCAAAGAACGTATCGAAGGATTATGCATAGGACAACCGTTGTTGGCTCTATGACTGTTTAATCAAATCCACCTATCTGATCTTTACCAGGGTTTGTTTACAATAGATTGATGTTGTCTGTTAACGTTGGGTATGGTTGCTCGTTTTTGAGAGCTGAGAAGAAAAAGATCTGTGTAGAGGCAAGGATCCATTTATGGAATATAGAGATAGTTTAGCGGTGGATCGCACCAAATGGGAATATCAAGCCCCCGACACTCAAAAAGAAATAGCATATCACCGTTTAGAAGAAAAAATAGTACTGCTCGAATTTTCTCCAGGAGTGGTTGTCACAGAAAAGGACCTAGCAGAGTCTATTGGACTTGGCCGAACCCCTGTCAGAGAAGCTATTCAACAGTTAGCAATGGCGGGGTTATTAACTGTGTTGCCGCGTCGAGGGATAAAAGTATCTGATCTTGATGCGTGTTCAGTTTTACGCCTTTTAGAGGTGAATCGTGGATTAGATGCGCTGGTTGCGCGCACTGCGGCCATGAGGGCAACCGCTGAACAAAGGCTTGAATTCTCTCGGCTAGCAGAGGAGTTTGATGATATTGCAGATAGAAACGACGTAGCAGGTCAAATACGTGTGGATGGTGAATTTAATAATTTGTGTATGCTTGCAATGGGAAATGAGCATGCTAACAAGATGCGTCGGTTATTGCAGCCTATGCTGCGAAGGTTTTGGTTTGCGCATATAAAAAAAGCAGGTGATACACGAATGCCTTCAAAAATGCATGGCCAGGCAGCCAGAGCAGTTGCCGAAGGAAACGAGGATAAAGCTGTAGATGCTTTCACACGTATAATCGATTATGATAGAAGTTTTGTACACTCGGTAATATACAAGTAGGTATATCTNTTAATANTCCCNAAAANCGTTTTTTTGGTTNAATTAAATCTTCGTAAAAACGAAAACAGCTGAAGTTGTGTAAGCTTAGNATGTGAGCTTTTAAAATCGATTTGGGCATAAACTCTGTACTCCTGGATCTAAGGATATAATGTTGGAATACGTCCATTTTGTTCGAAAAAATATTCGATTTCTGGGTTTTGGTTATTTTACAGCCTTCATCTCCACATTTGGGCAAACATTTTACATTGCGATGTATAGTGGGGAACTTCGNGAGACTTTTAACCTCAGCCACGGCGAGTTTGCAAATGTGTATGCTATTGGAACACTCAGCAGTGGCTTATTATTAATTTGGTTAGGAAAATTGATCGATCGGATTGATCTTCGTTTTTATTCGATACTGCTATGCTTTGGGATGNCNTTTGCATGCATGTTTATGTCTTTTGCAGAGGGNGTTGTNATGCTTACTGTTGCAATTTTCCTTCTTCGAATAGCGGGGCAGGGTCTCTTGAGNCAGGCTGCCACTGTTACCATGGCCCGATATTTTGACGATTACAGTCGAGGGCGTGCTGTAAGTCTCGCGGCCCTNGGTTTCCCTAGTGGCCAAGCAATATTTCCGGCAATGTCTGTTTTGGTCCTTTTATTGCTGCCATGGCGCGATGTGTGGCTTATTAGCGCTATAATTCTAATTATCCTAATACCGCCTATCTTGTTGTGGTTANTGAAAGGGCATGGTGCACGCCATGANAAATTTTTAGCAACNGCGCAGAGAACTGAAAAGTTTGACGCAAAGGATAAACGGAGGCAGTGGACGCGTAAGCAGGTTTTGANAGATAAACGCTTNTTTCTGGCTATGATGGCTATGATGTCCACCGCTTTCGTAATAACTGGGTTGAATTTTCACCAAGTGCATCTGACGGAAGTAAAAGGTTGGGATCTATCTTTTTATGCNTCTTGTTTTGTTATTTATGCAATTTGCCAAGTCGCCATGTCGGTTGTCACAGGNATGCTTGTAGATAGATATGGGGCTCTCACACTAACCCCTTTTTATATGTTGCCCATGATTTGCTCCACGTTTGTTCTGGCATATTTTGATGCCTCGGCCACTGTGATAGCGTTTATGGCAATGGCAGGAATAACTGGAGGGGCGACCGCTACTATAATTTCGACTGTCTGGGCCGAACTTTATGGTGTTTTGCATTTAGGATCAATCAAAGCAATGGTTGCGGGAATACAGGTTATTGCCAGCGCTCTCGGTCCAGCAGTATTTGGCTGGTTAATCGATTCAGATATAGGGATTGAGAGCATCTCGTTTGCTTGCGGTATTTATTCGCTTCTTGGCTGTGTTTTGCTTGCCGCGTTATTCAAACCACGTTTATTGATATTTTGGAAACTTTAGTTTCCTTCATTTTATTTTCGGAAATACTCAGCAAAAGCCGTGACAGTGGTAGGGATATCTTCTTCATTAATATCTCGGTGTATCACCAAACGAAANGTTGGCGGGCGTCCACCTATAAGAATACCTTTATTNTTTAAAAAAGCTTTTAATGGATCTCGATGTTGATCGGGAACCTTAATAAAAACCATATTCGTATTAGCTCCTCCTGGNTCAGTCTGAATATCTGGAATTTGAGAAAGCTCAGTTGCCAAACGTGAAGCTAATCGATGGTCTTCCGCTAGCCGATCAACCTGAGTTTTCACTGCAACCAACCCGCATGCNGCCAAAATACCNGCTTGACGCATCCCGCCACCCAGCATTTTTCGTGCNCTTCGAGCCTCTTTTATAAAGTTGGAACTTCCAGTTAAAACNGATCCNACGGGCGCTCCAAGCCCTTTAGANAGACATAGNGATACAGTNGTAAAACCGCGGGTTAAATCTTTTGGAGANCAGCGATTTGCNATTGCNGCATTCATTAANCGNGCACCGTCTAAATGAGATGATAGGCCATGCTTACTTGCNACATCNGAAGCCTTTTTCATGTAATCTGGCGATAGGGCCTTGCCGTTATAAGTATTTTCGAAACAAACAAGTTTAGTTCTTGGAAAATGTATGTCATCTGGCTTAATTTTGGCCTCTATCGAATTGATACAAACTGATCCGTCCTCTTCCACTGGGATAGTCTGTGGAATGATACCTCCTAATGCGGCGGTGCCTACTGCCTCTGACTTATAAANGTGATATGTTTCTCCAATGANATATTCATCGCCTCGTCCGCAATGAGTGAGGAGTGCAGTAAAATTTGATTGAGTACCTGATGTAACGAATAATCCAGCTTCAAACCCAAGCAGATCTGCGACTGTCTCCTCCAATTCATTAATAGTGGGGTCATCACCATAAACATCGTCACCAACCGNTGCTTCGGACATTGCTTTGTACATTTCNGCTGTCGGTTTAG
This sequence comes from Rhodospirillaceae bacterium, assembly GCA_002709155.1. Taxonomy (GTDB): domain Bacteria; phylum Pseudomonadota; class Alphaproteobacteria; order Thalassobaculales; family Thalassobaculaceae; genus UBA7326. Next base: position 12,927 of record PAQA01000002.1, read on the forward strand.
TGACAGTATCACTTCGTAGATCAATCATTTGTTTCCNTTAGATTANCNTATCTTATATAACTTATGGGCANNGTTTTTCTCAANCTCTGAATAACAAAATTATTTTTCAAGTCAAGAAGGAACCCCCATTCACGTGAATAGTCTGACCTGTTGTAAATCCGCCGTTCGGACCCACAATAAGATTGACNAATGCGGCTATTTCTTCGACATCTCCTATGCGTTGGATCGGGATATTGTTATTATNAGAACTTGTNGGCCGCTCTCCTGAAGATTTTCCGCGAACAGTATCAATCAGACCTGGAGCTATGCAGTTGCAGGTTATCTTATAAGGAGCAAGCTCTATCGCGAGAGAGCGCATCAAACCCTCTAATCCTGCCTTGGATGCCGATACATGACAACGGTTTGGTGTTCCGNTATGATGCGAGATCCCAGATAGACCAACTATTGCACCCTGGCCCCGCTTAATCATAAGTGGAACAGCAGCCTTAGTGAGCAGAAAAGCACCATCTAGAGCTACGGATAAAATCTCTCTCCATTCAATAAATGACATATTTAGAAATGGGGTTTGCCTTCGGAGCCCTGCATTGCAGACAAGTATATCCAGGCCACCGTGTTCCTTTTCTGNATTATCCATCATTCTCTCAACAGANTCAGGATCTGATATATCAGCCATGAACCCNTNAGCGCTGCCACCATTTTTTTNNATCTCTTTAACGGTATCGAATACAAGGGCCTCGTCACTTCTTCCATTAACAATTANTGTTGCCCCCGATGCNGCCAGATCTAAAGCTATGCNGCGTCCAATATTCTGGCCAGCGCCGGTAACGAGTGCTATCTTTCCTNTCAGTTTAGTGGATCTCATATCATTCGNCCCAATAAAAGATTATGTTCCCGATTGTTAGGATTGTTTGTCTGACGTATATAGATGATACTATATTACTCGGAGGGCAAATCCATGTCGAAATTAAAAATAGCCGTTATTCCTGGTGATGGNATTGGTTGGGAAGTGGTTCCAGAAGGAATAAAAGTTTTAGAAGCCGTTGGTGCTAAATACGGTCTCAGCTATGACTTTGAGGAATTTGATTGGGGCTGCGAACGTTATCATAAAACGGGTAAACTCATGCCGGATGATGGTATAGAGACGCTGAAGCAATTTGACTCGATCTTCTTAGGCGCTTGCGGCTACCCGGGGGTTCCAGACCACGTTTCCCTTTGGGGGCTTTTGATCCCAATTCGGAGAGAGATGAAGCAATATGTGAATTTAAGGCCNGTACGGATGCTGAGAGGTATGCCCTGTCCATTATCAAATAGGGGGCCAGAAGATATAAATTTCTGGGTTGTGAGAGAGAACAATGAAGGAGAATATTCTGAAATAGGGGGGAGACTTCATCGAGGGACTGAATATGAAGTTGCTGTTCAAGAAACGGTCTTTACTAAGTTTGGTACGGACAGAATTCTCCGATATGCTTTTAATCTATGCCAAAAACTCGACCTTAAGAAAGTAACATCTGCTACAAAATCTAATGGGATTATTCACACAATGCCATATTGGGATGAGCGGTTTGATGCCATATCCAAGGAATACCCTAACCTCAGCACGGATCAATATCATATCGATATATTGACCGCCAACTTTGTGTTACACCCGGACTGGTTTGATGTTGTGGTTGGGTCTAACTTATTTGGTGATATCCTCTCTGATCTTGGTCCAGCTGTCGCCGGCTCTATTGCCATAGCGCCATCGGCTAATATCAATCCAGATGGTGATTTGCCATCCATGTTTGAGCCTGTTCATGGCTCGGCCCCTGATATAGCGGGGAAAGGTATAGCTAATCCAATAGGTCAGATTTGGTCGGGTTCAATGATGCTAGAGCACCATGGATATAGTGATGCGGCAACAGAAATAGTGCGTGCAATCGAAGAAGTAGTGTCCCAAGGTGGCCCTAAAACGCCCGATCTGGGAGGTCAGGCAAATACCAAAGACCTGGGCGATGCGATAGCTGCAGCCATCAGATAAATTTACTTGGTAGTCAAGATGCGATGGCTTTTAACCCTTTGAGATTTTGGTGACAAATAACATAATGCTTTCTAGTGAGTGTGTTTCATCTTCTTGCCGTTTCCCATAGCATGCACTTTCTTAACTAGCACTGGACACAGGACAGTGCCTGCTTTCTTGAAAATAAGGGTTAGGTTGAATGTATCGCCTTCGAGCAGAGGTTTTTTTAAGCCCATTAACATTATATGAAAACCGCCTGGTTGTAATTTAATGCTACCATTCGCTGGGATAGCGATTTGTTTTATCGCCCGCATTTTCATTATTCCCTTGTCGTTGATATGATTGTGTATGCTTGTCATCGCAGCGATATTTGTTTTAGCGTCAATTAGATGATCATCGTTTGGGGAATGGTTGTGAATAGAAAGGTAGGCGGCGCTATTATTTCCGTGGCCCGAGGATGCTCTCGCGAAAGCACCTTCTGTCATTAATGAAGAGGAAAATACGGGATCACTAATTAGAAAGCAGAATGACATTACTATTGACAAACGCAGAGAATTTTTCACTTTTCCAACCTATCCTTTAGTGTACATTTTTTGCTAATCACTATGGGATTTATTACACCTTTCAAAGACTATTAAAAAGTTATTTCTGGTCTATTACCTTATGGTATATTTTAAAATTTAAGTTGAAACTGCGTAATTGTTTAAATTCAATATTTCGTAACTTTTAGGAGCTCTAAATGGGGTCGTCAGGAAATATTTTCGATTTTGATACGCTGTCGCTGCATGCAGGACAAAAGCCAGATCCAGAAACCGGCGCTAGAGCAGTACCAATCTATCAGACAAGTTCTTATGTCTTCCGTGATGTTGATCATGCGGCGTCATTATTCAATCTAGAACGAGCCGGGCATATCTATTCTCGAATATCAAACCCAACAGTAGCGGTCCTNGAAGAACGTATTGCGGCTNTAGAAGGCGGAGTNGGTGCGGTNGCGACAGCTAGTGGTCATGCGGCGCTAGTGCTTGGTATTCTTACTCTCATGGGACAAGGGGGNCATATCGTAGCATCNAGTGCATTGTATGGAGGTAGTCATAACCTATTTAGCCATACTCTTCCTCGGTTTGGNATAGAAACAACTAAAGTTCATCCAAGAGACATTAAGGGNTTNNAAAGGNCNATNCGACCTGAAACTAGATTAATATTTGGGGAAACTATTGGTAATCCTGGTTTAGAGATATTAAACATACCCGAACTCTCAAAAATTGCTCATTCCGAAGGTGTTCCTTTAATGGTAGACTCTACATTCGCTACACCGCATTTGTGTAGACCGTTTGAACATGGGGCAGATTTGATATTCCACTCTGCGACAAAATGGCTTGGTGGACACGGTGCTGCAATAGGTGGTGTTTTAGTGGATGGGGGACTTTTTGACTGGGAAGCTTCTGGAAAGTTTCCTACACTCACAGAACCCTATGCGGGATATCATGGGCTTGATTTTGCTGAGGAGTTTGGTCCTCAGGCCTTTATAATGCGGGCGCGCGCGGAAGGCTTAAGAGACTTCGGCGCGTGTATGTCGCCAACAACAGCTTTTCATTTGCTTCAAGGTGTAGAAACATTACCTCTGCGCATGGAACGGCATGTTTCTAACGCACGTAAATTAGCCCAGTTTTTAAGTGAATCTGACTCAGTAGAATGGGTCGCGTACCCAGAATTGGATGACCACCCAGACAAAGATTTAGCCCTGGAATTGATGCCCAAAGGGGCAGGTTCAATGATTGCTTTCGGTATTAAAGGCGGTAGGGAAGCGGGAAGGATTTTTATTGAACGTCTAGAACTTTGGTCGCATTTGGCTAATGTGGGAGATGCTAAATCACTTGTTATACATCCAGCCAGCACAACACACCAACAGATGGACGAAAGCACTATGAAAACAGCTGGTTTGACCGAAGATCTCGTTCGTCTTTCTGTTGGACTCGAAAATGTTGATGATTTGATTACTGACCTCAAACAAGCGTTGCGTGCCGCAACAAAAATAAAAGCGTAATAATTATGGAATTAATGATTAATAAACAAAAAGTTTTTATAGCTACCGGGGGCAAAGAATTTGATGCTAATAAGCCTGCATTAATTATGCTTCATGGCGCTGGCATGGATCATACAGTTTGGTCCATGCAGGCTCGATATTTTGCCCACCATGGTTTCTCTGTTTTAAACCCTGATTTGCCGGGACATGGACGTTCGGATGGTCTTCCGCCTGCTTCCGTTCCAGAATACGCGAATTGGGTTTTGGAATTAATATCAGAACTAGGAGGTCATAAAATTCATATGATGGGCCATTCTATGGGGTCCCTGATTGCGCTCGCATCCTCGGCGTCACTTGGGGAAAAAGTGGTTAAACAAGCTTTGTTAGGAGTATTGCCGCATATTCAAGTTCATCCAAATTTACTTGGAGCGGCGCAAAAAAATAAGCATAGTGCGTATGAAACCGTAGTCGGCTGGGGTGTTGGATCGAAGGCCCAAATCGGTGGAAATAGAGCCCCTGGAGCTTGGGTGACTGGCACCAGTATGAGGCTCCTTGAAGCTGGCAAACCGGGTGTGCTTGGAAATGATTTAAATGCCTGTAATAATTGGGAGGAAGGTCTTGAGGCGTGTTCAAAGGTTTTTTGTCCTACTTTATTACTGCTTGGTTCAAATGATAAAATGACCCCGCCTAAGGGGACGAAGATAATGTCGGAAACTCTCAGGGAATCAACAACCATCACTTTGCCCAATGCTGGACATATGATGATGGTTGAGCAGCCAGAACAAACACTGGATGCACTAATTTCATTTTTTGAAAATTAGATCTATGATGGAAGATACTGATATCGGTGAAACACGAGACAATTTTGCCTGGTTCAACAAAATTTCTACCCGATGGATTGATATGGATGTTTACGGCCATGTAAATAATGTCCAATATTATTCTTTTTTTGACTCAGCTGTGGCCGAGCATTTGATACAGTATGGTGAATTAGATCCCAAAAATTCGCCTGTAATCGGCTTAGTTATTGAAACGAAATGTACGTTTCATAAATCGATCCCGTTCCCGGCAATAATAAATGTTGGATTAAGGGTCTCCCGCATTGGGAAAACTAGCGTGACATATAAAATAGGTTTATTTTTAAATGAGGAGCTAACGCCCGCAGCAACGGGATATTTTGTACATGTTTACGTTGATAGATCATCCCAAAAGCCTGTTGAGATACCTAAGGAAAGGCGAAAAGCCATGGAAATGCTATTGATTAAAAATTAATAGCAAAAAAGCTGGGATATTGTATCCCAGCTTTTAATCATATTATTTTCCCTTATGCGACTTTCGCTGCCAGCTTTGTTTGTCCCTGACTAATCTTAATTTTTCTGGGCTTTTTCTCTTCGGGTATTTCTCGAACTAAATCAATATGCAATAGGCCATTTTCTAGCCCTGCTCCTGTTACTATTATGTGATCAGCTAGATCGAAGCGACGTTCAAATGATCTTGCTGCTATTCCACGGTGTAAGAATATTCTTTTGGAATCTTGCGCTGACTTCCCAACCTTACCAGAGATCAGTAAACTGTTTTCCTTTACAGTTATGTCAATATCCGATTCAGAAAATCCCGCCACAGCCATCGATATTTGATAGATATCTTCATCAATTTTTTCAATATTGTAAGGGGGGTAACTCTGTTGTGTGGAAGATTCAGACGCTTGAAAGGCTGCGTCAACAAGTCGAGCCATTCTATCGAAACCAACGGTAGACCGAAATACAGGTGTAAAATCAATGTTATGCATATCCATTTTCTCCTTTAAGCAAACTGGATAGTATGTAAATCCGCCGAATAGGCCGGACAAATTTTTTTCACGATCTCGAATTGAGCATCGCTTACCACTCAAATGGGTATTGAGTTTTTTTTTTCAATAAGAAAACAAAAAAAGGCGCCGGGTGGCGCCTAAAAAGTTTTGTTTTAATTTATTTCAGTCTGTTTTTACGCCAAGACCCGCAAATCTCTTGTTGAATTGAGCTACTCGGCCACCACTATCAAGAATCCTGCGGACTCCGGTCCATGCTGGATGAGATTTAGGATCGATATCAAGACGCATCACGTCACCTTCCGCCCCCCACGTGGAGCGAGTTTCGTACTCTGTTCCATCAGTCATGACGACTTTAATCATGTGGTAGTCAGGATGAATATCTGCTTTCATACCGTTCTCCAAGACGCATTTTGCTACAATTACTAAAACGTGCGTCGGTGGTATACCTTGTTCTTTGGAATAGCACAAGAGATATCAAAACATTATAATCCAATCATTGTCTTCTTGTGGACTGGACAATAAAGTGCCGATCAAACTAATCACGGAAGGTGGCTGTGCAACGTGGCTTCAGGGGATAATAAAAACCGCAAGGATGTTAAGAGTGTCTCGGCATTGAAGATGGTCTTTCCATATATAAAACCGTATAAATTTCAATTAATCGGAGCAGCAATCGCACTCTTATTTGCGGCGGCAACAGTTTTAGCGATGGGGGCAGGCCTTCGTTTCCTGATCGATGAAGGCTTTGCTGAGGGCGACCCCCTTTTATTAGATCGTGCTGTAATAGTGCTCGTCGCGGTTGTGATTTTGTTGGCTGGCGCAAGTTACGCCCGATTTTATCTGATATCTTGGGTTGGTGAGCGAGTGGTGGCTGATTTGAGGATTGCTGTCTTTAATCATGTTATTGGCTTAAATTTAGCATTTTTTGAAACACGCAGTCCGGGTGAAATTTTATCTAGGATTAGCACTGATACAACGCTTGTTCAGACTGTTGTGGGATCTTCCGTTTCGGTTGCCCTTCGAAATCTGCTACTATTTGTAGGCGGTATGATATTATTACTTATTACTAGCCCAAAGCTCACCGGTCTTGTGTTGCTTGTAATTCCCTTTGTATTAGTCCCTATAATCGTGTTGGGACGTCGGGTGAGAACCTTAAGTCGCTATTCACAAGATAGAGTGGCCGATATTGGTTCACACGTGGAAGAAATTCTAACAGGCATCCGAGTGGTACAGGCTTTTAGCCATGAAATATTTGATAAAATCAAGTTTTCAAAACGGGTTGAAAGTGCATTTGACACCGCAGTAGAAAGAGTGAGGAAAAGAGCTCTTCTTACTGCGGTTGTTATTGCATTCATTTTTGGAGCAGTTGCCGTTGTGTTATGGATTGGTGGTCGTGACGTGCTCGCGGGACGAATTTCTGGGGGGGACCTCTCTGCTTTTGTGTTTTATGCGATTGTTGTTGCAGGTTCTACAGGCGCTTTATCGGAAGTCGTCGGTGAATTACAGAGAGCAGCAGGTGCAATGGACAGATTAAATGAACTATTACTAGTCTCTTCAAATATCAAAATTCCCATTGAGCCCAAGCAGCTTCCAGAAAAAGTGAGCGGGGCTATAAAATTCAACGGTATAAATTTCTATTATCCATCGAGGCCAGGGCAATTAGCGTTAGATAATTTTACCTTAGAAATAAAGCCGGGAGAAACAGTCGCATTCGTAGGTCCTTCTGGTGCAGGAAAAAGCACGGTTTTTCAACTTTTACTTCGGTTTTATGACCCTAGTTCAGGTGATATAAAACTAGACGATATTTCACTGGATCAAACTGATCCCCAAACTATAAGAGAGCAGATTGGCCTTGTGCCTCAAGATGGCATTATTTTTTCAGAGAATGTTTTAGAAAATATCAAGTATGGAAGGCCTGAGGCATCAAAAGCGAAAATTAAATCGGCGGCTGAATCAGCTAATGCTATCGACTTTATTGAAGAATTACCTAACGGGTTTGAGACGAATTTGGGCGAAAAAGGGGTCCAGTTATCGGGCGGACAGCGACAGAGACTAGCAATCGCTCGCGCAATCCTACGCGACCCCGCTGTTCTTTTATTAGATGAAGCAACAAGCGCATTAGATGCTGAGAGTGAGCGCTTCGTTCAGCGCGCTCTCGATAGTATAATGGTAGGCAGAACAACATTGATAATTGCGCATAGATTGGCAACTGTCTTAAGCGCGGATCGCATAATTGTTATGGAAAAGGGACGTGTAATAGCTTCGGGAGGACATGATTACTTACTTGAAACCTGTCCGCTCTATACTAGGTTAGCCAATCTTCAATTTGATTTGGAAAATACTATTAATAGCACCTGAAAATATTTTCAGCGTTGGGTTAACTTCATTTCGATTCGTCTATTTCTTCTATTGCCGATTTCATCTCTTCGCCTATCAAGTGGTTGAAATTCGCCATAACCTGCCGCAGAGAGCCTGTCTGCTGGGACTCCTTGACCAATAAGAAATTCTACCACGGATATAGCTCTCGCTGCAGATAGCTCCCAATTACTTTGAAAGCGTTTATTGGAAATAGGGATATGGTCTGTATGACCCTCTATCTGTAAAATCCAATTTATCTTCTTTGGGATATTTGGTGCGATGGAATTCAGTGTCTTTGCTAATTGCGACAATTCTTTTTTTCCTGCCGCTGCAATGTCTGATGCTCCAGACTCGAAAAGTACTTCTGATTGAAAAACAAAACGGTCCCCGACTGTTCTTATATCGCGGCGGTTTTTAAGAACGTCTTGGAGCCTACCAAAAAACTCTGATCTGAATTTTGCAAGTTCTTGTACCTTAGAAGCTAACGCGCGATTAAGTTTTCTTCCTAAATCGACTATTTTTACATTCTTTAATTCATTTTCCATTTCGGATTTTTTGAGAATATCATTCAAATTCATCATCTCTCGCTTGAGAGCTGATATTTGGGCGTTCAACTGGTTCGTGGACGAAGAATATTTTGTGGTTATCTCTTTGTTCAGTTCTTTTAAATTAACTAAGTGAAGTTTTTCTTTTGAGAGTTTTATAATTATTTTTTGCAGTAAGTCTCTAGCCTCATCAAGGTCAGATTGCATCAATAGACTTAATTTTCTTGTTCCATCAAGTTCTTCTTTTGTTTGTTTGTTTTGTAATATTTTTGCTTCAAGTTCAGTTTCGATATTCTTTAACTGCTGGAGTGCACCCTCTAAATCAGACTGGCTTATCGCCAAAGACGACTGAGAAAGTTTTAAATTTCTGTCTAACGCGTCTCTTTCAGCGGTTAAAACATTAACCTGTCCTCCAAGAGACTCATTCAGAATAATTAATTCGGAAATCTTTGAATTTAAAGTCTCTTGTTTTGTAGTTGCAATGACCAAACTTTCATTGAGGCGATCGATATTATTTGCAAGTTTCGCATTAGTTGTTTTCTCTATTGACAATAATTCGCCTAACTCAAGGATTTGACCTTGTAATTTTGCTAAATCATCGTCCCTACCAGAGAGCAACTGTGTTAAATAGAATTGAGCGACAATAAAGATCATTAGTACAAAAATAATGACCATGAGTAGCGCAGCTAGGGCATCCACAAAACCAGGCCAGATATTCGTTTCTTGGGTTCGGCTTCGACGAGTTGAGATGGTCATTAGTGAATGAGCTCTCTCATCAGNCAGCTTCCTCAGCTAAAACAGCAATTGTCCTTGCTAATAATCGTATTTCTTGTCTAATTTCTTCTACTGATTTGTCTCGTCCTGTCTTGAGCTCTCTAATCAGCTGAGACAACTGAGCGTCAATGTTCCGAAGATTTTTATGATAATCATCTTTACTTTTTTCTTGCGAATATTCTGCAAGTTTACCTATTGCAGAATTAATTCTTGCCTGGTTATCGCTGAGATCCCTGATAGCTTGTGTTTCCGCCTCCAACTTGTCTACTACTAAGTGAAGGCTATCATTTATTTTAACCAGATGTTGATTGGTTTCGTCTCTTCCATCCTCATTATGCACCATTACTCTTTGAAGGCGGTCCAGGCTCTCGGCAGTTTGTTCAAAAAGTGCTGCCTGATAAGCGGATCCAGATGTTTCGTGATCCCCGGTGATATTATTCCCAGCACTTAACTTCGTTAACCCAGATAACCACTCTTCTAGATCGTTGTAGAAGCGATTTTGGGCTTGGCCTAATTGTAAGTCCAGAAAACCTAACGCTAATGATCCAGCTAGCCCAAATATAGAAGAGCTGAAAGCAGTTGCCATGCCAGATAATGGTGCCTCTAAACCAGTTTTTAGATCACCGAATGCTTTTTCTAAATTGCCTCCTTTCAATGAAAGGTCGCCAATAACATTACTTACGGCGCCAACCGTTTCTAGAAGTCCCCAAAAGGTTCCTAATAGTCCTAAAAATATCAATAATCCTATTAGATATCTTGACGTGTCTCTGGACTCAGACAACCTCGTGTCGATACTGTCTAAAAGTGATTTTAGAGAGGTAGCAGATAAGCTGATTTTGCCATTTGTCCTATCTCCCAGCATGTTTGCGACGGGAGCGAGGAGTCTTGGTGGCCGTTGTTTAGTAAGGCGGGGTTTATGAAGATTTCTGTATTCTGAAATCCACGCCACTTCAGGACTTAAGAGTGCTATTTTACGAACGATAAAAATTAATCCAATAAGGAAGACTGCAAGTATCATTCCATTCAACGCGGCATTCGCCATGAAGGCATGCCCTATCGGTATTATCAAAAAACTAGCAATTGAAAGAATCACCAATACAAATAGCAAAACCCTAATGAGATAGTGGTTCATATTTGTCACGTTTCGCCTCGCTATTAACAGCCTTTAATCTTCTTTTAGCAAGTATGCGCGTTTAGGTTAATTAAGTAAAACTATATCAACTCGATTAGATAATTCGGCATCCATATTATTTCCTAGGGCTCGGACGGTTATTTTGCTTCCCTCTACACCCATTTTTATCAAAAATGCTCTTACCGAAATGGCTCGCATCAGCGAAACTCGCCGAGCATTACTGGGATTTCTATCCGACGAATATGCGGTTAACTGAAATCGCTGATTTTTGTTGAAACCGTTGGCTTTTATCTCAGCCTTAAGTTTGGATAAATCCTTTTGTCCCGCATTCTGTGCTGAAGGATTAAATAATATCACAAATTTTTTATAGTCGGGATTTGCTTCTTTCATCGGAATGCGCGGTATACTCCTCGCAACGACTTGCTTTTTCGTCTCTTTTTCGACGACAACCGGTACTTTGCCAGCTTGGTGGGTGTTCTTTGACCTGGTAGTAGTATGCCTCGACGTCTCAGATTTTGATTTATCGACAATTACTTTTGAGTTTTTGAAAGAAGCGCTAGTGGGTTTCTCCACTGTTTTTTTAGTGAGTTTTTTTATTCGATTGGGAGCTGAATATTTCACACGCCCTTGTTGGTTTTGCGGTTGCCGTTGAAACGAACCTATTGATTGACGTGATTTTACAAACTGGTTTAACGACTCCATGTTTACTTCAATATTCTGGGATCGCGCACTCCCAATTATGATTGTTTCTTGTGCCTTCGCTCGTTCTGTCGTCCCTGGTAGACCGATCCCAAAAATCACAAGAAACACAAATAAGAGGATATTCATTTTAATCCTCGCAATCATATCCACGTACTCCAACCCAAATGAAATTTGCAGTAAAAACCTATCCCAAAAAGCATCTGTTCACAACGTATTCAGTCGAATTATTATACAGAGCTTATTTATCTGCTACCCTATTATCCTTGATTTTTGTTTTTATTAGTCCCAGCAATCTATGATGGATACGTGCGTTAGCAGCTAATATTTCTTTTTTTTCTATCATTTTCGTACCACCACTTATGTCGGTGATATAGCCTCCAGCCTCTCTAACTATTATAATACCGGCGCTCAACTCCCACGGGTGGGTTTGAGAGTGCAAACAACCGTCCAGTCGGCCGGCAGCGATATAAGCTAGATCTAAGGATGTTGATCCCAAATTTCTGACCATACCCGAAGATTTGGCTATTTTATCTATATGTTGATTATAACTCTCGCAAGTATCGGTTTCGGGGTGGTCGCCGGTTGCTATAACGCAATCAGCAATATCACGACGTTCGGATATTCTTATTCTACTATCATTTAAAAAGGAGCCGACTCCCTTTTCTGCCCAAAACAACTCATCTCGAGTTGGATCGTATACGGTACCAGCCACTAGTTCTCCATCTTCTTCGAGACCGATCGATATTGCCCAATGTGGGATTCCATGAAGAAAATTAGTGGTGCCATTGAGTGAGTCTACAACCCATTTCCTGTTTTTAGGGTCCCTGCTTTCGATAATCTTAGACCCTTTAAATACAAGTCCATAATCGGGTCTTGCGTGTATCAGCTCCTCACTTATTTTTCTATGCGATGCAGCGTTTGCTGTTTTGACAAAATCTTTGGGGCCTTTACGGGATGCTTGGAGTTGTTCGACCTCTCCAAAATCACGCAATAGTGTCCTCGATGCTTTGTAGCAGGTCTTGGACATGACGTTGATTATTGCGGTTCTTGTTGCCATCGGGTCCCCAATAAAAGTAAAGATTGAAGCTAATCTTTAGCTCTTTCTACATAACTGCCGTCTTCAGGTTTTATCACCACTCGAGTCCCTGTCTCGATATGGGGCGGAACCATTATGCGTGCGCCGTTTTCAAGAACAGCTGGTTTGAAAGACGACGACGCGGTTTGTCCCTTTATTACTGCATCGGCTTCAACTACTTCAAATGTGGCGGTATCCGGCAAGACGACAGATAAAGCCTCTCCTTCATAACTTTCAATTATTACATCCATACCATCCTGTAAATAAATCACTTTATCACCCAATAACGCCGTATCAATCATTGACTGTTCAAAAGTTTCAGCATTCATGAATGTTAATGTCTCTCCGTCACGAAACAGAAATTGTGCTTTTTCTTGTTCTAAACGAACTCGTTCTACTTGCTGGTCCGCGCGAAATCTCTCATTAAGTTTACTTCCATTTCGAATATCCTTTAACTCAACTTGATTAAAGGCGCCTCCTTTTCCAGGCTTTACAGCTTGTGTTTTAACGGTTACCCATAGCCGATTATTGTGCTCTATAACGTTACCAACACGAACCGCATTTCCGTTAATCTTCATTTTGAAGCTCCGTTGAGATTTTAAAATACCGTCGGCGTTTTAGCAGGGAGATGACATCCTGTCTATGAAGCAATGCATTAGCTAGGCTCAGCAATTCTATGCACTATTTTTGAAAGCTTCATTAAAAGCCTTTACGGCGAATGCCTCACCCTCTTTATGGTTCCAAACACCACCAATTGTTGCCAGAAAATCAACCCCTGCACTAATTAACGGTTGGCAATTCTCAGTAGTTATCCCACCAATTGCCACGGACGGTACCGTAGTCATTTCTTTCCACCATCGCACTGTGTCTAATTCTGCCGGCGTTGTTTCTAGTTTTGTGTTTGTTTTGAAAAATGCCCCAAATGCAACATATTCTGCACCATTATCTGAGGCCTCTACTGCAAGATGCCTAGAATTTTTGCAGGTAACTCCAATTATGCGATCTTGTCCAATCATTAAACGCGTTGTTTTATAGTCGGTATCCCCTTGGCCAATATGTACACCATCGCATCCTGTTGCGATAGCTAGATCGGGTCTGTCGTTCAATATAAGCGGTGTTTGATAGCTGTGGCAAACAGGTAAGAGCACTTCCGCAGCCATTTTAATTGCGTCGTCATCGACATTTTTGAGGCGCAATTGCATGCACGCTATAGGTCCCGCATCAAACGCCGCCTTTACTCTGTCCAGAAACGGTTTCGGATCAAACTGAGGTGGTGTGATCAAATAGAGTTGACAATTAGAGGTATTAGTCATTCTTTGAAATTTAGTTCAGGACACGGCATGCTTTATGGTTTGTTTTTATAAATACTTATTATCTTATCCAGCATTGAGATTGCTTCTGCTCTAGGACGCTGAAATGTATTGCGACCTATAATTGATCCTGAGGCTCCTCCATCTCGCAGTTGGGAAATTTCAGCAAATAATCCTTCTAAATCCTTGGCTTCACCTCCAGAAAAGACAACTAATCTTCGTCCATTAAAAGACGATTGAACTACATGCCTTATACGATCACTTAAGGTATCAATCTTTATTCCATTGCTTTGGTAGGCTTTCTTAGCTGCGTCCAATTCTAGATGATTTGTAGGAGGCTTTACTTTTATTATATGGGCGCCAGATAGCGCCGCCATGTGAGCAGCATATGCAACTATATCAATAGCAGTCTCTCCTTGCTTAGACAGGCCTCCCCCGCGAGGATAAGACCAAAGTACAACCGCTAAACCGAATGCTTTTGCTTCTTCAGCTATTTCTTTGAAATCAGTCATCATATCAAACGCAGCATCTGACCCAGGGTAAATAGTATACCCCACAGCGGAACAACCCAGCCTCAGAGCTTCTTGAACTGAACCGGTTATTGCTTGGTTTGGTGCATCTTTCTCACGGGATAGACTGTTAGAGCTGTTTAGTTTCATTATTGTCGGTATCTGTCCCGCGAAGGAGTCTGCGCTTGCCTCTATCATTCCGAGGGGAGCTGCATGAGCAGACAACCCTGCGTCCAGGGTCAATTGGAAATGATAACGCGGATCGTAGGCATCTGGGTTTGGTGCAAAGCTCCTTGCCGGTCCGTGTTCAAAACCTTGATCAACTGGCAATATCACTATTTTACCAGTTCCACCTAGTCGACCTTGCATTAAAATTCGTGCCAAATTTGCTTTTGTGCCAGGCGAATCGCTCTCATAATTATCAAGTATTTTTTTTACGGCTCTAGTAATTCTCATTTTTTGTTCTTCCCTCGTTTCGTGAAACCTAAACTAATCTATTCATAATGTCTTGGCTACG
>PAQA01000021.1 GCA_002709155.1 Rhodospirillaceae bacterium
AGCTTCATCAAATATTGCTATTTCAGCTTCAGCAAAGTTTTGTTTTTTAAGTGCCACATTTGCTCGGAGAGTTACTATGATTTTCAGTAGTCACACTTTTGTGCAACATTCTGTGTAACTGCACGAGAAAACTTCAATTAAATCAACGATTGATTTTATATGTGAAACAAATGTGTAACTTACATATCGTTTAATATCAATAACTTACAGCGTAATAACTACTCCCACTCAATAGTACCCGGTGGCTTTGACGTGACATCATAAACCACACGATTTATACCCGAAACCTCATTTACAATTCGGCTCGAGACACGACCTAAAAATTCATGATCAAAAGGAAAATAATCAGCAGTCATCCCGTCCGTAGAGGTCACCGCACGCAAAGCGCAAACATTCTCATATGTTCTGCTATCGCCCATTACCCCGACCGTTTGAACAGGCAGAAGCACGGCAAATGCCTGCCAAATGGTATCATAAAGCCCCGCTTTTTTTATCTCATCAAGGTAAATTAGATCTGCTGCGCGTAATATATTTAGTCGATCCTTCGTAATCTCCCCAGGCATTCTTATAGCTAGCCCCGGCCCCGGAAAAGGATGCCTTCCCACAAAACTCTCTGGCAACCCTAATTCCTGCCCCAAAAGGCGCACCTCATCCTTAAAAAGTTCTCGTAAAGGTTCAACAAGCGTCATGTTCATGCGTTCAGGCAAGCCGCCCACATTGTGATGCGATTTTATCGTGACACTAGGCCCACCTGTAAAAGAAACGGATTCTATAACGTCTGGATACAACGTTCCTTGCGCCAAAAAGTCGGCACCTCCAACCTTAATGGCCTCTTCTTCAAAAACATCTATGAAAAGTTTACCAATGATTTTTCGTTTCTCTTCCGGGTCAGTTACTTTTGCTAATTTAGATAGAAAAAGATCCTCGACGTTCCGATGAACAAGGGTGATATTATAATGGTCCCGAAATAGGCTCACCACTTCTTCCGCCTCTTTTGCGCGCATAAGGCCATGATCTACAAAAACACAAGTTAATTGGCTACCAATTGCTTCACTCAGAAGCACCGCAACGACTGAACTGTCTACCCCGCCTGACAATCCACAAATTACGCGGCTAGTGCCAACATCATTCCTAATGCTTTCTATTGCTTCCGCTTTAAAAGATGCCATTGTCCAGTCACCTGAGGCCCTACAAATTCCATGCGTGAAGTTTTTTAACAAGTCTGCACCATCTGGGGTATGCACAACTTCTGGATGAAATTGAACACCATAAATACGCTTATTTTCATTCGCAATTATGGCAAATGGAGAGCCATCTGATGTACCTATTATCTCAAAACCATTAGGAATTGAGTTAATTCGGTCTCCATGGCTCATCCAAACTTGGTATTGTTTTCCAGGATCCCAAAGACCATCAATCAGGGGGCTTGTCCTTTTAATATCAACAAATGCTCGGCCAAATTCCCGATGATCAGATGGTTCAACATCCCCCCCCATCTGCTTTACGATAGTCTGCTCGCCGTAGCAAATCCCCAAAACAGGAACCCCCAAATTAAAAACACCCTCATCGGCCATTGGAGGGGCAATTTCGTGGACACTAGCTGGCCCCCCAGAGAGAATAATTCCACTGGGTTCAAAGGCTCTCAGACTTTGGGGATCAACCTTATTGAATGGATGTATCTCACAGAAAACGCCCGATTCTCGAACGCGACGTGCTATTAATTGCGTCACTTGAGAACCAAAATCAACGATGAGTATACGATCGTGAACGATCTTTGTTTTAAGCATAAACGATTAAACTCTTACGGAATAAAAACGGGTAAAGAAAATAACACTATATACGATAATTGCATCGGAATTAATTTATTTTGGAAATCAACCATTGATTGAAACGATCCGCGGCTTCAAATTGGCTCCAATGCCCTACACCATTTAAAACTTCGATACTAGCATCAGGCCTCTCATCTTTTAACATTTGCATTCTATCTTCCAAAGACCCCATTGTTGTTCTGTCCAGATCACCCCACAAAGCGTTAACAGGCGCAAAGATATTTGGTAAAGCTTCTAGCAATCTTAGTGTCATTGAAATTGGACGAGATAATGTTCTCGCCCGACCAGAATTTTGTAATTGCATAAAAATAGCAAGTTCACCTACATTATTCGGATCCGCAAACATTAGCCATTCCATATTATTTCTAGCAGCAGAAATCTTTTCGTCCTTGCTAAGTCCATCATGTATCTTGATCATAGAATCAGCTACTCTCTCACGGGGGCCAAAACCAGCTGCACCGACCACATTAAAACTTCCTAGCTGGGGACCAAGCATCTCTGCCACAACTGCCCCAATAACTGATCCAAATGAAAACCCAACTAAATGGACTAGATCTTTTTCATTCACAAGCCGCGTTATGCCGTAGTGAACAATTTTTGCTATACCATCTGATGTATAGGGTGGCCCCGGATCGTGGCTTAGCCCCAACCCAGGAAGATCTGCAACCATCACCTTAAAACCATTAGCTGCTAAAAATTCAACATTTCTGCACCAATGGTTCCACGCACCGTGACCTCCATGCAATAATATTAATGGGATCCCTTCACCCCAAACATGCCACACCATGACTCCCTCACCGCATAGGGTCTCCTCGCGTTTAGCTCGACTAGCTATATCATTTAGCCAGGCTTCTGGGTCAATTTCTGCTTCTGGAATTAATGCTTCCATCAACCCTCACCTGGCTGTAGTTTTCTCGTGTAGGTCGGACTTATAATAACTTCATTTAACGTCACCCTGGGCGGCATTTTCATAATAAAAACAACTATTTCCCCCATATCTTCAGACTGTATTAAACGCTCTCGTTCTTCTTTAGGAACGGGTATAGGTCGGTAATCTAAGATTGGAGTATCAACTTCCCCAGGTGATAATACACAAGCACGAATACCATTATTACCCTCTTCAATATTCATAAGTTGGTTTAATGCCATTACAGCATGTTTTGATGCCCCATAAGCGACGCCCGCTCGAGGTGAATATCCAACCCCTGCTTTTGAGGATGTAGTGATAATAGTGCCTTCTCTCTGAGGACGCATAACTTCCAAAGCTGCGTGTGCGCAGTTATATGCCCCTTTTACATTAACATCTATAACTTCATCCCAACCTTCAAGATTGCCGCCACCCCAGTTCCGGTCAGTTACGTTGACCCCGTGATTGTTGAAGAGCAAATCAAGCTTCCCATATTTTTCTATGATATCTGCTGCGATTTTATTCATGCCCGCACGATCCATGGCGTCACCTTGAACAATATCAGCAAATCCACCAGATTTATTTATCGCTTCTGCAACTTCACTAAGCGGATTGAAACGCCGTCCTGTCAAAATAAGTCGCACTCCTTCACGAGCCAACGCCATAGCTGCCCCCGCACCTATGCCCGTGCCAGCCCCAGTTACCCAGGCAACCATTCCTTCTAAATTTCTCATATTTATTTCCTTTTAGAGATAAACCACCGAAAAGCGCTATTAAACATATTAGACATAATCTACTATAATGTTGATAACATCTGGACAAATTTATTTGTGAAAAACAAACATATCAGACACATCATAGCATCTTGGGAAAGTCTGCCAGGAAATGCACGCGGTTCCATTTGGTTGTTATCAGGCGGATTATTTGCAACCGTAATGGTTACCGGAATTAAATTTACCGGACAGCGGCTTCCAGTTTTGGAAATTCTATTTCTTAGACAGATGTTTCTTTTTTTCATGTTGACTCCAATACTTACAAAGGAATTCCCTGGAGCCTTCAGAACGAAGAGATTGAAACTGCATTTAGCTCGATGCGCAGTATCCATTGTTGCAATGGTCACCGGGTTTACAGCTATTGTTCACCTCCCCCTAGCCGAAGCTACCGCTATCAGCTTCTCTAGAGCTCTTTTTGCTACTCTACTAGCGGTTATAGTATTGAAAGAGTTAGTCGGGATAGGAAGATGGGGAGCCACTATAATTGGTTTTATTGGCGTCTTAATTATCGTTCAGCCAACCTCAGATGGCATTAATGCCTATGCATTGCTGGCAATTTTTTCTGCAGCTCTAGTCTCTTGTAATTTAATTATGACAAAAAAACTTACGACAACAGAAAGTCCAACGACAATTATGGCATACCATGCCGGTGTATTAACTTTGGCCTATGCGGGTCCGTGCTGGTGGCTATGGATAGAACCAACTTTGTTTGAGATCTTTTTAATAATCTGTATCGCAGTCTTAATGTCTGCCGTCCAATATTGTATAATCAGAGGCTACAGAGATGCGGAAGCATCAGCCGCTCAGCCCTTGGAATACGTTCGACTTTTATATGCAGCGGTTATTGGTTTTTTGATTTTTGCTGAAGTTCCAACAACTTGGACATGGATAGGCGCTTCACTTATCATTGCGAGTTCACTCTATACTGTTAAAAGAAATACGATGAATAATAGTTAATGCTTATACAATGACGGAATAATTTTTATAAAATATTGAATTCTGCATAATACCTACTCATTTAGTAGTGTAACTGGTATGTTGAGTGGCGATCAAAAACAACGTCACTGAGCAATGATATGAATTAATTGGGAGGCATGAAATGACAAAAGCAATGTTTGGAGCTGGGTGTTTCTGGGGCATAGAAGAGGCTTTTCGAAAAGTACAGGGCGTGACTGATGTAGCAGTCGGGTATAGCGGTGGAGCTACCGAGAATCCAACATATGAAGAAGTCTGTACCGGTCAAACTGGCCACGCCGAAGTTGTGGAGATTGATTTTGATGAACAAAAAGTCAGTTTTGAGCAGCTGTTGACAGTTTTCTGGTCCTGTCACAATCCTACGCAACTGAATTACCAAGGGCCAGATATTGGCACCCAATATCGAACGGCAATCTTCACTATGGATGAAGAACAAGCGGAAGTAGCAAAAGACTCAAAAAGAATAGAGCAAGAAAGTAGGCGACATAATGGCGATATTGCAACTGAGATAACCCCGGCTCAAAAATTCTGGCGTGCAGAAGAATACCATCAACAATACATAGAAAAAAACAGAGGGAGATTTGGCCGCCTTTTTGGTTAAGCTTTTGCTTGTTAAGCGATGCTCAGTCTGACGTCTAAGTATCATCGGAAACTCTATGTACTTAAATCGTTAACTGTATTCGTATTTCAAGCTTCCCAACTTTATGCACTGGTCTCTTGCTATCATCTTAAAAGGAGAAAACTATGGATGTTCGATTAGATAATAAGGTAGCTCTAATTACTGGAGGCAGTCTCGGTTTAGGACGGGCCATGGCATTAAGGTTTGCAGAGGCGGGAGCGTCAGTCGCTATTGCAGCAAGAGGAAAAGAAGCTCTCGACAGCACCGCAGCCGAGATAAAAAAAATTACTGGTGACGATAAAGTTACTGCACACGCCTGTAATGTTGCCGATGCTGAGGAAGTTCAGGGCTTACACTCAAATGTCGTCTCTCAATTAGGTCCAGTTGATATTTTAGTGAATAACGCGGGCACCTCACAAAGGGGGCCTTTTCTAGAAGTATCTGATGAACTTTGGCGGAATGATATAGACTTAAAACTTTTTGCTGCCATTAGGTTATCAAGACTTGTTCTGCCCAGCATGCAAAACAAACGATGGGGACGAATAATAAATGTATTAAATACGGCTGCCAAAGCACCCGGAGCCGAAGGAGCACCGACTGCCGTAAGTCGAGCCGCAGGAATGGCCTTAACAAAAGTTTTAGCCGGCGAAGCCGCAAAACATAACGTGTTAGTTAATGCTCTATTAGTCGGCTTAATAGATAGCAATCAACACAAAATAAAACATGAGAAATCCGGGTCCGATTCCTCATATGAAAACTTTTTAGAGCAAATGGCTATATCAAATAACATTCCAATGGGAAGAGTTGGAAAACCCGAGGAGTTTGCAGACATAGCTTGTTTTCTTGCATCCGATAGAGCGAGTTATTTATCCGGAGTTGCTATTAATGTTGATGGTGGACGAAGCCCAGTCGTTTAAATAATTTAACACCAAATAATCTATACTGGAATAATTTGCTAATGGGCAAAACTGCTATACTTTCCCTAACGGCAATGATAGCAGGTCAAATTGCCGTCGCTATGGCGATTATGACAGTACCCGTTTTGGCACCGCAAATATCTGAAGATATGAATATTGAGCCCAGCAAAATAGGCCTGTACTCAGCTGTCGCATTCGCCGGGGCTATCACCTTCACATCTTTGGCTGGGTCGGTCATTGCGCGCTATGGCGCAATCCGGACGACTCAAATTGCACTCTGTTTAGGGGCTTTTGGCTTGTGTATCTCGTTGTTCATGTGGATACCCGCCTTTGTCGTTGGCGCATTCGCAGTTGGAATGGGTTATGGGGTAGCCACGCCGGCAGCCAGCCATCTACTAGCTCGAACTATCGCTCCAGAACAAAGAGGTTTTATCTTTTCCATAAAGCAATCAGGAGTTCCAATTGGTGGCTTTCTATTGGGCGTAACTATCCCAGTTATTGCCTTTCACAATAGTTGGCAATACGGTTTATTGACTATAATTTTATTATTGTTTTTATTAATCCTGATTCTGCAGCTAATTCGCACTCTGTTCGATACAGGTCTCGAGAAGAATAGAAAAATCTCGCCCGCAGAAACGGTGGCGGCAGTAAAACTTGCCATCAAAGATAGTCGATTGCGGCCACTCGCTCTTTCGTCTTTTATCTATGCAATGATGCAATTATCAATCTTCACTTTTTACGTTGTAGTGTTGGTGGAGCAAGTTAATCTCGATCCCGTTACCGCTGGAAGCGTTTTTTCAATTATGCATGTAGGAGGAATAGTTGGGCGTCCCCTTCTAGGATGGATAAGCGATAAAATATTACCAGCTGTTCCCCTTCTTAGCCTAGTAGGGTTCGCTATCTTTCTTTGTGGTTTAGCTCTGGCCACACTAAGCGCTGATTGGCCCTATTTTCTGCTGTGCGCCTTGTCATTTGTAGCAGGTGTAGTTGCCGCAGGTTGGAACGGCGTTTACATCAGTGAAATTGCTCGCGTTATGCCATCGGCTGACGTTGGCCGAGCAACTGGAGGGGTTTCTGCGTTTACTTTTTTAGGCGTAGTTATTGGGCCAGCGGCTTTTACCACTATTGTTGGGTTTAGTGGAAGTTACTCTGTTGCGTTCTTAGTTGTTGGCACTATTGCTATTGGGCCAGCGGTTATTTTGTTACTTCAATATTTCAATCAAAAATAAACTGGTCAAACAAATAACTAACCNGTAAATTTTTAATAACCGTTTGNGGANATANAATGAAAATTACTATTATGGGAACTGGGGGTGTGGGTGGCTATTTCGGTGCCCGATTAGCTGANGCTGGCCATGACGTTGCGTTTATAGCNCGGGGAAATCATCTCAAAGTTCTGAAAAATAATGGGCTCACGGTTTACAGTGAACTTGGTAATTTAANAATNAACCCNATTAANGTGGGTGATAACCCTGCAGAGTTTGGGGTAGCCGATATTATACTGTTTTGCGTTAAGGCCTATGATACCCAGTCAGCAGCAAATTTAATAAAGCCCATAATGGGTGCCAATACCGGTGTCCTCCCATTCTTAAATGGCATAGGACATATTGAAATATTGAAGGAAACACTTGGTGAAAATTCGGTCCTTGGTGGAGTAGCAAATATCAGTGCATTAATAGAAGAACCAGGGGTGATACGACATTTTTCAACCATGCAAATATTAAGAGTTGGCGAACTCGACGACACCCCAAGTAAAAGAATTGAAAAATTCCGGGAAGCCTGTGGAGATGCGGCCATAGATTGTCCCATTCCAGAAAATATTGAACGTGAGCTTTGGCAAAAAATTGTCATGATATGTACACTGGCCGGAGCAAATTGTCTTACCAGGTTGCCATTAGGAGAGTGTAGAACCAATCCGCAAACCCGAGAACTTATGGCCAACCTAGCTACTGAAGCAGTAGCTGTTGCTGAGGCGTTAAGCGTCCCGCTTCCCAAAAACCAAGTTGAACTAACTATGAAACTTCTTGATGCTCTTCCAGAGACGATGAAGGCTTCAATATTAGCTGCTCTCGAAAGAGGAGAAAAGCTGGAAGCTTCGGCCCTCAATGGAGCTATAGCGCGTTTGGGCCGTAAAAATCAAATTGATACACCAAATCATACAGCCGTCTATGCGGCACTATCGCCCCATGAAAATGGCACCCCAAAAGAATAAACTTGAAAAGCAGAAGGAAAGAAAATGTTTCCAAAACAACCTGACTTAAAAATTCAATTTTCCCATATTGCTTATCAATTTGAAAAGCAATTTTCTCTCCGAAATATGGGGATAGATAATTACTCCACTTGGTCTCCTGAAGAAACAGCCGAACGTATTTCAGAAGCGGATATCATAGTAGCAACCGGCTTTTGGAGAAATGAGCTACTGGAGCGCGCAAACCGCTTGAAACTTATTCAAGTAGCAGGAGCCGGTTATGACCAATTCGATGTAGACGCGATAAAATCAAAAGGTATTCGAATGGTTAATGGCAGAGGCGTTAACGCCAACGCTGTCGCAGAACATGCAATGGCTTTAATACTTGGCATCTCACGACAAACACATCTTGCAAGAGATGCTCAACAGCAAAAAATATGGAGGGGCATGAACCCCGATTTGGGGACAAGAGAAGAAGAGCTTGCTGGAAAAAATATGTTAATTATAGGAGCAGGCCAAATAGGTTCGAAAATCGCCTCTATAAGTAAGGGCTTTGGGATTACAACAACCGGCATGAGACGCAACATATCACGGATTGACAACAGTTTTGATTCCTCTTCTCCGATCGAAGACAAATTGGATCAACTTGCCAAAGCCGATATCGTCGTTCTCTGCTGTCCTTTAACTCCAGAAACAAAGGGTATTATTGATAGTGAAGCTTTCGATGCTATGAAAAATTCAGCCTATCTCATAAATGTGGCACGTGGCGCATGCGTTATTGAGAGTGATTTAATCACAGCATTAAAAAATGGTGATATCGCTGCGGCTGGAATAGATGTCACAGACCCGGAACCCTTACCCCCCAGCTCAGAACTTTGGGGAATAGAAAATGTAATATTAACACCTCATACTGGAGGTGAAACCCGTCTATATGAAGATAATGTTCTGGATATCCTCATTGAAAATATTGAAAGACTAGAACGTGGAGAAACGGACCTTTTAAATCAAATTGTCTGAGCCACGGTCACCTCATCTTTCGTCTCAGTTAACGTTTGGTAGGATTATTTGGGCTAACGAATAAAAAACTAAAGGGAATAGCAATAGCAGAAGCGATAGCGAATAGCTGAAAGGCTTTTAGATACCCAATCATCTGCGCTTGTCTCATGATCTCTCCGCTCAAATTGAATAATCCGGTGATACCATCAAAATTCCAAGCACCTGCAAGAGCTGGAAAACGGAACAATTCATTGAACGGGTTCATGCCGTTGGTCATATCAGAATAATTGAGGGCTGAACTCTGTATTAGTACAGATATGCTTATGGAAATGAAAACACTGCTTCCAAAATGTCTCAGTAAGTTAAAAACACCCGACCCTTCCACCATAAACTTTGGGGTTAAAGTAGAAAACGCAAGGACAGCCATTGGCGTATACGCTAATCCAAAGCCAAACCCTTGAAGACAGTTTGTCCAGAAAACATCAAATTCAGTTAGGTTTATGCTCAACTGCCCCATTTCCCATCCGGCGACCGCCTGGCAAGCTAAACCTACCGCCAGTGCAAGTCGTGGTGCTTTCCTTGTAAATTGAACAACAATGAAGAAACTAAGCCAGTTGCCAAACCCACGAGCAGCAATCAGATACCCAACAAGGGAGTCGGGGTAACCTCTAAGCTCTTGCAATAATGGTGGGAATAGCACAATTGGCGTATAGCTTAACCATCCCATGGCAAAAGCCGTAATGCAACCAAGTGTAAAATTACGGTCCAAAAATAATTTAAGATTCAAAAACGGATTCTGACTTGTAAGCGAATGAACAACAAAAATGTAAAAACAAATCACGGCTAAACAAGCCTCTACAATTATTTCTGAAGATTCGAACCAATCAAGACGCTGCCCTCTATCCAACATTAATTGAACAGCACCGATTGCTATAGCCAATGCTATAAATCCGGTGAAATCAAACTTTTTGGCAGTACCTTTTTCTTGATCCCCAACTGATATGGCTGCCACGCCAAGACAAGCGATCCCTAGAGGGACTATCATGAAGAAAACCCACCGCCAATTTAATTCCTCGGCCACAACACCTCCTAGAATTGGTCCCAAAACAGGACCAATAACACCACCAATACCCCACATCATTAGAGCCATAGGATGCAGCCTGCGCGGAAATGTGGCTAAGATCATACCTTGACCCAAAGGCATCAAAGGAGCTCCAAAAGCACCTTGACCTACCCGGCATAAAACCAACGACTCCAAAGAATCGGAGAGCCCGCAAAGCGCAGAAAAAATAGTGAACCCACCAAGGCTAACGAAAAGAAGATTACGCCAGCCAAGTGTTTGGGCTAGCCAACCTGTTAAAGGTGTCGCTATTGCTGTAGCCACCAGGTTAAATGTAACTACCCAAGCAATCTGATCCGACGTCGCGGCCATAGCGCCCTTTAATTGAGGCAGAACTACGTTTGCTGAAGTGATAGTCATTCCAAACGTTAGTGTTGTTATCTGCACCGTCGCTAGGATTAGCCAATGCCGTAGTCCAACCTCTTCTGTTTCCGCTCTTGACGAACTACTCATTAAAACAACTACCAAGTCTGCTATAAATAAGTTTAATCTAGATAAAAATGAACAAAAATATAATCAAACACCTTTGCACCCGATGCTTGGAAACTAATGCATTAATAATGGGAACTATACCAAAAATAATGTTATAGCGATTATGATTTTACTGGGAATATTTACGTTAATTTATTATTCTAGTCTAAACCGTTCATATGGATACTTGATGACAACAAGATTAATAAGCGATTTGGGAGGTCTTCCCGCAGGATCGATTGATCAATCTGAACATGAGCCTACTATGACTGAACGTAGGATCGATGCAATGATGATATTGCTGAGAGCCAAGCCACGTTCTTTTTGGGTGTCTGATGAAAATCGTCGAACAATCGAAAGTTTAGAACCAACAACTTATGCAGAATCTGCCTATTACGAAAGGTGGGTGCTAGCAATGAAGAGTCTTCTACTTGAAAAAGGAATTTTGACAGAAGCGGAGCTTGAAGCCAAAGTTTCTGAAGTTCGGTCTAGAAAGCACTCGGCCAAAATATGAGTAATACATTTAATATCGGCGATCTTGTGAGAGTTGGAGATGCATTACCACCGGGTCATATCCGTACTCCTATGTTCTTGCGTGGGTGCAAAGGAACAATAATCAAGCACTTTGGGAGTTTTCCTAACCCTGAGAGGCTTGCATATGGATTAAACGGGTTACCCAGAATTAACCTTTATCAAGTTTTATTTGAAATGGACGAAGCGTGGAACGGAAATGGCGATTATGCGGATGGTGACACTATAACTGCTGATATATATGAAACTTGGCTGGAAGCAATATGAACACTAACACTACAGATCACGACCATGGACACGATCACACGGCCTTTCAAAAAGATATCGCCGAACCCAAGGAAGATTGGGAATTCTTAGAAATAGCTATCAGAGAGCTATTGATTGAAAAGAACATTCTTTCCGCAAGAGAAATACAAGATGAGATTGAAGCTTGGGAGAAAAAAAATCCAGAAAAGGGTGCTGAAATAATTGCTAGATCCTGGGTGGACGATGCCTTCAAAAACAGATTACTAAATGATGGTAACGAGGCGGTGGCTGAGTTAGGCTTCACGGTCGAATCACTTAAATTAGTAGCATTAGAAAATACCGATGAACTGCATCACATGGTTGTTTGCACACTGTGCTCCTGTTATCCAAGGACGCTTTTAGGTGTTCCACCTTTATGGTATAAATCTCGAGAATATCGTTCCAGAGCCGTGAGGGAGCCACGTGCTGTTCTCAGAGAATTTGGGACCGCTATTCCAGAATCGGTAGAGATTAGAGTAGTAGATTCGACAGCAGATTGCCGTTATCTAGTAATCCCAAAACGGCCTGCCAACACCGAAAAAATGAGTGAATCAGAATTAGTAAAATTGATTACTCGTGATTCTATGATCGGCACGGCCGAAGCCTTAGACCAGCATGGGAAACGCTCCTAATGGCGTGAATGATCTAATAAACTCGTACAATACTCAAAAATAACTCTCGGCTTTGATACCGTATTCTTCGGCCGCGCTTGTTATAGATTTCCAAACACCGTCGCTCACACAAATACCCTCTTCCTTGGCTTTTTGCGCAAGAGAGGTCTCACGTTCTCCCGGCAAGATTACTTGTCCGTCGGGATCTACTGGTTTTGATCCACGAACTTCGTCCACAAACTCTTTCGCAGACTTATCGTATGCCGACTTTGGTCTAAAAGTGTCTACTTTAATTAATATGAGTAGCCAATTATACTCCACTGCCGCACCAAGCATCGCATCTCCCATTAACTCAGCAATTATACCTAACCCGCTGCCTTTAGTACCGGCTGCAGGTAGTAATGCTCCTCCATTATAGAAGTCCTCGGGATTAGTAGACGACTTTCCTTCTCTGTCTATAATAATATCTTCGGGCAATTTATGACCATTCGCTCTAGCAACCGCAACCTTACCTGCAGGCCAGTTGGAGATAGCAAAATCACACACAACAGGGTCATCATTAAGACCCGGCATTCCAAGTGTATAGGGGTTAGTACTCATAACTGGATCTTTCCCCCCGAAAGGAACTACATTGCCCCATAATTTCCGGCCACCGCCACCAAAACTCACAGCCAAAAACCCCGCATTAGCAGCCTGTTCGGCATAGGCACCCATTCTTCCGGTATGACCACATTCCGTTATTCCCGCAGCGGCAATGCCTTCAGTTCTTGCTAATTCAATAGCCGCATCAGTTGCTTTCTTCATGGCGACTATACCGATGCCTCTCGAACCATTTACATGTAATAAACTACTCTTTATCTTATCAACAATCGGTTGTGCTTTTGGGTCAATGACATCACGTTGTGCTTCACCAAGATATAATCCTAAGCGATTAATACCATGGCTGGAAACCCCCTTCATTTCAGCATCAACAAGATGTGCCGCAACGATTTCTGAGTTAGTCGGCGAAAAACCTCCCGCTACCAATGCGTCTTTAATGAAATTAATTAGGGGTGTTGGTTGAAGTACTGGACTACTCATAATGATTACTTTCATTTATATAAGCGGGAAATCAAAGCGCTATTATTAGATTTGTAACTCTATTTTTTAAACCAAAATTGTTATCCTTGTGCTAAAGACATAATTTTATAGTTTTTTCATATTGAAAAAGTTTTTTATACAACGCTATTGGATCTAATAAAATGTCGTCAAACGATAACCCCTGGATCGCCCTTGCGGCAACACCTGATTTACCCATAGCACGAACCGCCGTTAATCGCGTTGTTAAGGATATTGCTGAGGTCCGCGAAATACACGTGCCCTATAAACCACTCTCGGAGAAAGAAGTTATTTTTTGGGCTGGACAATTGGAAGGGGCAAAGGGAATATTGCTTCGTTCAGGCTACATTACGGCTCAATTTCTAAAATATTTACCCGATCTGAAAATAGTTGCGGTACATGGTGCAGGTATTGACCCAGTCGACCTTCAAGCGTGCACTGAACATGGGGTTTACGTGACAAATACACCCGGCGCTAATGCTGATGCCGTGACGGAGATAACAATTGGATTAATGCTCTCATTAGCCCGAAAAATTCCAGAGTCCGCTTATCAGGTGAAAAAAAATTTAGCTTGGGATGATGCAAGATACACAGGAAGCGAACTGAAAGGAAAGACTCTCGGTTTACTCGGATTAGGGGAAATAGGGAAACGCGTTGCCATCATAGCAAAAGCATTTGGAATGAATGTAATAGGACATGATCCAGGAATTTCTGACACCCAAGTTCATAAAAGAGGGGCTAAACCTGTAAGTCTGCTCGAATTAGCCCAAAACAGCGATTTTATATCACTTCATGCTCCCGCTATAGATGCCACCCGACATATCATAAACAAAGATTTTTTTTCTAAAATGAAACCAACTTCGTTCATTATTAACTGTGCCCGAGGAAGTTTAATTAATGAGGTGGAGTTAGCCAATGCTCTTACTGAAAAACGTCTCGCTGGCGCTGCACTAGACGTTTTAGAGGGAGAACCCCCAAATCCCGCCAGTCCGATATTTAACGCCCCCAATGTGGTATTAACGCCACACATGGCAGGCTCCACATCAGAGTGTCTAAACACCATAGCAGAAACTGCCAGTGGTGACATCATTCGGGTCTTCAATGGCGAAGTGCCAAGAAACGCGCTAAACGGCCCTTTTTAATCTCAATTTGCGATTTCACCTTCACTGCCATGATGTAATCATTTATCAACGTCTTAGGATATTCGGTACTCCTCAAGCGCTTTCCAGTCAAAACTAATACCATGACCACTTCTTTCATTAGCAGTAGCGTAACCATCCTGTATCCTTAGAGGCTCTATTATAAATCGCTCTAATCCAAAACCATGAACCTCTAGATAAGAAGCATTCGGAATAGCCCCAAGAAGATGCACATGAATATCGTGAACCCCATGTGAGGTGACTGGTAAATTCCGTGCCTCTGCAAGTTTTGCAACTTTCATCCAAACAGTTATGCCTCCACAGTTAGAAACATCCGGTTCTATATAACTGACCCCATTTGCTCCCAGCATATGTTGAAAATCGAAGAGTGTATGTAAGTTTTCTCCCGCCGATATTGGCACCCCACCTTCCGAGAGAATTCTTCTGTGACCTTGGAAGTCTTCTGGTATGGTGGGCTCTTCTAGCCAAACAAGATCAAATTCTTGAAAAGCCCTAGCAGCCCTAATAGCATCATCAACCGTCCATCGCATATTAGCATCTACCATCAATGGAAAATCTCTCCCGAGATGATTACGCATAGTCTTAATTCTCTCAACGTCTTCACGCAGATTATCGCGTCCAACCTTCATCTTAATTGCCCGAAACCCTTTTCTTAGGTTTTGGTCAGTCTGAGCCAACAAGTCATCGAGACTGAACATCAAATCTATACCACCAGCATAGGCTTTCACTTTTGGGTCAGCCCCTCCAAGAAGTCGCCAAAGTGGGAGACTTGTTCTTTTCCCCAATAAATCCCAAAGNGCTATATCAATTGCCGATAANGCATGAATTACAAGGCCACCTCGACCCGCGTAATGCANNTTCCACCAAAGTCCATGCCATATTTCTTCAATGCGNNTTTCATCACGATCCATTANAAAAGGNGCCATATCAGANTGCATTACCGAGTGAATTGCNCGTGCACCTGCTCCAAGNGTGTAGGTGTANCCNAACCCTTCTCGACCTTCATCATCNAAAATNCTTGCGGTCATGAGTTCAAAACTAGCCATATCNCCGTGCATNCTATCTGAAAGAACCACGGGTANAGGAATACTGTAATGACCAACTTCTACATTTTTAATTGTCATATCAAANCCTACNTNTNTTGAACTTCACAGACNGAGNTTACTANNAAAAATTTNAATATTATAGAGATTGCAATTCGACGCCTAAATGACGAAGATACTGNAACGACNACAAAGNGAGGAATAGAAATGGCNNGGATATCCTANGCAGAGCGCGATGATGTACCAACCCGACTGCAACANCTTTTTGACGATATGTCGACATATGGGCCNTTTGGAAGTTTAGTCGGNGCGATGGCNCACCGCCCTCCNATATTCGAACACGTNTTTGGAATGTTAACGGATTTNCGAAAAGAAGGTGTCTTACCNCGTCGATATCTGGAACTNGCACTGGTTGCGGTGTCAAAACTAAATGAATGTGATTATTGTGTCGCTCATCATTCCCCGTTTCTNACCATAGANGGTGTTTCNCCNCTAGGAGCGGAGAATATATTAGATTANAAAGATCATCCTGAGTTTGATGAAATAGANAAACTGGTCGTTGAATACTCTATCGGTGTAAGNAATGATTTTAATCGCGTAAGAGACGCCATGTTCNNCAGACTNAAANAACATTTTACTGAGAAACANATCGTTGAACTNACNTGGAGAATAGCGCTNTGTGGTGCNTTCAATAGATTTAATGATGTATTACAACTNGATNTAGAAGCAGATGCCTTAGCAAAAATTGCATAGTAATTCTAACANCNGNAAAANAGTCNAGAGCNTATCATATANANTTTTAATTCGGNCNCGCNTNNNTTTGNGCGCATTGAACGCATGTTGTCGTAGCAGGATCNAATTCCAGCCNTTTTTTNGGAATGAGCTCATCACAAACACAACANAAACCATAATCNGNATCNTTTATTCGTTNAATAGCGGCATCAATTCTTGTTATATCNNNTTTNCTGCGACGTTGTGTTTCTTTTGCCATGGCTTGCGATTGCATAGCATCCATCCGCGATAAACGACCAACTTTTGTCTGGTCCAACTCAANNGGNCGAGCATTGTCGCGCACATTATCGATAAGTTCCTGAAGTTGAACCTTTTGTTCCTGCAAAAGTCTTAAGAAAAAGTTATAGTCTGGTTCTNTNNACAATCTAAAGNCANCCCGANTCNCGNNATTTCNAACTACTTAAGANAAAACAGCGAATGTNTTGTTNNTCATATTGAGNCATTAAACGGTTGNTGCNTGACCTGCCACNGTGGTTCGATGCATNACCCTACGATAATCTTCGTCTGGCCATGGGTTGCCNCGNTGTAAAACAGCTTGGTTGTCCCACATCACCAAATCAAGAGGCTTCCATTTATGGCTNTAAACAAACTCTGGTCNTGTTATCCACGAAGTCAATTCTGTAATCAAAGCACGACTTTTTGGATAATCCCAGCCTTCGACAAAATGGCAATGGCTACCCAAGTACAAAACCTTCCGGCCTGTCTCNGAATGTNTTCTAATCAAAGCCTGNCGGACCGGTTGTAACTTTCTCTTCTCCTCNNCCGTAAAAATATCCCCAACAATTAANTGCCNAGAAAAAACAATAGANTGTTCACATATAAGNCCNTCTANATCGTCTTTCGTAATACCAGATNCTGAACCNGGCCATTCATCATANGCAGNACGAGCGTCGGCAAACTGTGTTTCNCCACCNATTGGNGGGACCTCCCTACCTGACAATAATGATATATTGGCGGGGATGGGTTTAAACGACGAATCTGAATGCCANAGNTTATTGCCTCTATGNTATCTAGATTTTTCATGATCATGCGGNCGAATTTTATTATCATCNCCCACATTGGAGATCCTAGAGATTTCTGGCCGNGTTACTCCACCGTANTGATCAAAACCTAATGAGGTCTCTANNGCTCCAAACCGNTCTGAGAAAGCTATTTGCTGGTCATCATTGATATTTTGATCTCGNAGAACCAAAACTGCATATTTATAGAATGCATCTCGAATGATAGAAAAATCTGNATNGTTCAATGATTTTCCGAGATCAAGGTTTACNACCTCCGCCGCNAATTCACTGCCCGGTTTTAAAGGTTTTATTNNAAGGTNCATCTCTATCCAAACTCTTAGTAAATAGTAACACCACTATCAACTGACATAATTTGNCCAGTTGTGATCACAGATTCATCAGACCCCAAATAGACAGCCATGTCAGCAATATGTATGGGCATCCCAAANCCTAATAAATGTTGNTCCGATATCTTTTTGATTTCTGGNGACTCATCAACCAGTTTTTTNACTCTATCAGACAATGTNACGGATGGTGCTATAGCNTTTACTCGAATTTTATTTGGTGCATATTCTACCGCCATCGACCGTGTCATAGACGCNACTCCNCCCTTGGCTGCTGTGTAGCAATCTCTNCCTGGAAGTGCCATTAACGCNACATTCGAAGACATATTAATAACAGAACCACCTCCCGATTTTATNATTGCTGGTATACCATGTTTCGAACATACAAATGTTCCAAACAAATCGAGTTTGATAACCCTCCAGAATTCGTCATCCGGCGCCTCGGTTACAGGCCCATCCTGCATTGTAGAGCCN
Source organism: Rhodospirillaceae bacterium (assembly GCA_002709155.1). Lineage (GTDB taxonomy): Bacteria > Pseudomonadota > Alphaproteobacteria > Thalassobaculales > Thalassobaculaceae > UBA7326. The sequence continues at coordinate 18,135 of PAQA01000021.1, forward strand.
CCTGCGTTATTGTGAAGAATATCCANTTTACCANAACGCTCCAATGCCTCAGAGACCGCGTTTTTAACACTNTCATGGCTTGTGACATCNGTTTCNATAAATACNGCGTCACCGCCGCTGTTACCCGCTGCATCTCTNGCCANCTGCGCCGANTCTTCNCCAAGNTCAGTATTTATCTCAGCGACGATCACGCGGGCNCCTTCCTCTGCAAAACGAATTGCNGTAGCACGCCCTATCCCGCCNCCNCCGCCTGTGATNATTGCTACTTTTTCTTTAAGTCTTCCCATTTCGCCCCNCCNTTTAAAAATAGTTGGGATAAAACTATCACTCTAAAATNGATTTAGAAAATNATTACCATTCACAATCTCTAGTGTGATGTAATTCTNAGTTNNNGAGATTAAATNTNANNCNNTNTCTTTAATGAGCAAAAATAACAGGTATCTNAGCCTTATCTAATATTGCGCGCGTCGCACCACCAAAAATCATCTGTGTNAGTCGACTTTGGGTAAATGCTCCNTTTACCAGAAANTCTACATTAGCATTTTCAGNAACCTCAAGCACCCGTTCTCCNGGATTTCCCGCAGACGCACCACGNTTAAATTCTGCTTCAATTTCATGTCCNGCAAGATACCGTTGAAGNGCGGTCCCGTCCGGGCCAGCNTGGACCCAACCATCAACCTCTATGATATATACTTTTTTAGCACATNTTATAATNGGCATACTCAGCGCTAAAACCCGNGCCGTTTCAGTACTATGGTTCCAAGCAATACCAACCGTATCNCCAAAATNGNCTTCCCATTTTTGTGGNACGACNAGAACTGGGCGTCCTCCCTCAAATAAAGCCATTTCAAATAACGTTTGCCAATGAGGATTCTCACGAGANCGACCGACCATTGTCACNTCNTGCACACGACATATNTCTCCAACTTGACGCCAATTAGACAAACTNGTCATATCAACATTNAGATTCTCACTGGNAACAGGTGGNTNACATTTGGCCGCTCTATCAACAATATTTTTCTCAGCGGCAGANTTTTGAGCCTCGATTTCGTCNTCTAATCCATCATATGANACTACCCCTCCACTCATCGGATCCACTATAACCGGGTCTGGAAGTCTCGGGTAAAACATAGCNGTAATNGAAGCATTGGTNCGAGNAGCAAGATGANCTGCTGCGGCTANTGGAACATCATTAGNTGTATCTGCACCAAACGGAAGTAGGATCTGCCTCATAGTTCACTCTCCTAATTTGGATTCAANAGTCNGTNNCGGAGTACNNCACAGNAGGNTAACACAGTATANAATNACTTGAACACNTATATGTTGGGNCTTNTAACCAAGCATGCCNGTTCCATCATTCAATGACCAGTCAAATTGNTAACGCACGGGCATTTNAGTATCTATTTTTTTGAGCGTACCAGGGACTATATAATTCTTNATAGNNGATAANTGACTAGCTTTATCACGACCGAACTCNGTNGNATATTTTCGGAATAGCTCTGATAGCACNAATTCACCATTTTCGATAAAGAGNCCCTTTGAATGNTTGATGAAGTCTAAAGCNGCTCCATCTAACATTCTATCNACCCAATCCCCNGTGAACGGCTTGATTGGTATGTTGGGGGAACCGAGCGCCGCATCNCACAGACCGTAGTGGAGCCTNGGGTCATCAAANAGTTNCAGTAGGANTTTGTGACGCAAGTCACTTAAGCTAAATTTNTCGTTTCGGATANCGATAAGCTTTTCATTNAAGGCATCATTAGTGAACGGNGNAAAACCAAATTNAATATCTTGAATNGATANAACCAAATAACGACTCAAAATCAAACGAACCGCCAAAGCATTATAAAAGTTTAACCAATAAGCATACTGTTCCCGCCTACTGAGTTTCTCTACCGAAAATATTGATAAATTACGAAGGTAGACATCTAATCGTTCTCTATCCTCTAAGGTGACATCGCCGTAAGCAAATAGATGGTTTTTATCAGGACTGATTACTATATATTTTTTCAGGAGATAGGCCCAAGCATTATGATCAACAAATTGCTTTGATTCATTGGAATATTTTTGCCACCACTGTTCATCTGTTTTTGGAAAATAAATTTTATCAACGACGCACGCAGAGCAAATTAATGAAAGAGGCAATGCTATAAAACTACGACGCGTTAGTGTCATATTATTCTTCCAAAAACTTATATGCCTAGTGAATCGTCATCGAAATTTTTTTTGCTACTTGATCTTAACTTCAACTGAGCCAACACCATCTATACTATAAATCGCATGGTCACCACGTGCTGCAAATTTGGTCGCTAAGGTTGAACCGCTCATAACAATGTTCCCTTTTTTTAGGGGCCGCCCTTGTTCGGCAAGCAAATTCGCAAGCCAAGCTAGTGCGTTTAGCGGACTCCCCATCGCGTCCCCGGTGGTTGCTCGTTCAACATTATTATTGAATAACAAATCAACAGGGGTTGAGGATAAATCAATAGACTGCCAGTCATGTTTTGGCACACCTAAAACCACACCTCCGCACCATGCATTATCGGCAATCAATGTCATTGGGTCTAAATTTGAATAATCTGCATCTCTATCCTCAATTAATTCAAAAGCTGGCATAATTGCTTTCACAAAGGAACTAACTGATGCCGAATCATAATGAGTGTTTTCAGATGTATCCTCGCCAATCTCAAATGCTAATTCAAACTCCAACCCCAAACGAACAAAATGATCCAGTTCAATTTTTGCTGGGGATTGATGCATTGTTGAACTGAAAATAGCGGCGCCGACGGGTTTATCCACTCCAACTAATTCCTGTATTGCCTTGGAGGTTAGGGCTATTTTATAACCTGCCACCGGCCCGCGCCCTCCCTGCTCCCACAACCTATTCAGTGCCATTTGCGCTTTGTAAGCATCTGTTACAGAACCAGGAGCCAAGTCATCTGTTAAATTCTGAAACCTCGTTTTCGAAGCGTGGCTCTCGTGAAGATATTTGGCTATCTTTTCAATTCTCAGTTCATCAGACATACTCGCCCCTAAAATACAAATTAATTCCCACAACTATTATCAGTTGATTAAATGGTAACCATAATACACTAATTGAAAAATCGTGTGACTAAAATTCCATGCTTCACTAGCTGAACCACAGTTTTGCGTCATTCAGTCGGTGATAGCTTGGGGAACCGAGGAGGGAAAATGATAAAAGGTCTGCATCATAACGCATATCGATGCCGGGACTCGGAGGAAACCCGAAAGTTTTATGAAGATTTTCTTGGTCTACGATTGGCAGATGCGTTTGAGATCCAAACAACTCAGACGAATAGAGCCACCTCCGTTTTACATTCTTTTTATGAAATGGGGGATGGGTCTTTCCTTGCATTTTTCGAAGCGCCCGATCAACCATTTGAATTTAAGAAGCAGCATGATTTTGATCTGCACATTGCCTTAGAAGTAGAGCCCTCGGTTCTACAAGAGATGTTTTCAAAGGGAAAAGCATCCAAAATAGAAACCCGAGGGATTTCTGATCATGGTTTTATCCACTCGATTTATTTTAGAGACCCTAACGGTTATGTCATAGAATTGACTGCAAAAATTAAAAGCTCAGAAAATAACAATAAAGACCCTAAAGATGTCTATTCTATTTTAAACAAGTGGCAAGCAAACAAATCAAGATAGTTAAGCGCTGATTTCTCTCAATTTTGGTTCAATTCCTCGTATTCCTTATCGAGGCGTTTTTGTCGTTCTATTTCGTCTAATTCTGCGTCATACAAATGCCGGTTAATATAATATTCGTTCAAGGCCGCTTTAAAATTTAATCGTGATGCATCCAATTTACTCTTTAATACGACGTTCAAAACTCTCCGAACTGCATAAAGTACACCTAGACCGATACACGCCAAAGCTATGCCCCACCAGTTATATGCCCAAATTGACAATGCTGTTCCCACCACCATCACCNANGAAGCGAGNCCNTCAGAAAGNAGGANATCCCTAGCTGTTACCTTTTTCAAATCCTCTTCTNTNAAACCANAATCCTGNACTCTAGGCATTATTGGCGCCGNTNTTTTCCGGTTTTNACTGCTCATTTTTTCAATACCAAAACAAAGNTTTCTTTTCAAAAANACATTNTCAATCGGATATGCTGTNACNAGAAATTACGTAATTACTCAGCGCTTCCCAATCNGCNTCATATCCTAAACCAGGTTTTTCTGNNAGNTCTANTGATGACTCNGAGGNGTCAAACAAGTCATGAGGTTTNACGATGAGATCTATNAATGCTGTTTCAAGGAGCGTGGGTTCGGGTCTTGANGCAGCTAAATGTGCAGTNGCGTTATAGCCAGGCCCCCAATAAAAGCAGTGAGGAACAACGCGCACNGAGTAGGCTTGCGCTAAAGNNAAAATACGTTTCATACCCGAAATACCACCGCATTTGGTCACACTCGGTTGAATGTTGTCGACGGCCTCTGCCTCAAAAGCCGATTTAAATTCATGCAATGTCGTCATATTTTCGCCTGCGGAGATCGGCACCCCTTCTGCCCTAACTTCGGCTAATCCAATAAAGTCCTCAGGGGGCCAAACTGGTTCTTCCAACCAATGGAAACCATCATATAGAATTTCCTCAGCAATGGCTTTTGCCTCCGAAACAGTCCAGGGACAGTTTACGTCTAGACATATATTATCCTCTTGTTCAACTGCATTACGAGCAGCCCTAAACGCTGGAACGGTTACCTCGTGCAGTTTTATAGTTGAATAACCATTCTGTTTTGCTCTCATTACATTCTCAGCAACAGCATCTATATCCCCTCCGTAACGCATCAAGCTTGCATACTTTTTTAATATGCCACTATCTCCACCCAATAATCTGAAGACAGGCATTCCCGCTCGCTTCCCAGCTAAATCCCAAAGGGCTATATCAACTGCAGATAGCCCATACATCATCGGGCCCGACCGCCCCAACCCGTGCATAGGCCTCTCTATTTCGTCTATACGTTTCGCGATGCCTCTCGCATCTTTTCCTAACAGCATAGGGCCAATAATATTATTCAAAACGGCCTCTGTTCCTGGAGCCATAACATGGCCAAATGCCTCACCCCATCCTTCAAGACCATCACTGGTTTTGATCTTCACCATAATGCATTCCATACTCAGCCATGCATCAAGTGAAGGGCGCATTCCTTTTCTTGGGCCTCCTGTCTCAAACGGCAACGATACTCTTATTACCTCAACGTTTGTTATCTTCGTCATTATTAAACTCCAGAAGCGGATAAGATTAAGAAACTCAAAATACTAAAGAGTAACGCATGGCAGATTATTTTGTAAATAAACCACTACGGTTTACCTTCACATCGCCTTTAGTCTGAGGTATCAATTGTGGAAGGGGGCCCCGTAGCTCAGTAGGATAGAGCGACAGATTCCTAATCTGTAGGTCACAGGTTCGAATCCTGTCGGGGTCGCCACCTTTGTCTAGGTTTTCTGACAGCTTCCGCACACCCTTGTATACTTTGATGTTTTTTAGCTAAATTTTACCGTTGCACTTTTCTGCGGTTTTGCAGAATTGCTAAACTGCCAACCGTTGCACTTTTCCCCCGACCACATAACTAACTGAGTAAAAATAACAAACTCATAAAAGCGATAATTCTTACGTTTCAGAAATTGTCGTTGTGAAAAAAAATTTATTTCAGATTAACAGACAGGGTATTATTAGCAGCAACCGCAACTTTTTTTCTTTGGGTGCCTAGATTTCTTCGCTAATTCTCTTTCGACTTTAAACTGCAGCATCCTCGATGCATTCTCTTCAATCTCAAATGCTTGTTTTTCAAGCTTGTGTTCAAAGTATTCATAGAGACTAGAAAAACCAAACTTTGCCGCTCTTTTTTCTTCGTAAGCTCGGCGACCCTTTAAGTTCTCTATTTTTTCTAATATCTGCGCGTTTTCCATGGTCACTTATATTTCTAAAACGTGATAACAAGCAAGAAAAATTTCTTTGTGTCGTGACTGAGTCTTTACTCTCTTCGATAAAGAGATGTACCTCTCGTCAATATTAAGAATGATCTAAAAAAATTAACCCCTCGTAACATTAAAGGTATGATAGAGTGGTAAAAATCAGCATTAACAGCGACGGGACAGTTATAGTAGCCGATGACAATACAACAATTGGTTATGCTGTAACTGATGCAGCGAAGGCCGAGCTTTCATATCTTTTCGTAAACCCAGCATTTAGGCGCCGAGGATTTGGCACTTTACTGTTGAAAGAAGCAGAAAAGATGACTGGTTCAAGCCTCATACCTGCAGAGCCAATTTCTCCCCTTGGACGAAAATTCTTTAATCACAACAGTCGTGTTTGATGCGGCAGAAACAGGATACTTGAATTGAGTTGTCGGCAATCTGTTTTGCGTGATCTAACTCCAGACGAATAGAGTCAAGATTAGCCTTATCGCCTGATCGCTCACAACACTCCGCGTAGCCAAGAAGGCTCCATATATTAGCCGGATGCTGCGATGGACGAACAAGCGTATCGTCTAGTCCCAAATCCGCACGATATACCTTAGTTGCTTCGTCTACATGGCCCTGTTCTAGCAAAAGAGCGCCTAACGCATGCCGAGGTGGCATCATCCATGACCATGGCTCTGAATAGTTTAGATCATCGTAACACTCGACAGCTTTGCGAAGATTATTAAAAGCAACTTCATAGTTCTCGCGTCTATATTCAAGCTCACCTGCCAACATTCGTTTGGCAACTTCTAATACATCTTTTGAATCATTATGAAAAATAATCCTTTCTTCTGGTAATGCCAAGACCGCATCGTTCAATTTACCTTGTTGTGTGAGGGCTTCATCAATATTTCCAAGAACTGCGTGAGCGATACCCTTTGCGTACTGCCATATTGCATACGTAACACAAAAAAGTTTCGGTTCTGATGGCAAAGGCTCATCTAAAATTTCTTGCCACTTTCCAAATCTAATTAACACGTGAGCTTTCATGCTACTGAAAGCCTCAAGATAATTTACTAAGAATGCGTGATCGCTGTGTAGGTATTCTGGGAGAACAATAGATTGCATTTGTTCAGCAGCACGTATTGCCGGTTCGTACTGACCAGCAAACATTGCTCCATAAACTTGAAAGTGAAAATTGTGTAGCAGGTAGATGTAGTAAATACCAAGCTCTCTATCTACCGCAAGATACTTTTTGTCTGCTTCAGCTGCTTCAATGTTAGAGGCTATTACTTTTTCATACTGTCCGCATAAAACATAAATATGTGATGGCATGTGGATCAAGTGCCCAGAGCCGGGGACAAGCGGCCGCAGTTGGTCTGATGCCAAAAGTGCCCGCTCTGGTTCCGGTGACATTTCCATTATATGAATATAAAAATGTAACAATCCTGCATGAGGGGTATGATTATTTTTTTCAATGCGTCCTAGTGCTTTTTCTACAATCTCAATCGCTTCTTCTGTAAACGTTCCCTCAGCTGGTGTACGGTTCTTTAAATCCCAGAGTTGCCATGGTGTTCGAACGACAAGTGCTTCTGCCGTCAAGGCACAAACATCATAATCATCAGAAAAGTTACGATAAACAATTCGCATTGCATCGGCGTAATCATCATCCCATTTTTTTAATTCCTCAATCTCCAATGCTTCATTGGCTTGGAATCTCACAACTAAGGCGTCACACAATGCTTTCTCAATTTCTGACAGAGGGACCGTTTCCATGAGCTTTTTAGCTTTCTGGGCGTATTCAAAACATGTTTTGATTGCCTCGGGACGCCCCGATGGAGACATTTTTTCCCAAGGGATATTGTAATAGGGCCCCGTCGCATAGGCCACACCCCAATAACCCATTACACATTTCGGGTCGAGCTTTATCGCTTTTTCGAAACACCTTATCGCTTCCTTGTGATGAAATGCATAGCACCAGTTTAATCCTCTGTTAAACCACGTCTCCGCTTCGGACGACTTGGTCGTTATACGACGTGTGTAAGGGCCAAGTTCAAAATAGGGTTCCATAACAATTCCTCGTAATTGACCAGTTATTCTGTGTAGATTGTTGAGATCTTAACGGTGTCTAGCACCTTGTCAAATTACAAGCCTATAAATAATTAAATCTTTTTTTGTTACCTCAAACGAAATTCGCACGATGTATTAGAAAAGTCGCGCCGTATAAATCAGAGCGACTTTAATAATGGCTGTATAATCTGTCATTGGAGCATCGGCTGATGTCTAGTTTCACACTATATTTATCAGCCAAATCCTGGCTTGAAATTGACGGCTTTGACAAACGTTTAAGCGATGGTGATTTCTTGAAGTGGATCAAATGCTACTTTCCACACCGGACTGACCCAATTTTAATACCACTTATTGCTCACGCATTGACCTTATTAAATACTTTCGACGTAAAACAGTAACACAATTCTCCCTACCCCTGCTTATCTTAAAGAAATCCAGAACGACAAACTGCCTGTTTAAATTTAGCTAATTGAGTGGTTTGAAATAACTTATTCGCTATACATTTCTTCCTGTAAAAAGTTTTGTAGACTAACTTTTTCAATTCGCGACTGCTGCGTTTCAATCCAATCTATGTGTTCTTCTGTGTCTTCTAATATCGTCTTGAGTATTTCACGCGAAACATAATCCCTAGCCTCCTCGCAAGTCTCAATAGCTGTTTTTAAACAACTTTGATTGGTTAATTCTAATGAAATGTCCGACTTAAAAATTTCCGGAACGTCTTCGCCAATGCGAAGTTTCCCAAGATCTTGAAGATTAGGTAAAGCATCCAAAAGCAAAATTCTTTCTATCAGTAAATCCGCATGTTTCATCTCACCTATCGACTCTTCATAAATCTTCTTACCCAGACGCTCAAAGCCCCAGTCTTTTACCATACGTGCGTGGAGAAAATACTGATTGATGGCAGTTAATTCGTTCTTAAGGATAACATTTAATTGCTTTATTACTGATGGATCTGATTTCATTGTTAAGTCCCCCGTTTCCTAACCATAAACATAGTCTATAATTGGCAAAATGGTAGTCTTAATTTAAAAAAAGTCCAATAAAAACAACTAACTAGGAATGATTATCATAATCATTCCTAGTTGGGTGTTATGTCATTTTTTTTACAGATTTTTATAAAAGTATATTCTCGCAATTGACAATCATTCTCATTCAAATTAACGTCAACATATAGTGTCAAAATACGGGTTAAGGGAAATGTATATCTGCAATTGTAATGGTGTACGAGAAAAAGAAATCCAGAAAGTCATCCACAATGGCGTTAAAACCTGGAAACAAATATTAGCACATTTCGATTACGTGCCGTGCTGCGGTCGATGTGAAGATGAAATAAATTGCATGATCGAAGATCACTCCTCCGCTTCGAAAAATATTTCCTTGGAAGAAATAACTATTCGTTAAAATTAACGGATATTTTTCATTCTATGCAGCGGAAATCAGCGCGAAGTTTTTTACCCTCAAAATCAATATGGACTACATTTGCATTATGCCTACGACACCAAACTTGAATCCCGATACTGGTAAAGCCGATATCCAATCGAGAGTAATCCTGCAATGATCGGCTATCCGTTGAGCCTAGCCTAAATTCAGCTTCGCACTTGGAACAAATAACCACTTGTTCAATCGAGTTGTGCAGACCTTCTAGCGTGTTAGTCATAATTTTTCGCTACGTCCAAAAGATTATTGTGAGAGCTTTGAAAGTTTCCGTTACTTTATCAACAAATTATATCCCTCGAAGAATGCGCGCAATTTCCTTCGCTAATTCAGCTTCTCCAAAAAATGGCGCAGCTTCAACGGCTTCAACTAAATGTGTTATGTCACGCGTCGATTGATAGCTTTCCCAACACGAGCGCATAAATTTTTTGAGCTCTTCATCTGTGTTATTAATTAGTTGATCCATTAGATCATGCCCTGCCACTTGGCGCGAGTATTGTGGTAGCTTTTGTTAAACTGTTCAAAGCGTCATTCAAAAGATTCTTTGTTAAACCTGAAGTCGTCTCAATTGGGGCGAGAATAATATGCGTTCTAATGGCCAGTGCCATTGAGACACCCTGTAAAACGTCGCCGTTGCTTACATCACCCATTAAGCTGATTTCTCTATCAATTGTTGTTAAAATAGCAGTGATGAGATTGCTGACATGAACTGGATCCGCAGTTTCATCATGCAACTCAAATTTGATATCTATGATGTCACCCGACGTTGTCTTGGTTTTATAAGGTAATTTTTTCAACTTCACTCTCCACATTCTAGCGGTATCTATGAGAAAACCTGATGTTCTGTGAGATGAGGTTACGCTGGTTTTGGTAATCCAGATTACAAACCAACGAGATTTTGCATTTAAAGGATATATTTTTATTTACTTGGGGTTATGGTACGCCATAAGTGTTTATCTGGAGATTTGTTGGTCCACAATCTGGCATCCAGCGGATCAGCGATTGCTATTTACACTTCATAGCTATGTTGACGAGAGGTCGTTTAAATTGACACAGAATGAATTTAAAAATTTTGAGGAATACCTCATTGCGGTTCGCGAATTATCACAAAACGTTCTAAGGCCTGCCGAAAACCGCTTAACGCGCGAAAATGGTATACCTGACGATTTGACAGCAGCCCTTACAGATATCGGACTTTTTGGAATATCAATCCCAAAAGAGTTTGGTGGTTTTGGTTTTACTATGGAACAGCAGGTTCGTCTAACGTTCGAATTTTGCCAAGCCTCTTGTGTTTACAGATCACGATTCTCAACAACAATTGGTTTAACATCTCAGGCGATTCTGGATTTTGCCACCGAGGAACAGAAGGACAGGTATTTACCGAAAATGGCATCGGGACAATGCACAGGAGCTTTTGCACTCACAGAGACAGAGGCGGGTTCTGACGCGAGTGCGTTGACCACAACGGCCAAAAAGAATGGTAACAAAGGATGGCTTTTAAATGGTGAAAAGCGATACATAACTAACGCCCCACAAGCGGATGTATTTTTAGTTATGGCCAAAACTGAAGAAAACGCAGCAGGCTCGAGCGGGATTTCTGCTTTCTTGGTCGACGCAGATCAACCGGGAATAACAGTTGGCGAGCCTCCAAAGATGCTCGGTAATGAGGGTAGCCATGCGTGTTATGTCTGGTTTAATGACTGCCAAGTGCCGTTCGAAGCGCTAATTGGGGGCGTTGAAGGCCGCGGACTTAAAGCGGCTTTGCGAGGTATAAATCATGCGCGACTCCATGTTGCGGCAACTTGTGTTGGACAAGCTATTCGTTTAATTGACGAGATGACTTCATATGCCTCCAAACGGCAACAGTTTGGAAAATCAATTGGTGAATTTGGCCAAATACAGGCACTTCTAGCGGACAGCCAATCCGAGATGAGTGCTGGAAAAGCGCTTTGTCTAGATTGCGCCAAGAAATTTGACGAAGGGGCTGAAATACCATTCATCGATATAGCATCCGCAAAATTATTTTGCTCGGAAATGGTTTCTAGGGTCGCTGACCGTGCTGTTCAGGTAATGGGTGGACTGGGGTATATGGAAGACATGTCTGATGTTCCAAGATTATTCAGAGATGTAAGGCTTTTCAGAATTTTTGAAGGTGCTAGCCAGATACAACAAACCAATATAGCCAAGGCAATGTTGAAGAATACCCGTTCTCACTCCGCCACCTCGCCGATAAAACCATAAGAACAGTTTCCCCCTGATCACTTGCTAAAAACCTAAGTCTATTAATACTAGGAATGCGTAAGTCGGCTAATTAATGTGCGCTTTCGTCTCGGGTCTCATCTCTATCTCCCTACCCTGTTTTGCAGCTAACTTTGACAGGTGCGTCTCAGAAAAACCGAGACGTTCCAGTGCTGGCAGCGTATTAGCCACCTCACGATAAACACTTATCAATCCTTTATTCAAAGTGACAATCGCCACACCTCCGAAAAATGTTCTTGTTTCAGGATAAGCTTTTATCTTTGATTTATAACTGAAAATATAACGACAATATCCAGTCACTCCATTGGATACTGGATCGTGGATATCCCAGCGAAAATCAGTTGCATCTCTATAAAAGTAGTTATCTATCAAGTCTTCGATATTTTTCCTTCCCTTAAACTCTCCATAGAAGACATCATCATAAATCCCATCATCGCAAAAACAGTCTGCTACTGCATGGGAGTTACCCTGGCAAACAGATTGTGTAAGTTTCGTAATGAGCTCATAGAATTCCATGCTATTTTATACTTGCCTTTTAGTATTACTGTCGAGATTTGCCATGGGAAGGAATAGAGTTATCGATGGTGCTCCAGGAGGGCGCACTATCACACCAAATATTTGTAATCACCTCAAGACCATCAATATCAGAAAAGAGTCCTGCCTTCCAAATTTTGAGTCCTGGATAGGAGGTCGTTACCGAAAAAATAGGGCTTCCGCACATTCCGCAAAAATGTCTCTCAAGGCCATTACCACTGTCTGCCGTGTCATTGTATATTTTCGTCTCTCCTTTGGAGAGACGCGCTCCTTCATCTGTCTTTATTATATTGAAAGATGCCCCTCCACCGCAGGCTTTTTGACAACTCTCACAGTAACAAGCGATTATCTGATCCGGCTTCTCATCGCTCGTCACTTCAATTGCACCGCACAAACATTTTCCTATAGTACTCATTTCAGTCCCTATCGTTAAAGTTTCATGAGATGGAAGTAGATTAACAGAATGCCATTATAGATCCATATGTTGTTTTTCAAAATCTTCTATATGTTTGATTATAACTTACAGCTTTCTCTGGAACTTACGTCTTCGTACCAACGCCGAGCGTTAATAGCATCTTCTGGTAACTCCAGTTTTATCCACTTCGCAAAATCGATAACCACAAGCAAATCGATATCTGCTATCGAGAAAAAATCACCCGCTGCATAGGCTTTATTACCGATCAGTGAGTCAACTCCATTTAAAAATCTTTCAACCCTTAATTTTCCGCGCTCTGCCAAGGCTGGAATTTGCTGATAATCAAATGGTCCGGTAAGAGCTCTGCCTGACATCCTTGGCGCCGAATTTCTTAAAGCCTCAGCCATTGCCACTTGACCTTCCATTTCTATCCGCCATTGGGTATCAGCGACCATTCCCCTTTCCATCGCATTTTCCCCCATCAGACTAGGTGTGGGATGAAGAGCCTCTAAATAATTTCTAATGCCGGCCGTACTTGTGTATCGGGTGCCATCGTCTAAAAGTAAGACGGGAACCGTACAATTAGGATTAATTTTTTTAAACTCGGATGATAGTTGTTCCTTAGAACCAAGATCAACCTCTATTGTTTCTATCTCCAGCCCCTTCTCAGCAATAAAAATTCTCACCCTTCTCGGAGAAGGAGCGGTTCGACAATCATAAAATTTCATTTTCTAGTCTCCTTAGTTCGATGTTTGATTTGAATTCGTTTCATTTAATTTTTCAGTCCAAGGATCGATTAATTTGCACTCACCTATTGATGTCTAAAATACTATCGGTTTTACCATTGGGTCATGGCTTCCCTTATGACCTGTGCAAATTTTTTTGGAGCCTCGATAGGTGCACCGTGCGCCAGACCTCTTAAAATTTTTACCTCTGAACCTTTTATTCGCCTGGATAAAGCATAAGCCATAGACGGCGTCGAGTTAACGTCATTTTCTCCTGTTATTATAAAACAAGGACACTCAATTGTATCAACCGATGGAACGAGTTCTCGGTCACCAAACACAAAGACCTCATAAGCTTTTTGATAATTCGATAAATTGTTTTCCAAAAGTGTCTGCCGCACACGCGCTAGGATAGGAGGCCTACTATCTATAAAGGATCCAGTAAACCATCGTTGTATTGCTGGCTCAATAATTCCGTTTAGTCCATTATTTTGAACGCTATCCAGTCGCTTCTCTATAGCCTTTCTCTGTTCATTATTACGATTGAAAACTGAATGCGTGATAATCAGACCTTTAACCAAGTTAGGATTGTCGATGACAAAGCGCTTTACAACCATTGCTCCCAAAGAAAAGCCAACAAGTATTGGTTTAACCGGTTGAAACTTTTCAATTAAATTCAGCAACCGCTCTGTAAATTTTTTCAAAGACGTTGTTTCTTCAATATCAGGGGCTTGACCATGTCCCAAAAGATCGAACGTTACGCAAGTAAACTTCTGTTTCAATTCATTAACGACGGGACACCACATAGACCGATCTAAACCAACGCCATGAACGAAGATGATTAATTGCCCCGTCCCAACAGTATTGAATTCAGTTAGGCACAAATTAGGTTCCAATCAAAGCGTTAAAATCAGACAATCGAGACTTTGCCCAACCAGATGCGATCAACGGCACTCTGTTGCCTTAAATATTAGCAAACTGCTTATACAGAAAACCAGAGACAATTTCATTGAACGCGTCCACGTGCTCCAGTGATGACAAGTGCTGTGCTGGCTCTAACCAATGTAACTCTGAGCCTTTAATAAAATCTGCCATTCGTCTTGATATATGTGTGGGAGCGCCCGGATCGTCTGGGGTAGCGATTATTAATGTGGGCACATCTATGCTTTTTAACTTATCGTTTGTATCTAAACCACACATGGCTTCACTGATTTTTTTGAATGCCTTGGGATCAAAACTTTCAAAAGTTGCAGATAAGTATTTATAGCCAGGGATTTCTTTTTCTATCGCGTCTAAGGTAAACCATCTTCGCATTAAGATATCATGAACCGATTTGGTGCCGCTCTCTAAAACTTGTTTCGATCTTTCTTCCCATAGTTGGTGCATATCTTCACTGATGAAGCATGTTGTATTGATTAACATTAGAGAAGCTACACGGTCTGGATACTTTAGGATTAGTGTTTGTGAAATCATACCTCCCATCGAAACACCGCCTAAATGGATCTTTTGAATCCCGAGATGATCCAGGAGAGCAACAATATCATCAGCGATTTGTGAAAGAGTACACGGTTCATCGTAAAGTTTACTTTGACCATGTCCTGGGACATCAATTATTAGAGAGTTATAATCGCTAAACGATTTTTTATGAAAATCCCAATATTTTTTATTAGATCCGAAGCAGTGTATCATGGTTACAGTAGGGTCTGTATTTTTCTGATCAAACTCATATGATATTTGAGTGCTGCCTAGATCTAAAACTTCACTTGTCATTAAGTACTCCTCTGTATAAACCCAATAAATATTTTGATATCAAGGATATTCCACACTCATGTTTACGGTACCAGAAACCAATCGTCGGTTCACTCTAAAAACACGACCCGAATCGCTTCCAAGCGACGAAAACTTTAATATAGAAAAATGCGCAATTCCACCAACCCCTCCAGGAAAACTTCTGATTAAAATTCTCATGGTAGCGTTATCTCCCTGGCAAAATCAAAGAATGAAGGATTTCAAAAATTACACAGAGCCGTTTAAAATCGGGGAACTGATAGACTGTGACGTGCTAGGCCAAGTGGTTGATGGAAGCGTAGACGGCTATCCCCCCGGCCAGTTAGTCACGGGGCGGTTAGGATGGCAAGAGTATGCAATAGCATCTCCCGAACAATTAATTGCTATTAGCGCTGAATTCTCGGAAACTCTATGGCTCACGGCCCTAAGTTCTCCTGGCCTTACGGCGTACTGTGCGCTTGATCTCTTTGGTCGTCCGATGCCGGGACAAACGTTAGTTGTGACTTCAGCAGCAGGAGCAGTTGGTAGTTTCGCAATCCAACTCGGAAAACTTGCAGGAATGCGGGTTATCGGCATCACTGGAAATAAAGAGAAAAGTAGGAAAGTTATTGAGCAACTGGGCGCAGACGATTGCCTAGAACATAATAATCCTTTATTCGCTCACAATTTAGCAAATACCTGCCCTGATGGAGTCAACTTATTCTTTGATACTCTTGGTGGCGCAATAGGAGACATTGTATTTGAAAATTTAGCAAAATATGCTCAAGTAATCATTGTCGGACGAACAATTTCCAATAACAGCGAACGACCTGACCAAGATCCGGTAAATATGCGCCAACTCTGGGCAAAAGAAGCGAGTATAAAAGGCTTTTCCAGATACTCCTATCCAGAACGATGGGAATTCGCAAGAGAGCGCATGATGGCTCTATGTAGACAGGGTAAAATCAAAACTATCGACCACATAGTCAACGGTTTTGAGAAAACCCCCTCATCTTTAAAAGACATGTTAAGTGGGAATTGTACGGGCAAAGTCCTTGTCCGCTATAGTGAAAAATTAGTGAATATTGAGAATGATTAAATTATGAAAATGCAAACGACACATGTGAATGGTATCGATGTCGCCTATCGTTGGGATGGAAATAAAAACGGTCCTATAGTGATGATGGCGCACGCAATGGGAACCAGCAACGAGATATGGAACCGACAGATAGAAGCCCTCTCGGATCGCTATCATATTCTTCGGTATGATTGGCGAGGCCACGGAAAAACTTCAGCACCTCAAGGCCCATACACTCTGGATGAATTTGTGGATGACGCCGTAGGAACGATGAGTGCGCTAGAACTTGAGAAGGTACACTGGGTTGGTATCTCTACTGGAGGAATGATAGGTCAAGGTGTAGCAATTAAACACCCCGGTAGACTTAACTCCCTAACACTTTGTAATACAACCTCCCAAAGTAACCCTTGGTATCGAAATTGGGTCGCGGAGAGGCAAGCCGTCGTAAAGAAGTCCGGTATGGTTCCTGTATGGGACATGACAAAAAGACTTTGGTTTACGGATAAATTTGTCGAGGCCGAAAATGCTGACTATCATAAAATCAAAGACGTATTTATAGCTACTCCCGTTGAAGGATATCTTGGCGGAACTTCTGCAGTTGCTGACCTAAATTACCTAGACTCACTGGATCAGATAACAACAAATACCCGCATAATCGCCGCTGGAGATGACCCGGTCACTCCAATCCAAAGATCAGAAGAAATGAATGAACGGATCAAGAACTCAAAATTATTTATTATAGACGGCCAACGGCATTTCTCGAATATAGAATCTCCGAGGGCGTTCAACAAATTATTACGAGATGGTTTGGATGAAATGGCCAGCTAACTTTGTGGGGTTGACAACCTGATATTCAGCCTCACCGCATGGATACTGCCATACTAATCATCCAAAATTTTATCAATTTCAGGAATGAGTTGATTATTCAATAAACGTTTCCAGGCTTTCTAGCCAATCTGCCTCTTCAGCTGGCTTGTCCCAACGAATTCGGTGAACTCTGGGGAATCGCATAGCAACTCCAGATTTATGTCTTTTAGATCTGTGAATACTATCGAATGCTAACTCGATGACTAGTCCTATAGTAACCTGTCTTACCGGCCCGTAACGTTGTACTGTATTATCTCTCACCCATTTATCTAGATCCTTCAATTCCCCATCAGTAAAACCAAAATATGCCTTTGCTACAGGCACTAACTCGGTTTTTTGTTCATGGAGCCACCAAACACCAAACGTGAAATCGGAATAAAAAGATGAACGTCGCCCATGCCCTCTTTGAGCATACATCATTACCGTATCTATTATGAGAGGATTACGTTTCCACTTAAACCATCCTGGTTTTGGCCGACCGGCGACATATAAACTTTCCCAAGGCTTTAACATCAAACCCTCTAGTCCATATTCCCTGCAGGTTGCATGTAGATCGCTCAAATTTCGATAAATTTTGAAATCTACGAGCTCGGATAAATCCATTCGTTCTAATTTTTTTTCTTCAACAAATCGTTCTAAACGCAATCTTCTATATTTGAAACTATGAGCTCTAAGATCTTCTTCCCCATCGAATAAAATATCGTAAAGCCGTACATGGCATGGAAAGTCCAAAATTAACTTGTCTGAGATTTTTTTTCTATTCAGCCGCTGCTGAAGATCATTAAATGGAGCCACTTTTTTATCTTTTATTACAAGCAACTCGCCATCTAGCACTCCATTAAATTTTGAAGCTTCTATAATTTCTGGAAAGGAATTAGAAATATCATCACCTGTTCTTGAGAACAGTTTTCGTTCTTCCGCATTGGCGGCAAGTTGAACTCGAATGCCGTCCCATTTCCATTCAAGCGCATAGTCACTCGGTTTAATCTTTAAAAGCTCTTTTTCCGAAACAGGATTTGCCAACATTAAGGGTCTAAAAACAGCTCGATGATCCATAGATGGCCTTGGAATGACCCCTTCAAGCCAGGAGAAAAGTTCCTCAAACGGCACTTCTAATGCATGCCAGACTTCTTCAATTTCTGCCACTTCAACATCACCAAATTTGGCTAACGAACTTTTTGCAAGTCGAGCTGATACCCCGACTCGTAACCCACCGCCCATCAACTTTAATAATGCCCAACGACCATTCTCATCCATAGCGTCCAGCCATTTAGAGATTAGGTCTGGGACTTCTTTTTTCTTTGCCGACATCAGGGCGTTATAAACATCCTTTAATTCTGGCCACGCTGAGCTTTTAGCATTGGATGGCCACATGAGTGCGGTTGTCTCAGCTAGATCGCCCACGAAATCATATGACCAAGAAAAAAGAACCGGATCGGCCCTTTCCGACATAAGTTTTCGAATTATCGCTGGCGTAACATTTGGGAGTTGCAAAGTTCCTGTTAAAGCAGCCAACGCTATCCCACGATCCGGATCGGCTGCTTTCTCAAAATAGTTTTTCAGAAGCATCATTTTTGCGTTACGGCTCGATGTATAGATGAGGCTCTCAAGTAGTTCTGAAAATAACTTCATGCGCCTTCTTCATCATAACCAATTAAAGACAGTGCTTTAGCTTTGAAGCCCTCTAAGTTCGCTTGATGGATTATAGCTTCCTCTCGTCCGTGGGTGATCCAGATTTCTGGAGCACCTACTTCATGAAAGGTTTGAAAAAGTTCGTCCCAATCCGCATGATCAGAAATCACCAATGGTAAATCTACGTTGCGTTGACGGGCACGTTGTTTAATTCGCATCCACCCTGATGCCATAACGATAACCGGATCGCCAAATTTTCGAACCCACCGATCTGCAATAGCAGATGGCGGTGCGATCACAATCTGCCCTTCCAAGTCTAATTTTCCAGTTTTTTTTCTCGAGTCGGGAACAGTAATAATTTCTCCTAAATCTACCCCTTTCTCAACATATAAATCACACAGCTTTTTCAGTGCACCGTGAATGAAAATTGCTTGGTGATAGCCAGACTCCCTTAAGAGAGAAATTATTCGTTGCGCTTTTCCCAACGCATAGGCACCAACTACATGACAACGATCTGTAAACAAATCTACCGAGTTTAATAATTTTTTTATCTCTAACTGCGCTTTCGGATGTTTGAAGACCGGTAGGCCAAAGGTCGCCTCCGTAATAAAAACATCGCAATTCACAGCTTCAAATGGGCTACAAGTAGGGTCTCGCTGCCTTTTATAATCCCCTGATACAACGACCCGAGCACCCCCATGTTCAATAGCAATTTGGGAACTACCCAAAACATGCCCTGCCGGAGCCAACCAAATTGTGACATCATTTACGGTTAATTTCCTCCCATATTCAAGTCCATATGGAGACTGACTAAATGCCTCGCCAAAACGCACTTTCATAATTTCTAATGTTTCGGGCGTACCTATAACTTTTTTATGTCCCGAACGCGCGTGATCCGCATGAGCATGAGTTACTACCGCCATATCGCTAGCTATATTGGGATCTATAAAAAAATTTCCCGGGACTACAAAAAGACCATTTTTTGTTACTTTTAACCACTCTTGTGGATTTTTTTTAATCAATCAGTTAATTCCACTCATTCAACAATTCTGGCTTTTTTACCGAGATAACCCCCATGATGCCTCATTCCGTACTGTTCTCGAGTAACCGATTTTTTCTCCATTAACACCAGAGCTAGGGCGTCCCCTATTGCTGCCATCACAGCCATACTTGCAGTTGGAGTCATACCTAACGGGCAAGGTTCTTTTATTACGCCCATATTTATAGTTACGTCTGATAATTCTCTTAATCCAGAATCTGTATGTGAAGTTATTCCAATAACGGACCCTATATTCATTCGTCGACTTAATTGAATAAACTCTAATACTTCACGGGTCTTCCCACTCGTTGAAAAAGCAACAATACAGTCGCCTGGCGCAAGCATTCCAAGATCCCCGTGCGCCGCCTCCGCCGGATGAATAAAAACAGCAGGTGTGGCCGTCGAACTTAGAATGGCAGCAAATTTATGTGCTACGAAACCAGCTTTTCCCATACCGGTAGTAATAATCTTGCCTGCGCAGCTTTCAATCAGTTTGACTGCCTTGCCATATGAAGCGTCTATAGAGACCGCCTTTATGGCTTCAGCTTCAGAATCTAAAATTGCCCGGACCCGGCGTTCAATTTGCATTTTATTCAGTCATCTGTTTAAAAATAAATGAAATGAACAATATCGGTTCACTCACTGGGACGCCAGCCGAAAAACATAAAACTTATTGCTTTCTTTTACTTCACATCTATTCACTTCAGCACAATTAAGTCTTATCTTTAAAAAGAGTGATAAACATTAAACAGCAAAACCGATCAAAAGCTATTTATACATCTAAGAGGAGTTAATTATGCCTGATCCCGTTGTTCTTTTAGACGTTGATAAACGCGGCGTTGCAACCATCACTCTTAATCGTCCTGAGGTTAATAATGCGTATAATGGTGAGTTTATAAAAGCTATGATTGGAGCTGTCGTCTCTTGTTCTAATGACGATACGGTTAGAGTTATTGTTATTAGAGGAAACGGAAAACATTTTCAGGCAGGCGCAGATTTAAAATGGCTAAAGGAAATAGGAAAGCTATCTCCGCAAGAAAATATAGATGTATCCCGCTTAACAGCATCCGCTATCCGCGGTCTCACTGAGGTTATGAAGCCAACGATCGCTTTAGTGCATGGTGGTTGTTTTGGTGGAGGTACTGGGATAGCAGCATCGTGCGATATTGTGGTGGCAAGCGACGATGCTTTATTTTCAATTACAGAAACCCGATGGGGTGTAATGGCAAGTATCATAGTACCGCAACTAAATGCGGCAATAGGGCCTCGCAATACACGACGCTATGCTCTCACCTGCGAAAGATTCGACGCACAAACTGCTTTAAATATTGGCCTAGTCCATCAAGTTTGTCCAAGTGGTAAACTTGATGACACCGCAGCACCTATCATCGAAAACTTATTACTTGCTGCTCCTATCGCTACTTCAGAAACGAAAAAGGCAACACTTAAAGATGCCGGTTTGCTTTTAACTGATGAGTATTTTGAAGAACTTGTCTCCTCCCATGCGGCTAAGAGGCAAACCGACGAGGCCATGGAAGGGCTGGCAAGTTTTTCCGAAAAACGGAATCCATCTTGGTACCCCTCGTAAATTGGCAACCGTCTTGTTTCTATTTGGTGGAATCCCAAAGAGGCATTTTGTTTTATGCCAAAAAACTTTATAGAAAATTGGTTTAAGAGGAAGAGCTGGAAACTCCACGATCATCAAATCAAGATGATCCAGAGTGGGGCACTCGGTCTATCAACGCTGTTAATAGCACCAACAGGTGGTGGCAAAACTTTAGCCGGTTTTTTACCAAGTATTATAGAATTAAATGCAGATCCCAAAAATTCTCTTCACACCATTTATATATCCCCACTCAAAGCATTGACAGTTGATGTTGCCCGAAACCTGCTTGAGCCGCTCTCTGAAATGGATCTGAAGATTACTGTGGAAACAAGGACTGGAGACACGCCTCAATCAAAACGACAGCGGCAAAGAAAATCACCTCCAAATATTCTGTTAACAACACCTGAAAGCCTAGCTTTGTTGATATCCTATCCGGATAGTGCCACTATTTTTCAAGAGTTAAAATGTATAGTAATAGACGAACTTCACGCATTAGCTCCAACTAAACGAGGGGATCTGCTATCGCTTGCGTTAGCTCGATTAAATACCTGGGCGCCGAAGGCCCGAAGAGTAGGCCTTTCTGCGACAATTCCAAATCCAGCGGAGATGGCAGAATATCTATCCTGCGCTCAAACAAGAAATCCAGTCCAAATTATTGAAGCAAAACCAACGAAAAAACCATCGGTCGAAATATTAATTGGGAACTCCCGGCTGCCTTGGTCCGGACATATGGGAATTTATGCTATAAATGAAATATATAGTGCGATTTTAAATCATGAAACAAGCCTAATTTTTGTTAACACGCGTGCGCAAGCCGAATTAATCTTTCAAGCTCTATGGAAAGTAAATGACAAGAATTTAGCGGTTGCCTTACACCATGGATCCCTGTCGGTTGAACAGAGAAGAATAGTAGAAAACGCCATGGTGAAGGGTGCTTTGAGAGCAGTGGTAGCGACATCCTCTCTAGACCTCGGTATTGATTGGGCGGCTGTAGATTTGGTCATTCAGATTGGGGCACCTAAGGGGGTCTCGCGTCTGTTGCAGCGAATTGGACGCTCAAATCATCGCCTTGATGAACCAAGCAAGGCAATATTAGTGCCGGCGAATAGATTTGAAGTGCTCGAATGTCAGGCCGCATTCAGGTCTGTTCTAGATGAGAATTTAGACGGTGATATTTTAAGACAAGGTGGCCTTGACGTTCTGGCGCAGCATATACAGGGAGTGGCGTGCTCAGGACCATTCGATAAAGAGGTTCTTTTCAAAGAAATTCGCAACGCATCCGCCTACAAAGATCTAAGTGTAGAGGATTTCAACTCAGTCATTAGCTTTGTATGTGATGGAGGTTACGCTCTGAAGACATACGACCGTTATCGTCGCATCAAACTGGGGGATAATGATCTCTATAGAATTGTAGATTCCTCAACTGCGCGACGATATCGGATGAATGTGGGGACGATTGTGGAGTCAACGACTTTAAAAGTAAAAATGCGAAGAGGCCGATTTTTAGGGGAAGTCGAAGAGTATTTTGCACAAGGACTTGTTCCCGGTGATACTTTCATATTTGCGGGACGACTGCTGACATTTGAAGGTATTCGGGAAACAACGATCGAGGTGTCCCCCGGCCGCGGGGAGACACCCAAGGTACCATCATATATTGGTGGTCGATTACCACTATCAAGTAATCTGGCCGAAGGAGTTAGGGATTTAATTCAAAACCCATCAAACTGCCAAAATCTAGCAGCACCCGTCAAAGAATGGCTCGAGAGACAAGAGCAATTATCGACTTTACCTAAAAGCGATGAACTCTTAGTAGAGATATTTCAGCGAAGAAAACTATTTTATATGGTAGCGTATAGTTTCGAAGGTCGAAATGCGCATCAAACGCTCGGAATGCTTTTGACACGACGCATGGAAAGGTCGGGTACGCAACCACTTGGTTTTGTTGCAACCGATTATGCAATCGCTATTTGGAGTTTAAAGCCACCATCAAATATAGAGGATTTATTCGATGAGGATATGCTTGGTGATGACTTAGAAAATTGGATGGCCGAGTCTACGGTTCTAAAACGAACATTCAGAGATGTCGCTGTGATTGCGGGGCTAATCGATCGACGGTTGCCTGGACATAAGAAAACTGGAAAACAGGTAACTTTCAGCTCTGATTTAATCTATGATGTCCTTAGAAAATATGACCCTAACCATATCTTATTGCGCGCCACCCGAGCCGATGCGGCGAGAGGTTTTACAGACATTCATCGACTTGGAGCACTTTTAAAAAGAATAAAGACTAATATAAATGTTAAATATTTAACAAAGGTTTCGCCTTTAGCCATTCCAATTTTGTTAGAAATTGGCAGGGAAAATGTTAAGGGATCCGCAATAGAAGCTTTACTGGACGATGCAGAGGAAGCACTTATTTCCGAGGGGATGGCGTTATAATAACTAATTCTTTTAACCCCAAATACTTTTGATAGATGTTTGAATTTTATCTCTCTAATACTAGACTTATCGCTGATATATCAGGAGCATTATTCTGGCCTGAAAAACAGACAGTGATATTTTCTGATCTGCATCTAGAAAAGGGTTCGTGGTTTGCCAAACAAAATATTTTTCTTCCCCCATATGATACCCTGGATACATTAAATCGAGTCGAAAAAGTCATAAACTATTTCAAACCATCGCGTGTAATAAGTCTCGGCGATAGCTTCCATGATGACACCTGGATGGAACGTATCTCCAAAGACCAAATAGCAAAAATTTTAAATTTAACTAATAGCTATGAATGGTTTTGGATCCATGGGAACCATGACCCGTCGGGAGCACCTTCGCTTGGCGGCATTAATCTTAATCATTATCTGGATCCTCCACTAACTTTTAGACACGAAGCAAAAAGAGGACTTGCAGATGGCGAAGTAAGTGGACATTTCCATCCAAAAGCAAAAATAAAGTTAAATAGGAACAGTTTTGCCGATCGGTGTTTTGTAAGTGACGAGAAGAGAGTAATCTTGCCTGCTTTCGGAAGTTTTACTGGCGGACTGAATGTTATGGATAAGGCTATATCGAGTTTTCTTCAGGATGACTTTAAAGTTTTTCTACTTGGATCTAAAGTGCGACAATTCCCAAAGATGGCGCTCATCCCATGATGTAAAATATTTTACAACAAAACGATATTAAGACAGGCACAAAAAGTTTATATTTACATCTGGGATCTTCTCATCAGATGATAATTTATGGCGAGGTAGCAAGAGGTGACTGATAACACGACACAGGATCGGGTGCCGGTTTCGATTTTGACAGGTTTCCTAGGTAGTGGAAAAACCACATTACTTTCAAAATTAATGCAAGCCGAGAATATGGATAAAGTCGCTGTAATCATTAATGAATTTGGCGAAGTAGGTATTGATGACGCGCTTGTGGTTAAATCTAACGAAGATACAATATTATTAAATAACGGATGTCTATGTTGTACAGTCCGAGGGGACCTTGTGGAGACAATGCATCGTTTGCATGTTCAACAACAGGACGGGCAAATACCAGAGTTCAATCGGTTAATCGTTGAAACAACCGGGCTGGCCGATCCAGCTCCGATACTGCATACAATGATGTCCGATCAATTTCTGATATCAAGATACCGGCTTGATGGGGTCGTCACTGTGGTTGATGCACATCACGGAATGAGCCAATTTGACCAACAATTTGAGTCTGTAAAACAAGCTGCGGTCGCAGACCGGATCGTTCTATCAAAAGTCGATGTCACAGAACCAGAGGATATTGTGAAGGTTAAGGAACGTTTAACAACGATTAACCCAGCTGCTCCAATTATAGAATGTGAACACGGCGAAATAGATCCGCTTAAATTATTTGATGCTGGATTATATAACCCACTAACGAAAACAGCAGATGTTGCACGGTGGTTAAAAGAAGAAGCATATATGGATACAGAGGGACATATTCCAAAACATGATCATGATCACCACCACCATCACCACAGCCATGACGTTAATAGACATGATGATCATATAAAGAGCTTTTCCATTTACTTTGATGAACCGTTAAAGTGGGGAAAAATAGCTGGCTCTTTGGATATGTTAGCCCAAACCCACGGAGCTAATATTCTGAGAATTAAAGGGCTCATTAATGTAGAAGAAATAGATGATCAACCCGTTGTTGTTCACGCGGTCCAACATATGTTTCATCCACCCGCAAAAATAGATGCATGGCCAACCTCCGACCAACGTTCGCGCCTAGTTTTTATCGTAAAGGATATAGATAGAGATATCATAGACGGTGCTTTAAATTCATACCTTGCCATGGATTTTTAATTTATAAAGCTATTTTAGACGAAAGTAATTTACGGTCCCAAATGATTATCAAGAGAAATAAATTGATTTTTCTTAACCGTCCAAACTCATATTCAAACAAAATAGAGGAAGTATAAGATGTTTTATAAACCTGGTTCTCATAGAGAAAATGGATTTAAACGTGATCCATTTAAAGCTTTTGTCTCGCCCAGGCCAATTGGATGGATATCCACTATTAATGAACACGGCCAGAGTAATCTCGCTCCCTATAGTTTCTTTAACGCAGTGTCGGCTGATCCACCATGCGTTATGTTTGCCTCAGGTGGTAGAATGGATGGAAAAGGGAAAAAAGACAGTCAACTCAACGCGGAACAAACCGGCGAGTTTGTGTGTTCTATAGTCGGCCATGATCAACGGGAAGCTATGAACCAAACATCAATCCATCTGCCATATGGTGAGGATGAAATGCCAAACGCTGGCCTCGAGGGAGAGGCCTCAGAATTAGTTAAACCTTTAAGGGTAAAAAATGCGCCAGTCCACCTAGAGTGCAAGTATATGCAAAGCGTTCAAATGCCCTGTTGGCACGAGGGCCGGGAAAACTGGGTTATTTTTGGAGAAGTTGTTGGCATTCACGTTGATCCAAAAATAATTAAAGACGGTCTAGTTGACGTCACACTATATCAACCAGTATCTCGCCTGGGATATATGGATTATTCCGCTGTCACCGAACTGTTTCAAATGGACAGACCAGATTGATTAAATATCGCCTAAACGTCTAATTTTATGAATTTTTTTATATTTTTAAATGGTCAGGCAGCTCAGCACCTGTCTGACCCGTTATATTAGTATAATGCTCGACTCTTCTATGACGTGCGAAGTTGAAAATAGTTTGTTTGGGCATATTACAAATATCTATATCGGCAGCGAAGGTCACTAACTCATCCTCCAAAGTCGCTGCTTGCGCAACAATTTCGCCAGATGGTTGTACAATACAGGAGCCTCCAATAAGCATACAGCCATCTTCAACTCCAGCCTTAGCTGTTCCAATGACCCAGCAACCATTCATATAGGCGTTGCTTTGTAGGGTAAGATGGTTATGGAACATCCTTAGGTGGTTTTGTTCTTTCCCGGATGTGTTCAAATCAGGAGTATTATAGCCTAATACGATAATTTCTGCGCCTTTTAAGCTCATGACTCTATATGTTTCGGGCCATCGGCGATCATTACAAATAGCCATGCCAATAATGCTTTCATTCTGTCTCCAGACCCCAAAGCCCAGATCCCCTGGCTCGAAGTAACGCTTTTCTAAATGTTGAAATGGTCTTTGAGGCTCATACTCTGAGTGTCCTGGTAGATGGACCTTCCTGTACTTGCCATTTATTTTACCATTTCCATCGACTAGGATCGCTGTGTTAAATCTTCGACCCTCAGGCGTCAGCTCAGCGTATCCGAGATAGAAACCTATGCCCGCCTCAGCAGCTGCTTCAAAAAGTGGCCTTGTTGCATTATTGGGCATTTCAGTTTCATACCAATGATCCATTTTCGTGACATCTTCCTCATAATAACGAGGGAAAAATGTCGTCAACGCTAGTTCTGGAAAAACTACAAATTGGCAGCCCCGTGAGCTTGCCTGTTTGATCATATCTACTAACCGTTTAACACAGCTCTCGCGTGTTTCATCAGGTGATATTGGCCCCATTTGAGCGGCCCCTAAGTTCACAATACGGCTCATGTTAATTCCTCTTATCACTATTCTATTCAGTAGCCTTTTAACTAAACATTTTATTTCGGAAATCTAAATCAATATTTTTATTCATGATCATACTTCATCATCTGTAGTCATAAATACTGGATCGAAGGGAGTAGGAAGAACACCACGTGGTTTTATGTAATCATAGGGGTCGCGAGCAAGGAACTTTCCCCAACCAGGCTCACATGTTTCCACTCCGTCATTCCAAACCAATTTTCCTCTAGTAATTGTCGCTGCCGGCCAACCCTGCACCTCCAATCCCTCGTATGGCGTATAATCTGTATCATGATGCAGAATATCCTGAGTTATTGTCACCTCTTTTTCAGCATCCCAAATACAAATGTCAGCATCCGCACCAACAGAAATAGTACCTTTCCTCGGGTAGAGTCCAAATAATCGAGCAGCATTCGTCGATGTCTGCGCTACAAAAGTCTGAAGGTCTATTCTCCCTTTTGAGACGCCCTCTGAAAAGGTAATAGGCATCCTAGTCTCTAAGCCCGGCACACCATTAGCTATCTGACTAAATGGTGCATTATCTCCCGCCCAAAACTTACCTTCCAATTCATCAATATTATATGGAGCATGATCAGATGTGACGTTACCAATCGTTCCAAGCCTTACATGATTCCATACTGCTTCTTGATCACCTTCCGTTCTTGGAGCTGGAGAACAAACGAATTTTGCACCTTCACGCTGGTCACGATCCAGGTCCCGAGCTGTAAGGACAAAATATTGCGGGCATGTCTCGGAAAATATTTTCAAACCCCTTTCCTGGGCTCTCCGTATCTCTTCCGCTGCTTCCTCACAACTTACATGAAAAATTTGAATTGGAACATCCAATAGTTCTGCTAGCATTATCATTCTATGGGTTGCTTCACGTTCAACCAATGGTGGCTTAGCCCACGCGTGATGCTTTGTACTATTTTTATCTGCTGCCAGTAATTTCTCTGTCATGTACATTATAGCATCATGATTTTCCGCATGAACGCATACCAATGCCTGATTGAGTTTAGCAACTTCAAGGACCCGAAGAATTTCCGCATCATTTAGTCTGTTTCGAGGATAAGTCATAAATAATTTGAGCGATCTATGCCCAGCTTTTATGAGCTTTGGAACCTCCTCATGTATAACCTCATCACTCGGATCGCTTATGATTAAATGGAAAGAGTAATCTATGCAGGACTGTTTCGCTTTATCATGATATTCCTCAACAACAGGCGTTAATAATTCTCCTTTTTCTTGAGCAGCAAAACAAATTATAGTCGTTGTTCCACCGCAGGCTGCCGATCGGGTTCCACTTTCAAAGGTTTCTGAGTTACGGCCACCGCCACTAGATCTTTGATCAATATGACAATGACTATCTATCCCTCCAGGCATAACATATTTTCCGGTGGCATCTATTTCTTGAGCGCCAGCAGCAAGGTTTTCGCCTAGTGCAACGATCCGACCACCTTTTACACCAACATCGCATTTAGAAATTTCGGCGGCATTTACAACAGTGCCACCACGAATAACCATATCAAAATCGCTCAAAGTCCATCCTCCAAAATAATAGTGATAACAGACAGCATAATTATCTATTTCATGTTCAAATTACTCGTTATCTATACAGGAGACAAATAATATTCCGAAACCAATAAAAATAATTCTGAGTAAGAAAACTTTTAAATATCTGTTATCTCCAACACAAATCTTAATAATAAGACCAAATTAATCGCAGAAGATTCTATGCATGACTTTAATTATTGTTGACCAACACAAGCACCAGAAATTTGATGAAACGTATTATCATTCCAATTCTAATCCTGGTCCCATATTTCCTAAATTAATAGGCGAGCATAAAACCGATATTTGTATTATTGGAGGGGGATTAACGGGTATTTCGAGCGCATTAAACCTTGCAGAAACTGGTCATTCAGTAACTCTTATAGAGGGGATGCGCATTGGAGCGGGAGCATCAGGACGAAATGGAGGTCAAATAGTTCAGGGTTATAGCTCCGATATTGAAGCCATAATTAAAACGGTAGGGCGGGAAAAGTCACATTTACTATGGTCACTAGCTCAAGAGGCCATTGAGGAAATAGACCGACGTATTAGTTTACACGAAATATCTTGTGCGCGACAAGTTGGGTACCTATTTGCGGCGACAAAGAATTCACAGTTTAAACTTCTCAAACGTATCAGCGAAAAACTTAAGAATACATTCAATTACGAGGCAACATCGGTAATTGAACGAGACACCCTAAAAAACTGGGTTAAAACAGAAAGTTATATAGGTGGACTGTTAGACTATGGCAGTGGCCAATTTCACAGTTTGAAATATCTATACGGATTAGCTGAGGCTGCCGCAAATATTGGCGTTCAGTTTTTCGAAAACAGCAAAGCGATCCAAATATCGGGCGGAGATACGATTACAGTTACAACCGCTTGTGGCTCTGTAAAAGCGAAAACCTTAGTTGTTGCTGGAAATGCGTATTTGAAAGGTTTAGACAACACATTGCAAAGAAAAATTAGCCGCGTCACCAGTACCGTAGGCGTCACAACGCCGCTCTCACCAAAGCAAATCAACAGTGTTTTACCCGGCGGCGTCCCTGTAGCAGATTGCAATAACATATTAGATTACCTCAGAGTCACAGACGATAAGAGATTATTATTTGGAGCAGGTGCCGATTATCTCGGCAGAGAAACAAAAAATAAAAAGCGTTTAATTCGGAACCGTATAATGAAGCTGTTTCCGCAGCTTAACGACTTTGATCTGGAATATGTTTGGAACGGTTTTATTGCTGCAACCAGAAATCAACTGCCTGAAATTACATGTTCTCAACAAAATATATATATTGCGCAGGGTTTTTCTGGTCACGGTTTAGCGTTAACTGGATTAGCTGGCATTCTTATCACGGAAAAAATTAATGGTATTTCGGAGCGGTTTGACATTTTTGCAAGTATTAATCATCAAGATATGCCGAGCTATCCGTATAGGAACCCACTATTAATAACAGCTATGCTTATAAATAAGCTTAAGGATCTTTATCACTAATTTAAATCGACGTTAAACTAACGCTATTTCTTGCGACGGTGAAAATAAAAGGATATGTTGTTCGTTATGCTTTCGGGTACATAACGCTAAAGAATGTGTTAACATGATAGATCCTTTTGGTAGAGACATTTCGTATTTACGGGTTTCCGTGACCGATCGATGTGATTTTCGATGCACCTACTGCATGTCTGAAGATATGGCGTTTCTGCCCAAAAAAGATGTATTGAGTCTAGAAGAGCTTGAACGTTTATGTAACGTTTTTGTGAAGTTAGGAGTAAAGAAACTGCGATTAACTGGCGGAGAACCCCTGGTCCGTAAAAATATAATGAGCTTGATACGAAGCTTAGGACATCATTTAGATACGGGCGATCTGGAAGAGCTCACGCTAACGACGAACGGAACTCAACTCCATAGATATGCAATGGAACTGTTCGATTGTGGAGTTAGACGCGTCAACGTATCAATAGACACATTAGATCCAAAGAAGTTCACTGAAATAACGAGGTGGGGAAAGCTTGAGAATGTATTACGTGGAATCGAAGCCGCGGCTAATTCAGGACTAAAAATAAAGCTGAATACCGTCGCCTTACGGGGAACTAACGAGGACGAATTGCCAAACATGGTAAAATGGGCCGGAGAACGCGGTTTTGATATTACGATCATCGAAGTAATGCCAATGGGTGATATCGGAACGGAAAACCGAGTAAGCCAATATCTACCCTTATCGATGGTGAGATCAAATTTATCGGAACATTTTACACTGAGAGATATAGATTATAAAACAGGTGGTCCTGCTCGTTACGTAGAGGTTGAGGAGACCGGAACGAAAATCGGGCTCATAACGCCGCTCACACATAATTTTTGCGAGAGTTGCAACAGGGTGCGGTTAACTTGCACAGGAACACTATACATGTGCTTAGGGCAGGAAGATGCGGCCGATCTTAAAATACCATTAAGAAATTCAGAAGGCGATGAAGCGTTAACGAGAGCTATTCATGAAGCTATTTCGAGGAAACCCAAGGGTCATGATTTTATTATAGACAGGAGACAAAAAAACTCATCAGTCCCAAGACACATGAGCGTGACCGGCGGTTAATAGCAAAAGAGTTATTGGTAATTAAGGATACAGTCATCGCTTAAAGGGAGGAGCGGTGCAAAATCTCTGGCGGCGTAATATTCAGGTCGAACGAAACTCTCACCTCGATTATCAGTAGCACTTACATTTACATATAGTAATAATCTTCTCAGCGGAGAGATATTAACGCTGGAACCGTGTACAACTGTCATATTCATTAGAAGTACAGATCCTGCCGGACCCTGTATTGCTTTTAAACCTCGCCTTTCCACCAAGCGCTTCATTGTAGTTTCGGTAATATCATATCGATATTTTGCTGCTCCATCATGGTCTGCGACTGTGTCGTCAATCACAGCTTCTGAAACAACGCCTTCCATGTGAGATCCAGGCACAGCCAATACGGGTGCGTTACATGCATTAACATCATCGAGAAAAACTCCAATCATTATTCCTCTCGCTTCTGGAATGCCGTCCACCCGATGATAAGTTCCAAAATCCTGATGCCATTCTACTATCGAACCATTTTGCTGCTTGATATTAATCCGAGATTGATGAACAAAGACCTGGCTGCGCATCAGCTGCTCCACCGGAAGTAAAAGTCGAGGATGCCTAGTAAGCGCCCCGAAACGTTCGTCAAATAAGTGCATCCCCCAGCATACATGCGGATCACCGTTTGACTCCCTGGCTACTTCGGGTCCCGGACGTTGTAAAACCTCCATTGCTGCGGCCTCGAGAATAGATATTTCCCCCTTTGAGAATAGTTCAGGAAGAAGAATCCAACCATTTTCATCGTACTCAGAGATTTGTTTTTCAGTAAGGTCCATTCGATTTTCCTAGCGTTTTAATCCATCTAGCATCGTTTTTGTCCCAATTTCTAATAACAAAAGGTCAAATCCCATTAAGAGAACCTGATAACCATCAGAAATTTTTGTATTTCCTTCATCAGCGGATAGACAAAGACCACCAAGCGCTCGCCCAGCATCTTTAATTGCCTTTTCCCCTTGTTTAATCGCGGCCTGTACATCGGGATGGTCACGATTACCCACATGCCCCATACTCGCTGCAAGGTCCATTGGAGCTATAAAAAATACATCAATACCATCAACACCTAAAATCGCATCGATATTCTCTATGGACTCTATATGTTCTATTAATGCGATAATCACGATGTCATTTGATGCCTTATAATACTCCATTGAATCGCCATTACCCCAACGCATTGGCGCATAGAAAGGCCCCCACCCGCGCTCTCCTTCGGGAGGGTACCGAACAGCTTTTACGGCGCACTCTGCTGCCTCCTTTGAGGTCACCATAGGGAAAATTATTCCCATAGCCCCGGAATCTAAAACTGGTTTTGTATAACTGATAGATGGCTCCATCACACGCACCACCGGTGCGCATTGAGTTCCGGCTGTGGCAGTGATCATATGATGACATGATGCTATATCAATTGCGCCATGCTCCATATCAATAAAGAGCCAGTCAAAACCGGAATTCGAAAGTGTCTGAGCCATATTAACGCTGGGCATACTGGTTAGAATTCCCGCACAAACCTTACCCTGGTTTAAACGTTCACGAAGTGGGTTATGCATAGCCCTCACCTTTTAGCTCAAAAAATAATTATAATTTTACTGACACTTGATTAATCCCAACTAAAACCTGGCGTGCGTAGATAAAAATGCAATCCTTCATCTTGAACAACAAAGCTCCGCATCCTTCGATTACCTTGATTATGGTGAGAGTGCAACTCAGCTGCCGGTGTGATCTGTGCAGCGCCAGTAACCCAAGGAACCTTTTCGTCCTCAATCATGGAGTGGATGCCTTCTCCCTCTATAGCGAGCGTGATTGCAGCACCGTTATGACGATGCGGGCGTTGATCACCACCAGATTCCAACGTATTTATAGCGGTATTAATCATCGGTATTGTATTACGACTAGGAGCGGTCGCTGGGGTTGAAAATTGGATTGATACACCAGATGTCTCCGAAGTTTTCGGACGCTCATAGATTTCCTCTAAATGTTTTTCAATTTCATCATGAGGCCAGTGCACAGTTTCATTTCGCGACTTCCCCTGAGATGGCGCCCTCAAATTTTCAAAAGCCAATAAAGGTTCGTTGGTCACGCAGAATAGAATGGCAGAATCTATCGCTTCATGGACGGTTTCATTACCACCCGGAAAACAAAACACATCTCCCTTTCCCCACGTCACGGTGTCTCCAGCATTAATGCTACTGCCTGTTCCTTGTAAAACATAGAAAACTTCACCAGATGCATTGAAAGAATGGAACAAACTATCACCAGCGCGTACTTTAACATAGCGCGCCAAGATAGCTGGTATAGTTGCAGGATAAGGTGTCTCTAATGCATCGGAGATATCGAGTTCTATTAACCCTGTTTTCCCATCCGGATCATAAGCCTTATCACGTTCCGCCAAAAATTGATGCCGTGGCACACTGGGCCAAGACCAGTTGAAGAAATTTTCTGGACTGTTATAAATAGCTCTCTGCTTCTGTTTGATTTGTGTATCATCAGCTGTATCGACGGCCATATTCATCCCCCTAATAAATATCCATAACAATGATGCTACAGGCAATTGAGGTCTTTGTTAATTGAATTTGCGATACATACTAACAATTACAGAAAAGATCATTTCTGTGTTTTTAAAAGATATTTCCAATTAATGAAAATCCCGGCTGTTAATACCTGAGCTTATTCTTTTCTCAGGTTTTTGTGGTCCAGAGGGTTCCGATAGATATCCTAAACTTTTTAGTTCGTCCGCATGAGCAGTCGGCTCTATAAAATTAGAATTGGTTATTTGACTTAATTTGTGGGTCAAATCTTCAAGTCGTTTAACTATTATATGCATTACTTCACCCTCACGCTGTAATTTGCCTTCAACCCCAAGAAATTTTGCACTCATTATTATATTTCTAAATCGTTCAAATTGACGAGACCAAACAACAAGATTCGCGACCCCAGTCTCATCTTCTATCGTTATAAATATTATACCTTTTGCAGTGCTTGGCCTCTGACGCACTAATACTAAGCCAGCCAAAAGAACTGGGCTGCCATCCGCTAAGTTTTCAAGAATTGAGATTGCTTTATAAGAACTCCCCGATAAATCTTCTCTTAAAAGGGCAAGTGGGTGTGATTTAAGAGATAGCTTAAGAGTATTATAATCATCTATAACTTCCTCACCTATGCTTGCTATTGGCAATGAAACTTTGGGTTCAGAATGGGATGTTTTATTACTATAGGATTCTTTGTTATGACTGAATAATGGAAGTCCACTATCCTTTTCTGTTAAAGAATCAAAAGTAGAATTGGCAATCCCTCTGACAGTCCAAAAAGCTTGTCGTCTTGAGAGCTCCATCGACTGAAAAGCGTCCCCACGTGCAAGCAGTTCTAGAGTTGACGATTGAACACCAGCACGGCTGATCAATTCTCGTGGATGAGAATAACCACTCTTCCTATTCTGTTCTATTAACATTGCATCCTGTTGTCTTAACCCTTTAATTTGCCTTAATCCTAATCGAAGAGCTAATTCCCCATTACTCTGTGGTTCTAAATCACAGTCCCAGCCAATATAATTTACATCTGGATGTAAAACATTTACTCCATGATCACGAGCATCTCTTACAATCTGGGCGGGAGCGTAAAATCCCATAGGTTGAGAATTCAGTAATGCGGCAGCAAATGCGGCAGGCATATGACACTTCATCCAACTGGACACATAGACTAGTAATGCAAAACTAGCCGCATGACTTTCAGGAAAACCATAGTTACCAAAGCCCTCAATTTGTCTAAAGCATCGCTCTGCAAACTCGCGTGCATAACCGCGATTAACCATACCTTCGATCATCTTGGCGCCAAGAACCCCAATCTTATCTGTCTTCCTAAACGTCGCCATCGCTCGACGTAATTGATCTGCCTCAGAAGGTGTGAATCCTGCTGCAATGATTGCAATTTTCATTGCCTGTTCTTGAAACAGCGGCACTCCTAATGTTTTTCCTAACACTTGGCGTAACTCTTCGGATGGTAATTCTACTGCTTCGTCACCATTACGGCGCCTGATATATGGATGAACCATATCTCCTTGGATTGGCCCAGGACGCACAATAGCAACTTCAATAACCAGGTCATAAAAACACCGTGGGCGCAAACGTGGCAACATCGCCATTTGCGCACGACTTTCAAGCTGAAAAACGCCTAAAGAATCCCCTTTAGATAGCATATCGTAAACAGATGGGTCCTCAGATGGGACACTGGCAAGGTCTAAACACCGACCATAGTGGCGATGAATTAAATCAAACCCTTTATGAATACAACTCAACATCCCGAGTGCAAGCACGTCAACTTTAAGAATTCCAAGTGTATCAAGGTCATTTTTATCCCACTCAATGACTGTACGTCCTTGCATTGCAGCATTTTCGATTGGAACCAACTCATCAAGGCGATCACGTGTTATTACAAAACCGCCAACATGCTGCGATAGATGTCTAGGAAAACCTATTAGTTGATAGGAAAGTTTTAAGACAATTCGGAGTGTTCTGTCTTGTGGGTCAAGCCCTATTTCTATTAGTCTTTCGTCCTCAATTTCGTCAGAGCTACTAGAGCGTATTTGTCCAGTTAAAGCGACAATAACATTATCAGAAAGACCCATTGCCTTTCCAACTTCTCTTATCGCGCTTCTATAGCGAAATGTCACTACTGTTGCAGCTATCCCAGCACGCTCCCTACCATACGTTTTATAGATATGTTGAATTACTTCCTCACGACGTTCATGTTCAAAATCAACATCGATATCTGGAGGTTCACCACGAGCCTCACTTATAAAACGCTCAAACAATATATCAGACTGGCTAGGATCAACCGCGGTAATACCAAGGCAGTAGCAAACAGCTGAATTAGCTGCAGAACCGCGTCCCTGACATAAAATATCACGGCTGCGTGCGAAGCGAACCATGTCATAAACAGTCAAAAAATAGGCCGCATATTTTAATTTATTTATAAGATTCAATTCATATTTTAATTGTTTTTTAACAACAGAAGGAATCCCATTTGGGTAATCTTTAAATGGATAACGCTCATTTGCACCTTGCCATGTTTTAATCTCTAACTCTTGTTCTACAGTATTTCCAGATTGCGTTAATACATCTGGGTATTCATAATTTAATTCGTCTAAAGTAAACTTGCATCTTTGGGCTATTTCAGCAGTATTGACTATAGATTCAGGATAATTTTGGAATAAACGAACCATTTCAGCGGGCGACTTCAGATAACGTTCTGAATTAGCCTCAAGGTCAAAACCAACTTGATTAATACTGCATTGTTTTCGTATACACGTCAGTACATCCTGAAGAGGCCGGCGTCCTGGATGATGGTAAAGAACGTCATTCAACGCAACCATCGGAACATCTGTTGCTTTTGATAAATTAAATAGTGCGTTCAATCTAGACTCATCGTCCCCTTTATAAATAACTGACGCACCAAGATATAACGACCCAGAAAATAAGCCTCTCCATTCAGTTAAATTTCTAGAAAACTTTGCCTCAACTTCCCGGTTTTTTTCCAATAGCCTTGGATTATTGTAAAATCGGGGAGGTAGAACTATTAATATCTGGTCTAATGCATGCTCAATGATATCCTTAAACCATAACTTGCATCTCGATTTCTTAGTTCGTCTCTTGCCAATACTCAATAATCGAGTCAAACGGCTATAGGCACTCATATTAGTAGGAAAACATATTAGATCAACGCCATCTTCGGTCTCTATACGACTACCAATAATTCCTTTAATGCCTGAGTTTTTTGCCGCAATGTGGAAACGCACCACTCCAGCTAAAGTATGCTTGTCAGCAATTGAAATCGTTTGATAACCAAGTGATATTGCTGTTTCAACTAACTCTTCTGGATGAGATCCACCTTCAAGGAAACTGAAATTACTAATGACACTGAGCTCAGTGTATAAATTTTTTAACTCACTCATAGAACTGGTAGTCACGAAAATAGTCCGTGTAAATACCAAGATGGTTTTTTCTTACTTTGTTTCATTCGTTCTTTAAACAACCAATAACGGCGGCCATCGGAATCTTCAATTCTGAAATAATCGCGTGTCTTATAATAGTCTTCTACGAGCCACCATTCCGAGGCAATGCGTTCAGGTCCATTAGCACGTCTGACATTAACTAAGGCATGCCGCCAACGGAATTGAAATGGCAGAGACCGGTTATACTCCGTCAATGGTTCTATATATTCCGGCCTTTGCAAAAGATATAATGGACGGACAGTTAAAGTATTTTTAAATGAACTGCTCATCGATTGTGCTATTTTAGTATAATGTAAATTTGAAGAGACTGGAAAAGCAGTTTCAGATCGTTCTGGAGAATAACTTTCCTTTAAAGATCTACGGATAACAGAACTAGAGCCAAACCTGTTTACCAACCTATCAACGAGTACTGATATTTCAGAATTGATACAATCACTTTGAGATATCAAGTCTGATTGAAGCGGCTGATATATATCAACCTTGGTCGCTTCAAGTGTGATTACATCCACTCCGGAAACTAATATAAAATCATCAAATTTTTCGAAAAATAATTTGGAAAATATTGATTTATCACGGCTGTCCTGGCTAGTGCTAACTATTAATTTATCAAGCTGTCCATCAATTCGATAAAGTGAAACCTTTAATTCACGTGTACCTAGAGACCTAATTTCTAACTTCTTCATTAAGCGCTCAAGTAGGCATTCAAGCACTGCCAATATAGAACCCATGGTAGATATTGGATCAGCTAGAACAAATCTGACTAAGTCTGGTGAATGACTTATCTGAGCTGATATAGGTTCAGCTTCCAATCCCAATGCCTGATCTAATCGTCTCCTAACCTCAAGCCCAAACCTTGCTCTCAAGGGCGCTCTAGCGATTGGGAACAATGATTTAATTTGACGCAACCCAACCTTACTCAAATCCTCTACCAATGATATAGGTAGCCTTAGTCCAATCAATGGTAAATCTGCGATAGCAGCTTGCTGAGCTCCTGGTTTAATAATCTGAGATGACA
The DNA here is from genome assembly GCA_002709155.1 of Rhodospirillaceae bacterium. GTDB lineage: Bacteria > Pseudomonadota > Alphaproteobacteria > Thalassobaculales > Thalassobaculaceae > UBA7326. Next base: position 56,713 of record PAQA01000021.1, read on the forward strand.
GCCCTCCAAAATGTGCTAAAGCCCATGCAGCTCCTGGTGTATCGGCAATCACCCCGCGCGCAGTCAATCCAATGTGGCAGAGTCGATCAATAATACTATCAAGAAGTTTTTTCTCACCCCCAAAAAGATGCGCACATCCAGTGATATCTAACCAAAGTCCTCTTTCCCCTATTTCTTTTCTACTTTCATCAAACGCAACAAATGGCGTGTATCGACCACACCAATTTGCTAGTGTAGTTAGTTCCATTTTATCTGTCAGTAGATCTATTTCAGCCACTAATAACTTCGAATGTAACGCTAATGCGTCACTAAGTGACCACCCGACCGCAATACCTAGTTTTTCTGATATGGGGCAAGTCGCGACAATCGTACGACGTCCATATTCTGTTCGCACAATTACCATAGCATTGGAAGATAACTTTTCAGCGTCTCGACCTCTTGTTATACGCCTAAGTCGATCCAGAGCTATGTTTGGAAACCAAAGATAAAGAATACGCCGGCCAGCATTTAAATGTTCTCTTTTTGTTCTCATTTAGAATAAATAACAATATTAGGGATAAATGAGAAGGTTTAATAATTTAATTAGAACAAATTTTTTAATTCCACCTATCAACTAGTATTACTCGATCATATTATAAGAGTATGAACCTATTAGTTATTGTCATTTCACAAGTTTTCTCGGAAAAGATCTTCTAGCATTTCATCCCCTGTCCGTTTATCTGAATGCTCCTTAAAAGTTAATTACCCTTAATACTTTGTGCTGAATTCGAACGTATGAAAAAGATATTCTGTACGTACCAACAAACTGGTATTAAGTTGAACAAAATGTTAACTCGTTCACTCAATGTCCGTGAGAGGAATAAACATGCAAATTGATGCAATCCCATCTGATCCCAATGTGCGTGACACGGTAATTGGCATCTTAAAGCAACGATTTGGCGATCAATTCACGACATCTGATGCTATAAGAGAACGGCATGGGAAAGGCGAGAGCTACCACGATACTGCAGCGCCTGACGGCGTCTTTTTCCCAAACACTACCGAAGAAGTAGCAGATGCAGTATCGATCTGCGCAGACTATAAATTTCCTGTTATTCCTTTTGGTGTTGGTACAGCTTTGGAAGGGCATATTGCAGCCCTTCGCGGCGGCCTATGCATCGACATGTCAATGATGAATGCAGTTCTGGAAGTTAACCCCGAAGACCTGGATGTAACTGTCCAAGCCGGCGTCACTCGCAAACAATTAAACGAGCACCTTCGTGATACCGGCTTATTTTTTCCTATTGATCCAGGCGCCGACGCCACCATTGGAGGAATGGCTGCAACGCGAGCATCAGGAACTAACGCTGTAAGATATGGTACAATGCGAGAAAATGTTTTATCGCTTACTGTCGTTACTGCAGATGGCCGTATTATCAAGACAGCTAGAAGAGCAAGAAAATCTTCTGCAGGTTATGATCTTACCCGGTTATTTGTTGGATCAGAGGGAACGTTAGGTGTCATTACTGAAATAACCCTTAAAGTATTCGGGATACCAGAGTCTATCACTTCTGCTGTCTGCCAATTTGAAGACTTAGAAAATGCAATCAACACCTCCATACTAATAGTACAAGCTGGGATACCTGTTGCAAGAATGGAATTACTAGATGATGTTCAGATGGATGCATGTATAAAGTATTCAAAGCTTGAAGGTTATGATGCAAAACCTACCATATTTTTTGAATTCCATGGCACAGAAGCTAGTGCCAAAGAGCAAGCTGAAACGGTTCAGGAAATAGCAGAAGAGCTTGGCGGGTCTGCTTTTAAATGGACAGCGCAAATGGAAGATAGAAATAAACTTTGGCAAGCTCGACACGATGCATATTATGCTGCAATTGCGCTTCGTTCAGGCTGTCAGGGATGGGCGACCGACGTTTGTGTGCCGGTGTCTCGTCTCGCCGAATGTATCAATGAGACCAAAGCCGACCTTGAGGGAACCAACCTATTATCTCCACTTGTAGGTCATGTTGGAGACGGGAATTTCCATCTACTCTATATAGTTGACCCTGAGAATGCCAAGGAAATGGCAGAAGCACAGGCCCATTCAGACAGAATGGTTATACGCGCCTTAGCAATGGGCGGCACTTGCACAGGAGAACACGGCGTCGGTTACGGAAAAATGCATTTTCTTCAAGAAGAACATGGAGATTCTATATCATTAATGCGCTCTTTAAAGCTCGCATTTGATCCAGAAAACATCATGAATCCGGGGAAAATAGTCAATATTTAATAGGAATGTTGGAATTAAAAACTTGGTCATTAAACAGGTATGACCTAACACGTTTTTTTGATCCAATCCCCAATCCATTTTGAGATATCCGCTGAATTCTCGTCCATCATGAACATATGTGTCGCGCCTGAAAATCCAATCTCCGGAAGCGAGACGAGTTCCGCTCTCCCACCCACTGAATTAATCTTTTCACATACGATCTGAGTTTCTTTTTTTGCGTCACACCATCGTTCCGACTGTTCTATGAAGTCACCCAGTAAAAGTAACCAGGGTTTCCCTTTTATAGTCTCAGACTTTATGTCTTCTAATAATGGCCATCCAGAGGCTTCGGCGCATATAACAGCCCGAATACAATCACTATTCTCAACGGCTGCCCGAGAACCAAGAAATCCACCCTGACTGTGGCACAATAAAACACAAGGCCCTATTTCTTTTAATGCGGCACCAATGCCCCTTATTTGAGCGTTAGATGTAGTGGTCCATCTTGGTACAAACTGTTTTTGAAATGCATCCAATGCTTTCAGTGGAAATCTTTGACCTTGAAAAGCTGTGCCAGTTTTATAGCCATCCGGAGGTCCAAAACGAAAAATATCCCATGCTTCATCCAATGTTCTGGGTATAGGATCCCCTTCCCATACGCCTTCCACGGCGCAAAATCCGGAACGACCTCGTTCCACATTATCGATCACGTAAACTGCAAACCCTTGTAATAGAAATTCATTTAGCCATCCCGGACGTCCGTCAGGTGTTGTTTCCCAACACGCTCCTGTCAAACCTCCTCCGTGCAGAAGCACCAAGGGATAATCAAACTTTTTATTTTTTGGAATAAAATATTGAACATAAAGTTGCTCTATTAAAAATTTTCCGTTTGGGTCTTGCTCATGCGAGTTAGTTTCAGTGAACCAAATTTTCCTTTTTGGTTTCCCTTTCACCTCAACCAGACGCCCTCCAACGTGAAAGCTTCCAAATTTTTCTAATTCATACATCTTTGAATTACCCAAAGAAATTAAGTGCCACAATATTATCAATCAACCATTTAGTCTTGGTGGATAACTTGACCCATCATCGTCTGAATAGGATATTCTATATTTTCTTCAACACCAAATATTTAGGAAACAAGAAATGAGATGGGCACGTATTCAAATTGAACATAAGATTTCTCACGGCATTGTTGAGGAAGATCAAATTTGTCTTGTCGAGGGTGGAATATTTGACAAGATAAACCTCACTGGTCAAAAAGTCCCAATAGAGAACGCTAAATTTCTTACGCCGATTGAGCCAAAAACATTCTATGCTGCTGGGTTAAATTATGCAGAGCATGTCATTGAACAGGCTTTAGCTAATAATCGCGAACCTAATATTCCCGACGAGCCTCACATAGGTTATCGTGCGAATAACGCTCTCATTGCACATAATGAACCTATCATTAAACCGTCCGATTCATCTGAAGAATTTCAGTACGAGGGCGAATTGGTAGCCATAATTGGGAAAGAAGCAAAGAATATATCTGAGGACGAAGCGCTAGATTTTGTATTCGGATATACTATTGGAAACGACGTGAGCGAGCGTAAATGGCAACGTGACGATCGGACGATGTGGAGAGCAAAAAATACAGATACTTTTAAACCAATGGGCCCGTGGATCGAAACAGATGTAAATCTTGATAAGTTAATCACTACGGTGCGGTTGAATAATATTGAGACGATTTCTTTTCCTACAAATTCAATGATCTTTGGTGTAGCCCGTTTCATCAGTGCCATGTCACGGTATTTGACTTTAGTTCCAGGAGATATGATTTGGATGGGAACAGAAGGACATTCTAAAAACATGAAAGCAGGAGACATATGCGAAATTGAAATAAATGAAATTGGCACACTCCGAAATCCAATTATTCTGGGGAATTAACGAGTCTTTTTTTTCGAACCAAAATCACAAACGGTTCAGAATAAGTTTTAGTCCAATAAAACTAAAACCACTTTTAAAAACTACAAAGAGACTATCCGGCTCTATACTAGATATTCGTCTAAAACGCCTCAATAGACTGGCGACATTATTACTAAAGGAATTACTTAAAGAGGCTGAGGATATTACCGCTTGCGCTGTTAGCAATACTCGCTGTCTGAGCGGCTAACTGAGACTGAACATTTTGAGATGCTAGTGATACGGTTTCACGACCTATATCGGCATCTACTATCCCGCCTAACCCTTCCGCAGCAAGTTGCTCAAAATTTATTAATTCATCTTGGCGTCCTTGAATTGCGTTTTGTGCGGACACAAGTGAAGACGCAGCACCTGACAAAGTGGACTGGAACGCAGCAAATTCATTTTCAATTATGGACATGGGGTTACCAATTTTCGCCTCGTCAGATATAGCAGTCTGCAGAGCGTTCACAGCAGTACCAACTCCACTTTGAGATCCAACAACAAGTTCGTCACCATTTTCAGAAGATAGGGTCGAGACATCCGATGCATCGGCGCCTATTAAATTCGCTCCATTAAACGAACTGTTAGAGACAAAGCTTTGCGCCTGTTGAAGTAAATTTCCAACTTCAGACTTTAAAATATCTTTTTGCGCTTCATTATTTGCACCATTAGCCAACTCAAATAACTTGCCTTTAATTTCGACATTCAGATCTGACAAAGCATTAACCCCAGACAAGCCGGTCGACACAACACCACTCGCACTATTCAATCCTTGATTCAATGCTGACGCGACTTGTATTTTTCCTCGCAATTGTTGAGCTAACGCAAAGCTGTCTGAATTCGATGATGGGTCTACCCTTAGCCCGGTGGCTAATTTTACTGCCGTTGCAGCAGTGGCTTTTTCCCCCGCATCTACGCTACGCAACGATTTAAATAGACTAGCACTGAGATTAACAGGGGTAATTGCCATTTTTCCAACCTTTAGTTTTAATTACTATTATAATTAAAAATTTTGTCCATTGCACGGGTAAAAAACTAAGTGAGTCGGTGCGTTAAATCAACTGTATTTAAGCATGATATAAAAAGTTCATTTAGAGTTTTTTATTAGATCCAATTTGCTAAACTCATGTTAGATTCATTGTACCGGGGACAAAAGCATTATGAAATTCGCGCTACATTTTGGAAATTTAATCTTTCCTTCGCCTCATGCAGCAAAAAAACTTGCTTTGGCCGCCGAAGCAGCCGGGTTTGAATCAATCATCGCAGTCGAACATGTCGTCATACCAACCGACTATGAAACTAGGTATCCATACAATGAAAATGGACGTCTTCCGGGAAATGCGGATATGCCTTGGCCTGACCCCTTATCTTGGTTAACTTTTATTGGTGGAGTAACGACTAAGCTCCGTTTAATAACAGGCGTATTGGTTCTACCGCAGCGAAATCCCTTAGTCTTAGCAAAACAATTGGCCACAATCGACCATTTAACCGAAGGCCGTTTAGAATTAGGTATTGGAGTCGGGTGGTTGAAAGAGGAATTCGAGGCAATTGGAGTGCCGTTTAAACGACGCGGAGCTAGAATGGATGAATACATAAAATCAATGCGAGCGCTTTGGGCCCACCAGGATGCAAGCTTCGATGGTGAATTTGTATCTTTTAGCCAAATGAATTGCAGTCCAAAACCATATAACGGGCGTGTTCCAATCATAATAGGAGGACATTCTCCTAAGGCTGCTCAGAGGGCGGCCCATCTTGGGGATGGTTTTTTCCCGGCTACAGGAACGCAAACAGATATCTCGCCGATTATACAAATAATGCATGAGGAAGCTGAAAGAATTGATCGGGACCCCAAAACAATAGAGCTAACAACTGGTTGCCCTGGCGCACTCCCTGGTTCAAAAGTTGATCCATTATCCGCAGTTGAAGAAAGAATCGCGGCAGGTGTTGACCGTATAGCGCTGCCAGTTAATGCTTTTTCAGATAATATAGAAGAACAACTCACATCTTTCAGTGAAAATGTTATCCAAAAAATAAATGGATGATAAAATTGGATACCGAGCACGCAATGATAGAAAAAAACAATAGTTTCAGAGCCAAAGACCAGCTAACCGTTGGGGCCAAGTCATATACTTTTTATAATTTATTAAAAGCAGAGAAAAATGGTCTCGTGGGCATCACCAAGCTGCCATACTGCCTCAAAGTACTTTTAGAGAATATGCTCCGAAAAGAAGATGGAATAAATATAAAGCAGGAGGGTATTAGAACTTTTTCTTCTTGGGTGACGACGGCACACGGGTCCGAAGAGATCAGTTTTTTCCCTACTCGGGTTATGGTCCACGATGTATCGGGGATCCCACTACTTGCCGATCTCGCAGCGATGCGGGAAAATATGATCGCATTAAATCAAAACCCAGACCTTTTAAATCCCATTCGACCTATAGATTTTATTATGGATCATTCGGTCATTGTAGAATTTTCGGGACAGAAGAATGCCGCCAAACAAAATATGCTGGCCGAATACACACGAAATGAAGAACGGTATCGCGTAGCTAAATGGGCGCAGAAGGCATTCAAAAACATGCAGGTGATACAACCCGGCCAAGGGATCTGTCATCAAATCAATCTGGAAACATTAGCCCGAGTAGTTTGGTCTGAAGAAGATAGTGATCACGGCTTAATCGCTTTCCCCGATAGTTTAATCGCTTGTGACAGTCATACACCGATGATCAATGCTTTGTCAGTGTTAGGGTGGGGTGTGGGAGGAATAGAAGCACTTTCAGCTATACTCGGCGAGCCTGTAAATTTAATAATGCCTGACGTTATTGGAATAAGATTAGTTGGAAAACCAAAGGAGGGAATAACCACAACAGATATCGTATTATCGTTGACGCGCGTCCTGCGTGAATACGGCGTTGTACAAAAATTTACTGAGTTTTTTGGCCCTGGACTTGACGCACTCACTCTCCCAGAACGGGCAACACTGGCAAACATGGCGCCAGAGTATGGTGCAAGTATAAGTTTTTTTCCAACAGACCAGGAAACGCTGAATTTTCTAAAACTGACGGGGAGAGAAGATAACATACCGCTTGTAGAACACTACAGTAAAGCCCAAGGATTATGGCGTGACGATACAGTTGAAAGGGTTTATTCGGAAATATTAGAATTCGATCTGGGAAATATAATCGCTTCTGTATCGGGACCCAAGCTACCGCAAATGCAAGTGCCCTTGGATAAGGCCCACCTGTCAGCATTAGATGCGATCGAGGAAATTGCCCCCGCAAGCCAAAATTGTGCGTTGCACGAGGACGAACGAATACTTCAAGATGGGGATATTGTGATAGCAGCCATCACCTCTTGCACTAACACGTCAAATCCAATGGTCATGATAGCCGCCGGACTTCTTGCAAAAAAAGCACAGGAAAAAGGATTAAAGACAAGGCCGTGGGTAAAAACGTCCCTGTCGCCTGGATCACGCGTGGTTGTTGATTATCTCACGCGCGCTGAACTAATGGAGCCGCTTGAATGGTTGGGTTTTCATGTTGCCGGGTTCGGGTGTATGACTTGTTGCGGCGGGTCGGGACAATTGGACCACTCAATCAGCGCCGACATTCAAAAACGAAATCTGAGTGCTGCAGCTGTTTTATCCGGTAATCGGAACTTTGAAGGCAGAATACACCCAGACGTTAAACTTGCGTATTTAGGATCGCCTCCCCTTGTTGTGGCGTATGCCATACTTGGAAACATTACTAAAGACATCACCTCACAACCACTGGGATATGATGAGCAGAACCACCCCATTTTTCTCAAGGACATCTGGCCTAGCTCGAAAGAAATAAATGAAGTTGTTTTTAAATACCTTAAACCGGAATTATTTAAAGATGCACAGATAACCTCAACGCAAGAAGATGCACTTTGGAATAACGTTTCCTCAAATGAAAAAAGTACCTATGACTGGGATAAAAAAAGTACGTATATTTTGAAACCGCCATTTTTAGAGAAAATAAAAAAATGTAATACACGAGAAACTATCCATAACGCTGCCATCTTGGCTATCTTTGGTGATAATATAACGACCGACCACATTTCTCCAGGCAATCGAATTTCTATAGATAGCCAGGCGGGAAAGCACCTTTTGTCTAAGGGTGTAAGACCAGAGGACTTCAGTAGTTACCTGCAGCGACGTGTTAATCATGAGGTTATGATGCGTGGAACATTCGATAACGCGCATATCCAAAACGAAATGACCCCTCAGTCTAAAGGCGGATGGACTATACACAGTCCATCTAATGAGCTTACGACCATTTACGAAGCACACTTGCGCTACGAAGCGGAAAAACGACCATTAATCGTTATCGCTGGCAAGGAATATGGAACAGGTTCATCTCGGGATTGGGCAGCGAAAGGTCCGTATCTTTTGGGGGTAAGGGCCATTATAGCGGAAAGTTTTGAGAGGATTCACAGAAGTAATCTTATCGGCATGGGAATATTACCGTTGGAATTTCGGGAAGGAGAAACTCGAAAAACGCTCGGATTAGACGGGACCGAAAAAGTAGATATCTTAGCATCTCAAGATACGATGGATGCAAGAGATTTAATCGATACTCGCTTTATAAAGCCAGACGGAGAATTTGTCTCAGCACAGCTCATCTGCCGGCTAGATACTAATAGCGAACTTTCCTGGTTTAAAGCGGGTGGCGTGATGCCGCACATCCTTAACAAATTCAAAACCACTTGATGGTTTGATTTGTTATCGACCATATACCTATTAGTTAACGGTTTTATATCTCTTGGCAGTTGCGTTTTGTCTGCGTTATAATTCTAATATACGCATTCTCAATAGTTTTCGAAAATAGGAGTTTACATGAGTAGCCTGGAAGAGGCTGGGTCACCGGAAAATATGACTAAACCTGTTAAAGTGTATTGGCAACCCGGGTGCTCAAGCTGTCTAAAAACGAAGGAGTTCCTTATTGATAACGGGATATCTTTTGAGTCCGTCAATGTTCTAGACGATGAAAAAGGGTTCGCGGAATTACAATCTTTAGGCATAAAGCTGGTGCCCATTGTCGCAAGAGGCAGCTCTTGGGCAAACGGCGCTGTTTTTAGAGATGTGGCTAAAGTTGCCGGATTCGAATATGGCGCACATAAAATGCTGGCACCAGAAAGTATAAAAGATAAAGTTTTAATGATTCTCGATGCCGCACAAAGATATCTGCAACAAATTCCTGACTCTCAACTTGATGAGGTTTTACCAGGACGCCCTCGTTCGTATAGACAACTCGTCTATCATGTTTTTGACATTCCCAAGGTTTTTTTGGATAGAGTAGAATATGATGCACCGTACACATACGAAGCACTAAAATCGATTTTGCCAGACACCATGACAACAAAAAACGACTTAATGAATTACGGTGCCAGCAATAGAGCGCGCTTCCAAACCTGGTGGGAAAGGGAAGGATTTTCTACTGACTTCGAACAGCCGGGAAAAGTTTACTACGGTGATGTCACATTACATGAAGTTTTGGAGCGAACTGGATGGCATTCCGGACAGCATACAAGGCAAATAATACTAATGCTTCGTGAAAAGTTAGGAATCGAACCCAATGGTCCAATAACAGATTTAGACTTAAGTGGTTTGCCTTTACCAAAAAATGTCTGGGATAATGAACGCTCCTTTGATGAGGCTGCATTCGCCGAAAAAGCCGAGACTTGGCAAGATGCAAAGACACGATAGATGTAAAAAGGTGTTTCGGATCAAACGGGTAAATTTTTGTTGTACAAGATAAGAAGGTAAGGCTTCGTAAAATCAAATACAGGCGGATATAACTTAATGAAACCAATCAGAATTATGGCAGCCTCAGGGATGCTGGGCTATGGATTTACAGAAGAAGCTTTTAAAAATGGCTTATCAATGGGCCTTGATTTAATAGCATGCGACGCAGGCTCAGCTGATCCAGGTCCATATTATTTGGGAAGTGGCACGGCGTTCGTTTCACGTTTAGCGGTCAAGAGAGACCTTGGACTAATGGTTAAAGGCGGAGTGGAGGCTGGTGTTCCTGTTTTTATTGGTTCAGCCGGTGGCAGTGGATCTAATCCCCAAGTTGACTGGACATTGGATATTCTGCGAGAAATATGCGAAGAACAGAATATCACTCCAAAGGTCGTTGTATTGAGGAGTGAGATATCGAAGGAAAAACTAAAATCAAAAATTGAAAAAGATAAGATAACACCGCTAGGACCAATCGCTCCGCTGACGATCGATGACGCGGATAACAGTCATAGAGTAGTTGCCATGATGGGGATAGAGCCCTTTCAGGAAGCACTTGAAAGAGGTGCTCAAGTTGTAATCGCTGGCAGATCAAGTGACGCAGCCATTTATGCTTCTGTTCCTCTGCGGCTCGGCGCCGACCCTGGACTATCGTGGCATATGGGAAAGATAATAGAGTGTGGTGCGCAAGTAATTGAGCCAAGAGAAGGTCAGGATTGTGTTATTGGAACTATTTATGAGGACCATTTTACAATTGAACCCGCACATCCAGACAGACGATGCACGCGGACGCGCGTTGCAGCGCACACACTTTATGAGAACCCCAGCCCTTATCACCTAAAAGAACCGAATGGCTTGTTAAATACAAAAGCAGCAGTTTTTACGCAAACAGACGATCGAACTGTGAAGGTTTCAGGCAGTCTCTGGGAGCCATCCGATAAATACACCGTAAAATTGGAAGGAGTAAGAGAGCTTGGCTATCGGACGATATTCATGGCTGGAATTCGTGATCCAATCCTTGTCTCAACGATAAGCGACTTTATACAATCTTGCCGCTCCCGAATTTCAAAAGATGTTTTGGCCCTAGGCGTAGAAGAAAATGAGTACACGTTGGAAATTAAAGTGTATGGACAAGATGCCGTGATGGGTTCTAACGAACCCGTAAAAAACAGCCAGGCTCATGAATTAGCGGTCCTTGTGGATGTCATTGCTCCAACAGAGGATATAAGTCGTGCTGTTTGTGCTAAGGCGCGCTATAGTCTTCTTCATACAGACTTTCCGGGAAGGATGTGTATTTCCGGTAATCTCGCAATTCCATTTTCCCCATCAGACTTTTCTGCGGGAAATGTTTATGAGTTTAATATATGGCACGTTATGGAATGCGATAACCCATTAGAGCCTGTTACCATCGAAAAAGTAGATCTTTTCAATTAAAAGGGTAAATTGACGATGACTAAGTTAAGGGATCTGGCAAAAGTTATACGATCAAAAAATGCAGGTGCCTTGTTATTAACACTCGACATCATGTTTGAAGATGAAACCACCTACAAAAAAGTCTGTAATTCTGGAGCGTTGTCCCCTAGAACCCTGGCGCCTTTGTATAATGTTAGTGATAATCAAATAGAGGTCATACCATTTGATGTAGCGCTTGCCATTAAGATCACTTTGCCCAGGTCTATCCCTGCAGGGTCACCAGGCGAATCCGACGTCTATGGAGCGCAACAGCACGCCCCATTAATGGATATCGAGATCCCCATTTGAAACACCAAGCAAATCAGCCAACATGATCTGTGTGGCGATTTAATTTTGCCTGCATATACTGCGGCCAGTTTATTTTTATATTAGTAGAGGGCGATACTTGATTATATTGACGCCACTTGATGCTTTGATAATCAGACACTACGTTAGAGGTAGGTAACCTACTGGAGCAATTCGAAAAATGTATGCTATTTTTCAACTTTTGGACTCATTAATAAGCCTATATCTTTGGTGTCTTTTTATCTTTGTAATATTAAGTTGGCTGATAAATTTTGGCATTGTGAATACTCAGAACCGTTTCATTTATTTGGTTATGGACTTTCTTTATAAAATTACGGAACCAGCTCTTCGTCCTATTCGGAGGTTTGTACCAAATTTTGGCGGCATTGATATCTCTCCAATTATATTGGTTTTAGGGTTAATTTTTGTAAGAAATCTGATCATGGTTGATTTGGTAAAAATGTTTTGATGGTAAATTAAAGAGCATGCTCTTAGATTTGTTTTGATTAATAGAATGATTTAAAAAAGAACAAACGAATTGCTGTATAAAAAGGGTTGTTTGATGGCGGATGCAGAAATCATTGATGGAAAAGCATTTGCAGAGAAGCTGCGATTTAGGATCGCAACCGCCACTGAGATAATAAAAGAACAATATAACAAAAGCCCCGGCCTAGCAGTTGTTTTGGTTGGCGAAGACCCAGCGAGTGAGGTTTACGTTAGAAATAAGAAAAAGCAGACCATTGAATGCGGCATGACCTCATTTGAACACAAGCTGACAAATGAAATCTCCCAAACAGAGTTACTTGACCTTATACAAAAACTTAATGCTGATGATCGTGTAGATGGAATTCTTGTGCAGTTACCCCTTCCAGAGCACATCGACCCACAAGCAGTCTTAGATGCGATTAACCCTGAAAAAGATGTCGACGGCTTCCATGTGGTTAATGCTGGGAAATTAGCAACAGGTGGAGATGCGTTAGTCCCATGTACCCCACTTGGATGTTTATTAATGTTAAAAGATTATTTTGGTGATCTATCAGGGAAGAATGCCGTTGTTGTTGGAAGATCGAATATTGTCGGAAAACCAATGGCTGCTTTGTTAACCCGGGAGAGTTGCACCGTCACAATAGCCCACTCACGCACAAAGGATTTACCTTCTGTCTGCAAATCGGCCGATATTTTGATCGCTGCCGTAGGAAAGGCAGAGATGGTCCGGGGAGATTGGGTCAATAATGAGACAGTGGTGATAGATGTTGGGATAAACCGTATTCCCGCACCTGAACGCGGTGAGGGGAAAATGCGATTAGTCGGGGATGTCAATTTTGAAGAAGTAAAACAAAACGCAAAGGCAATCACACCGGTCCCTGGCGGGGTCGGGCCAATGACAATTGCTGTTTTACTCAGAAACACGGTGCAAGCGGCCTGCCAACGACGGGGTTGGGACCTGCCAGAACTTTA
>PAQA01000022.1 GCA_002709155.1 Rhodospirillaceae bacterium
GTAAACGTTACCATAGTGAGGTATTTGCCTGCATTTCGTGCAATCTGATGAATGCCGATGCATGGGGTTCCATGGCGGACATTTAATCTATCTGCTATAACTTCGCCTGCTCCAACTGCTCCAATAGTCTGGGTCAAATGTGGCCATGGGGCATTTCTCTGCAGCCAATTAGACGGTGATTGAATTATAAAATCAGCACTAGAAGCCTCGGGTAGGGCATTTAAATTTATCACTCGTTGCTCATGCTGAATTGGTATGGCCCCGCTATAATGTACACATTCAATACTCAATAATTTAGAATCAGGATCTAATTCACTCCAGATTAAGGTTCCTTCATTATTTCTTATTTGTTTGCACCCTATCAATTTAAAAGAATATTTTTTCCCCAATTTGGAAACGTATGAGCTGATATCTGTCATTGGTATCCAGGACTGCGTTTGTTCCAGAACTATTGTCCCACCGCGTTTTCGTGTCTCAACAAATCCATCTCGAGCAAGTGAGCGAATTGCTTTATTGATAGTTGGCCTGGAGGTATTAAATTTTGCAGTCAGTTGCTCTTCCGTTGGAAGTCTATCGCCCGGCTTAAGGTCGCCGTTTGAAATTGATTGTTGTATGGTTTCACGGATAGTATCAAATAAGGTTGCTTTTTTTGCAGTAGGTATCTTAGCCATTACTGTCTCGCCATAAAAGCTGTATCAAATTTGAATGTGATACTATGCTGTCGATCCCGTAATGTTAATACATTTCGATATATATCGTAACCACAGTGATCAACTTGTCACAAGTCCTCCATCGACATTGTAACTTTGTCCTGTAATATTTCTTGCACCACTCGAAGCAAGGAATATGGCCATCGCTGCAATGTCTTCCGGTTCATTCGCGCGCTTCAAAGGTATATTATCCGTCATTTCTTTGACCATGGCTTCTACGGAGATGCCTCTCGCTTCAGCCCGTGTTTTGACGAGGCCTTCTACAATTTCTGTCGTGGTAACCCCCGGACAAATAGAATTAACGGTAATATTGTGCTTAGCTAACTGCTGAGCTGCTGTCTTTGTAAGACTAATAACGGCTCCTTTACTTGCCGAATAGGCAGCGTTAGACGTTCCAGAAAAGCCTCTTCCAGCTATGGACGCTATATTAATGATCCTTCCACCATTGCCTTGTTCTATCATTTGTTTTGCTGCATTTTGAAGACAAAAGAAAACACCTTTTGAGTTAACTCGATGTATTTTATCCCAGTCCGCCTCCGTTAATTCCATAATATCGGCAGCTCTTGTGACCCCAGCATTATTAACGAGTATATCTAATCGTCCAAACTGACGTTCAATATCCTGGATCATATTAGATATTTCAGAAGTTTCCCCAACATCGACTTTTAAAGCCGTTGCCTCAACACCAAGCTGTCGAATTGTAGCTGCTGTAGTTTCAGCCGCACTCAAATCAATATCTGCACAGACAACGTTTCGGTCATTCTCTGCCATCGCGATAGCGATTGCCCTCCCTATTCCATTTCCCGCTCCAGTAATTAGGGCCGTTTGTCTAGATGAAGTCATCTTTTTTCCTTATTAATAGGTTAGGTATTTCAAAATTTTGCGTTTAGTCTTGTTATTTGGGTTTCCGCCTGGCCAAACAGGGTCCTGTGCTAATGATGGCCATGCTATCTCAGACTCGGTTTTTTTTCTGTTTTCGGAGACACTTTGATTTGGATCCCAATGGCCAGCTATATACCTATTCCCTGTAATAAACCTAGCTTCATCTGAGCAAAGCCACAAAATAGGATACGTCATCATTATTGGTTTTACTAGTTGATCCCTCTCCCATCCTGCCCCCTGTGGAACCATTGGCGTATCTGCAGGACCGCCAGGCACTACCACATTCACTGTGATACCATCGTCCTTAAATTCAGCGGCATGGCCGGCACTCATCGCCTCAAATCCTGATTTAGACGGACCATACGGATGAAATTTTCCCCTGAGCATTGTGAAGAAACTTGTCGTGACATTAACAATCCTTGCCTTTTCTGATGTTCGCAAATACTCAATACTGCTTTTAGTCATATTCCAGGGACCGGTGAGATTAACACCGATCATTTTATCCCAGATGTCTGGAGTTAATTCATCAATACTAACTAATTTTACATGATGATCCCGCCTAACGGACCCCATTCCAAGGCCCGCATTGTTGATTAAAATATCTACGCCATCAAAATAATCCGCGGCTTCGTGCACTGCGGTTTGACACTGGTAGTAATCAGAAACATCAACCGCTTTTGTAATAAGTGTTCCTTTTCTGTACGTACTATTCTGTTTCTCAATTACTTTTAGTGCGTCGTTGCTTACATCGATCGCTACAACTTTGGCACCTGCCTCAAGAAAGCTTGAGCATATTACTTGTCCAAAACCTCCAGCTGCACCCGTCACAATAACAACTCTTCCGTTGAGGAACATTTTGTGTTTTCTTTCTATGGTTGTTACTTCACGACATTTTTGCATCGAAACTCCACAGAATAAAGTGGCGCAAAATAGAATCATAACGGCGATCAAATAGATATTACGATTAGTGTCTTAATGTGGCGTTATAAAAATATAGTTTTTAGGAGAAGTTTTTTATGGAAAAAAAGTCCTGCTTAGTCACTGGCGTGGGTTGGGGCACCGGAAATGCGATTGTTAGAAGATTTGCTAGTTCGGGTTACAATGTTGCAATGCTTGCTAGACGAGATGATAGATTAGCCGAGATCGAAAAAACGATCAAAGGAGCATGTGCTTACCCGTGTGATGTTACAGATATCGAATCTTTTACGGCTACTGTTAAGGCAATAGAAAGTGATCTAGGCGCTCCCTCTGTTGTTATTCATAATGCGGTTGGAGGAAGCTGGGGCAGCTTTCTTGAGATAGACCCTGCTGATTTGGAGCGTAATTTTAAAGTGAATACCATGGCATTATTGCATTTAGCCCGCCTGACACTTCCTTCAATGATTGAAAAAGGCACAGGCAGTTTAATTTGCACCGGGAATACATCTGCGCATCGGGGGAGGGCAAGATACGCAGGTTTTGCGCCGACCAAAGCTGCGCAACGCATTTTGGCCCAGTCAATAGCGCGGGACGCGGGGCCAAAAGGTATTCATGTCGGCTATGTCACTATAGATGCTGTGATAGATTTGCGTTGGACGCGGAAGCGAAGCCCTGAAAAGGCAGATGATTTTTTTATTAAACCAGAAGAAATAGCAGACGAGGTGTTCCATTTAGCGCATCAACCCAAGGGAGCATGGAGTTTTGATGTTGAAATTAGACCTCACGCCGAAGTTTGGTAGACGAATAAAAGATTATTGGAGATATTAGAAATTGATTGAAGCAGCGGATTTAATTTGGGAATGCTGGAATAGTGGGCGGACAATTCCAATGGTTCCAGAGCAACTAATTCCTGAAACGCGCCGAGAAGCATACGTTATTCAATCACATTATCTATCTAAAACCGACTATCCTGGCTTTGGATGGAAAATCGCAGCGACTAGTACTGCAGGTCAGCAACATATTGGTGTGACGGGACCCATTGCTGGGAGGCTTCTAAAAGAGCGTGTTTTTGGACCTAATTCTGTCCTGACATTTGGGTCCAATCGTATGGCGGTGGCAGAGCCTGAATTTGCGTTCAGAATGAAAAAGACATTATTTTCTAGAACTGAAAAATATTCTCAAAAAGAAGTAATGTCGGGGGTTGATACATTACATCTGGCTATAGAAATTCCAAATTCGAGGCTAGAAAACTTTTCTGCTGTGGGTGATATACAATTAATTATTGATAATGCCTGTGCGCATGAATTTATAATAGGCTCGCCTGTAAATGATAACTGGTTGACATTAGATTTATCGAAACATCATGTCGATATTTTTTCGCAAGATGGACGCTGTAGCACTGGAAAAGGCTTCAATGTGTTGGGGGATCCTCGGATTGCGTTAACGTGGCTCGTCAACGAACTATCAGAAAACGGCATTAACCTCACAGCCGGGGAGGTTGTTACAACCGGCACCTGTGCTCCGCCGCTGGCCATCCAAAATGGGGATCTAATAACAGCCGATTTTGGGTCTCTTGGAAAAATTATGACAACGGTTAGATAAGCAGATAACTAAAGATCTCTTATCTTTAAGTTCCGTAGGCTCGAAATGGACGGATTCCTAACCCAGGTTTTTACTTATAGACTTATCAAGTAAATCGCTTTTCTGTTCTGTGATTTTCTCATCACTATTTAATTCTATATCGTGAGTGTCTTGTGGTTTTTGTTTCGACGTTTTTATTCTTTCAATAGTTTTCTGAAATGGATTTTCAGACGTGACTGGATTATTCAAATAACTAGAATGTCCAGCGAAATTTTCTTGTCCTTCTGTTTGCGGCGAAGAGGTTGATACTTCTATGATGGGTTTGCGTATTTCTTTTTCTGGCTCTGTATTTTTGCAGGAGCCAAGTGCCTCATTATTATTAGTATAAAAATCGATTTCATTATCAGGGCGGTCTGAATTGATGGTGGTAGGATCATATGATGTTAAGGGGATAACGTCTGATACTTCATCTCTTATTTTTTTTATTACTGTTTCTTCATAAAACTCCGAGCCTTTTTGGGCAGAAATAATTTCGGCAGCCTTTTTCAGTAGAAAACTATTCCGGGACTCTGCCTTGGTATCATCAGCTTTGTATTTTATTTCTAAAAACTCGGTTAATTTTATCAAATGGTTTTCAAATTTGTCGCGTTGACTCTTTATCTCTTCCACTAACTCGTCTTTATCTCTTATTCTTTGTTCCAAAGCGGCTACTTTAAGCCTTAGTCTCTCTATAAGTTCTTGCGGGTGAATTCGATCACGTTCGGTTGTCATTTTTTTACCTGTCGAAATAGGGCTTTCCGGTCTTATTTACTTAATCACAGTTAGTATGCCAGATTTTTTAAATGGGGGGAATAAATGCAGCTTGTGTGCCACCATCTACTGGAATCGTAGTCCCCGTTACATAGGAGGAATTATCATCTAATAAAAATTTAATCACTTTAACAATATCATCGGGATTGGAAATTCTTCCTAATGGTGAGGGTCCCGATGGTCGCCAATTTCCTTGTTTGTCAGGGGAACTTTGCTCTCTAACCATTGGGGTATCAACTGTGCCCGGGGCTATTGCGTTAACTAAGATATTATCTTTTGCACATTCAACCGCCAGAACACGGGTAAGTTGGCTTACTGCCGCTTTAGAAGCGGAGTATGCTCCACTGTTAATCTTTGGTCTCAATGCCGAAACTGATGATAGCAATACTATTCTGGCAGTACCTGAGTTCTTGGAAGCATTCTTAAGCATTGGCATTGACTGAGATACTGATAACCATAAACCTCTAACGTTGACATTAAAAATTAAATCAAAATCTTTTATGGACATTTGAGAGAGCTCTCCCAATCTCAAAATGCCGGCGCAAGCGATTAATGCATTAATAGATTGAGCTTCTTTCTGAATTATATTCATACTTTTGTAGACAGCGTCCTCACATGCGAGATCGCAAACTAACGGTTTAAAAAGTTTGTTATTTGATAGCTCTCCCAAGGCGTCGTTATTTTCATATTTAATGTCTATGCCAAATACCTTCCAACCCTCGTTTACAAGGTGCTTAGACGTTTCCAAACCTATTCCGGAGGATGCCCCTGTCACTATTGCTGACTTAATCAATTTTACCTCCTAGTCCTTGCATTCAGCGCCTTCCACGGCGTTTTTTATAAGAAGTCTTGTTTTTATTCTCTGAGGATAGTTTGCCAGAGGGCTTAAGTCTTATCACAGCGCCTTTTGGGAGCGGTTTTCCTTCTAATGTCATCCCAAGATCAGCAGCTTCTAGTCGTTTAATTTCATCTCTTAGTCGAGCCGCTTCTTCAAACTCAAGGTTCGCGGCCGCGTCTTTCATTCTTGTTTCCAGTTCGCTCACAATCGATTTGAGGTCCTTACCGACCAGATTACCTTCGGCCCCAGCATCTATTGTGACTCGATCTCCTCGTTCATAAACACTCTCTAAGATATCGCCTATGTTTTTCTTAACAGATTCGGGTGTAATGCCATTTTCTAAATTATACTCAGTTTGACGAGATCTGCGACGGTTTGTCTCATCNATTGCGTATTGTAAACTGCCAGTCATTTTGTCNGCATATAGTANTACCCGTCCTTCTACATTACGGGCGGCNCTTCCAATAGTTTGAATTAGGGACGTNCGNGATCTTAGGTAACCCTCCTTATCAGCATCTAATATTGCAACTAAAGCGCACTCGGGGATATCCAGCCCTTCCCTAAGAAGATTGATCCCAATTAATACATCGAAGACACCCATCCTAAGATCACGTATTATTTCAATTCTCTCTAAAGTGTCTACATCCGAATGAATATAACGCACCTTCAGGTTTGCTTCCGACATATATTCGGTTAGGTCTTCGGCCATACGTTTGGTGAGCGTTGTTATAAGAACTCTTTGTCCCCTGGCTGCGCATTCTTGGCACTCTGAGATGACATCGTCAACTTGCGTGTCTGTGGGCCGAATAATACATTCTGGGTCAATCAAGCCGGTTGGCCTGACAAGTTGTTCGGTAAATACTCCTCCTGTCCTTTCTAATTCCCAAGGTCCTGGCGTGGCCGAGACAAAAACAGTCTGCGGCCGCATACTTTCCCATTCTTCGAATTTTAATGGTCTATTATCAAGGCATGAAGGTAATCGGAATCCGTATTCTGACAAAGTGGATTTCCTGGCGAAGTCGCCTTTATACATAGCTCCGAGTTGTGGGACGGTCACGTGGCTTTCATCGACTATCAGCATAGCATTCTCGGGCAGGTATTCAAAAAGTGTCGGAGGTGCTTCACCCGCATTCCGACCGGATAGATAACGGGAATAATTTTCAATTCCAGCACAAGAGCCAGTAGCCTCCATCATTTCCATATCAAATGTCGTACGTTGCTCGAGACGCTGAGCCTCCAAGAGTTTACCCTTTTCATATAAAATAGATAATTGTTGCTTCAGCTCAACTTTGATTTCTTGAATAGCCTGAGTGAGGGTTGGCTTTGGAGTTACGTAATGTGAGTTTGCAAAAACACGCACTTGCTCCAAACTACTTGTACTCTGTCCTGTTAAAGGATCAAATTCCTGGATACTTTCTAACTCTTCCCCGAAAAATGACAGACGCCAAGCTCTGTCCTCGAGGTGAGCTGGAAATATCTCTAACGAGTCTCCTCGTACACGAAATGATCCGCGTTGAAAAGCAGTGTCGTTCCGACGATATTGTAATTCAACCAAGCGCCGCATCAATTTTTGAAGGTCTATTTCCATCCCAGATTTTAAAATGATGGTCATATTGCCATAAGTTTCCACAGCCCCAATACCATAAATACAAGAGACAGAGGCTACGATTATGACGTCTTCACGTTCAAGTAGTGCACGTGTAGCGGAGTGTCGCATTCTATCAATTTGTTCGTTAATGGATGCTTCTTTTTCAACATACGTATCTGTTCGAGGCACGTATGCTTCTGGCAGATAATAATCGTAGTATGATACGAAGTATTCAACTGCATTGTTGGGAAAAAAGGCTTTCATTTCTCCATATAGCTGGGCTGCAAGTGTTTTGTTTGGCGCCAAGATTAGTGTTGGTCTTCGTACTTCCTGGATTACATGGGCAATGGTGAAGGTTTTTCCCGATCCTGTAACCCCTAGTAATACTTGGTCCCAATCGCCTTGCAAAAGTCCATTTGTTAATTCGGGTATCGCAATTGGTTGATCCCCTGCTGGAGCAAACTCGGAAATGATCTCAAAGGGTTTACCTGCGTCCTGTTCAGCTACAGAAGATTTTAAATTTGGCGCTTGAGAACCCAATAAGCTTAGATGTTTTTCCTGCCTTCGGGCTTGATTCTCCGCTGCAGTATCAGGGCGATTTATGGTATTCTGGGTCATCTGGATAGGTCCGCTATAGCCGGGGTCGAGTAATACTGGACCTCAATAAAAAAAACAGGTTCCATATTGCCCAGACACCTATATGTTTGGGTTGTAAACCCATGTTGCTGATTCTACGACTATCAAGTAGATTTATGTTTAAAGTTTTCAATAAAAACTCAAAATAAAACTCTACCAAAAGGGTGCAAATGTCGAGAGAAATAAGTTTTAAATACAAAGCGCCATTAAAGTTTCAAGATCAGTTTATAACAGCATCTGGTGAGGTACGAGCGACAGTCGAATTTAAAACATTTGATACACTTTGGTTCAATACAGGAACTCTTTGTAATTTAAAATGCAATAACTGCTACATAGAGTCATCACCATTAAATGATAATCTAGTATACATATCAGTTGATGAAGTGAGTAATTATCTCGATGAATTAGATGAATTACAGTTGGATCCTCCACAGATTGCGTTTACGGGCGGAGAGCCGTTCATGAATCCGGATTTTCTTAAAATCTTGGATGAATGTCTATTACGCGATTTTCGTATATTGGTCTTGACCAATGCAATGAAGCCTATGCAGCACAAGAAAACAGAACTGAAGCAACTTAAAGATCGATACCCTGGCTCAGAGTTTGTATTTAGGGTTTCAATAGATCATTATGATCAGTCGGTACATGAGGCGGAGCGAGGTCCTAAATCATGGTGGCCAATGATTGATGGTATTAATTGGTTGAGAGATAATAAATTTACCATAAAAATAGCGGGACGCAGCCTAGCGAAGGAGACCCCTGAGAAATGCAGAATAGGCTATGGTCGACTATTCCAGGAGTTGGAATTGAAGTTAAACCCAGACGATCCTGACGATTTAGTTATTTTTCCAGAGATGGATCCATTAACGGATGTCCCTGAAATAACAGAAAAATGTTGGGATATTCTTTCCGTGTCACCCGATGCTCAAATGTGTGCAAGTTCTCGAATGGTTATTAAGCGAAAGGGCGCTGCTCATCCAACCGTTGTGTCCTGTACTCTATTGCCATATGACCCTAGGTTTGAATTAGGAAGGTCATTAAAACATTCTGTTGGGAAAACGCACCTAAATCACCCACATTGCGCACAGTTTTGTGTGCTCGGCGGTGCTTCCTGTAGCAGTTAATAAGCCTGTCAGGAAATATTAGAGGCACGTGGTTCTGGCCACTCTGTACCTTTTTGTTTTATCGGGAGGCTCCATTGCCAATGCTCATTGCCAAATATAGCGATATTAATTTGATCTTTAATGGTAATCTCGGTCCAGGCTCCGCATGGCTTTCCATTTGAGAAAAAACTTTCTATCAAAGAGGGAAGGGTAATGTGGTGGACGCCGTGTAATGTCGAAAGGCGTGGCCAATGAATATGTCCACCTACAGTCATCTTTACGTTTGGATCTTTTTGGATAATATCAAGAATAGTGTTTGCATAAGGCAACGACGCTGCCCAGGGGTTATTCGCAAACCAAAAGTTTCCTGATAGGTCGCCAGAAAACTGTGGAACGTGACAAAAAATTATGGCGGGTTTATCGTTCTTTTTTAAACCCTTTTGTAACCAAGTTATGGAGTCTTGATCGTCGCCAAAGCCAGTTGCAGGGGCGTATTTGGCGTTTGGACACCAAAAAACCAAATGCCATCCGCATAAGTCCAAGCTCCTGCTTCTCAGGTTTGAGTTTAAAAGCTTTTCATTTTCCTCCACAGAAAGGAAGTGAATATCGTGGTTCCCGACAAGATGTTCTTTTTGACATTTGATTTTCGAGAAGCGTTCTGCAACTTCGCTCATTAAATTTAAGTCGGTCGCATGGTCTAGATCATTTATTCTATCTCCCAAATCAATAATTAGTTGGGCGTCAGAATTATCAGCGGTTGTAACGAATTCATCTAGGAGCATTAATGATGCCTGGCTTTGTTTTGTTTTAACAGGAATTCCATGGTGGATATCTGTTATGACAAGAAGCTTTAAGAGATCACAAGACATGAAAAATACCTTTATTGTATATTCATTAATAAGTATGGGTTCGTAGTAGAGTTGAATTAATTACAATACTCCATCTCAACCCCCACGCCGCGGCAGTCTGGATACACATCAGGTTTTTTGGTGCTAACTATAGCCCTTTGAATACCAGGTTGAACTGCGACTATTTCAAGGATCGAACGGCAGAGGGTTTCCTGAAGATTGAAATGGCGGGTTTCCGTTAATTTAATAATTTCTTTTCGTAAGAAATCATAATCAACCGCATGATCGATGGTGTCGCCCTTTCCCGATGATGCCCCATCAACAAATAGCTGTATGTTGATAACTATGCGTTGCGGGCCAGTTTTTTCGAATTCATGAATGCCAATATTGATATCAACCTCGTAATCTTCAAGAAAAATTTTCGTAGAAACGACGCCCATTGAACTATTATCCTTTTTCTTCTCTAATCAATAAAGGCAACATCGCGCGCCAGTTTTTGGAGGCTTTGTCCACCATCAACAGTGATAACATTTCCATTGATAGAATTACTGTTAAGGATAAATAAAACTGAACGAGTAATATCCTCAACTGTTGAAACTTGTCCCATTGGGCTCATTGTTTGTCCTTTGATAAAACTAGCCTCTCCCTGATTGCCACTTTCTAATGTGATACCAGGAGCGATGCCGTTGACCCTTACTTTTGGAGCTAGTGCCATGGCCAGTGCAGATGTGGCTCCTTGTAGTGCAACCTTGCTAATGGTGTACGACAAATAGTCAGGATTTATTGCATATACTTTATTGTCAAGAATATTAATAACACAACCGTTTGTATCTTCGCTTAATGAATTAGCAAATACCTTGCTCAAAATGATTGGGCTTCTAACATTAACTGCGAAATGTTCATCTAAACTTTTCTCTGTAATCGTCTCAACGGTATCATATTCGAATAACGAAGCGTTATTTATCAGCGCCATCAGAGGCGCTGGACCAGTCGCCACTTTTCTCATTAAACTCTCTGCTGCCCCCCTTTCAGATAAATTCTGAGTAATTACCATCCCATTACCACTATCAGCTTTAATTTCCTGAAGTACCTCGGACGCCTCATCATAAGATGCGTGGCAATGTATATATACGAACCAACCATCCGCCGCTAAAGCTTTTACAATACCCGCCCCAATACGTCGTCCACCGCCGGTCACCAAGGCAGCTTTCTGGCTTAATTTTTCCACGGACAGTATCTCCAATAAATTTGTGTACGACTCGATCTTAATCAATTACGAAAAGAGTTTAAAGAACGATTAGTGTGTTAATCGAGCTTGCTCACATACAAAGTGACAACCAAATTGAAATCGCACCGTTTGTTTGCATCTATACTATTCAATGAAAAATACTAACTCGGTATATCGTTATTTTTAGTGATAGAAGCACCGCTTTACTATATATATAGGAAATTTTATCGCTTAATTATGCACAGAAGAATATAGCCGCCAGATCTTTATTATAAATTTATTAGGTTTGTATCAAAAAAAAATAAACAAAATATAAATTACTTAAACTGCAATAAAAACAATAGGTTATAATATTTGCCTATATTTTAACCATTTTGTAAATTTTATAGGAAGTCTGCCGATATAAAGCTACTCAACAGCCCTTACCCACAGCCTTTTCCACAGCCTTGGTGGATTATTGTTATTTCGAAAAAATTACCTGGTTGACCTGGGACAAACACTTCACGAAATTGGGCGTGTATAGAACGATAACGAAGGTTTCCTGATAAATGAACAAGTATCCAATATGAAAAATGAAACTAATACAGGGATTGAGAGAGGGATTGGAATAATTCAATCACAGTTGAGGAGTCTTTCCTCAAAACCTGGGGTATACAGAATGATTAACTCGGCTGGAGAGGTTTTATATGTTGGAAAAGCCAATAATCTAAAAAAACGCGTCAAAGCCTACACAACGCCCACAAAAATATCCCATAGAATAACGCGCATGGTTAGTGAAACCAATTCTATGGAAATAGTAACTACGCACACGGAAGTGGAGGCGTTGCTTCTAGAAAGTAATTTGATTAAGCGGCTGAAACCTAAATATAATGTTTTGCTTCGTGATGATAAGTCATTTCCATATATTTTTATTTCGGATCATGAGAGTTGGCCAATGTTATTAAAGCATCGCGGCTCCCAATCAAAAAAGGGTGATTATTTTGGTCCATTTGCATCTGCTGGTGCTGTAAACCGTTCAATAAACGCGTTACAACGCGCTTTTATGATACGTAATTGCACCGATAGCGTCTTTAAAAATAGGAATAGGCCCTGCCTTCAATATCAAATTAAAAGATGTGTCGCGCCTTGCGTAAATCTTGTTTCTGAGGAGGACTATGCTGAGTTAGTCAAAGAGGCAAAAGAATTTCTCTCTGGAGAGAGTATTTCGGTTCAAAAAACTCTTGCAGCGCGAATGCAAGGGGCAAGTGATGCGTTAGAGTTTGAAACTGCGGCCATATACAGGAATAGGATCCACGCATTAAGTCAAATACAATCGCATCAGGATATTAATATTCAAGGTATTAAAGATGCGGATATTTTTGCGTTGCATCTAGAAAAGGGTGTCAGCTGCGTCCAAGTGTTCTTTTACCGAGGGGGAAGTAATTATGGCAATAGGGCATATTTTCCGGCGCATGACAAA
This sequence comes from Rhodospirillaceae bacterium, assembly GCA_002709155.1. Classification (GTDB taxonomy): domain Bacteria; phylum Pseudomonadota; class Alphaproteobacteria; order Thalassobaculales; family Thalassobaculaceae; genus UBA7326. Next base: position 12,602 of record PAQA01000022.1, read on the forward strand.
TCACATGAGCCAGAAGAAATTTTGGCAGCGTTTATAGGGCAATTTTATGATAATAAAGTCCCACCTAAGGAACTGATAATCAGCCATGAAATATGCGAAAAGCTATTATTAACTGAAGCCTTATCAACGAGATTTGGACGTAAGGTAAACATATTTAAACCGTCTAGAGGTCCCAAAAAAAAGCTGCTCAGATATGCTTTGGCTAATGCTCGCGAGGCCTTAGATCGAAAGCAAGCGGAAACCGCGACTAATACCAAGACATTTAATCGTATCGCTGAATTGTTGGAGTTAGATGCTACGCCCAAACGAATAGAAGTGTACGATAATAGTCATATTCAGGGAACCAATTCCGTGGGAGCCATGATAGTGGCTGGCTTGGATGGTTTAGAAAAGTATTCTTACAGAAAATTTAACATAAGGAATATTGATGAGGGACGTGACAAAGATCGGACTTTCTCGGGTGCCCCAGAAGTCTCTAATGAAGGGAAAAGTACAATAAAACCAGGAGACGACTATGCGATGATGCGTCAGGTTTTATACCGACGGTTTTCCGGATCATTAGTTCAACCAGATGGCATTAGAAAGACTGTTATGCCAGATTTGGTTTTTATTGATGGAGGCCCAGGGCAGCTATCCTGTGCTTTAGAAGTAGCAGAAGAGCTTGGATTACTTGATATTACATTTGTAGCTATTTCAAAAGGTCCAGATAGAAATGCTGGACGAGAACGTTTCTATCGGCAAGGCAAGCCATCATTCACCCTCAAAGACAATGATCCAGTACTATACTATTTGCAACGATTAAGGGATGAGGCGCATCGCTTCGCGATCGAGACGCATAGAGCACGACGGTCGAAGAACCTTTTACGTTCAGAAATTGATGATATTCCATCCGTCGGAGCCCAGCGAAAACGATTGCTTCTTCACCATTTTGGTTCAGCCAAAGCGGTATCTCGGGCTGGATTAGAAGATTTAGAGCAAGTCGATGGAATTAGTATACGACTCGCAAAGATTATTTATGATTATTTTCATGAAACGGCGTAAACATATAGGTTGTGAATTTCAGTTGGTCGTAATAATTTTCCTATTCACAATTCTTTTTTGCCCTAGGATAGTGTAGATGAGAAGCTTGCCAAATATTCTGACAATGTCGAGGATAGCCGTAATCCCCGTCCTGGTCATACTTGTTTGGGTAGGAACAGATCAGCTAAAATGGATTGCTCTAGGTGTTTATACCTATGCTTGTATAACAGACTATTTTGACGGATATTTAGCCAGAACTCTAAACCACCAATCTGCAATGGGACGCCTATTTGATCCGATTGCAGATAAGTTGCTTGTGGGCGCTTGCCTTCTGGTTCTCTGCTCATTTGGCTACATCTCCGGTTTAACCGTTTTGCCCGCCTTGATCATTTTATTGAGGGAGATTTTAGTCTCCGGGCTTCGAGAATACCTGGCTGAAATTCGTGTCGGCTTGCCAGTAAGCCGTTTAGCTAAATGGAAAACCGGCTTACAAATGTTCTCGTTGGGTTTTTTGATCGTTGGTAATGCTTCTCCTCCCGAAATCCCCTCAGTATTAATAGGTGAAATTTGTTTATGGTTGGCCGCTCTGCTGACACTTTGGACTGGTTATGATTATCTAAGGTCAGGCCTGTTGCACGTTAGCGCAGGAGATTCGGATAGAGTGGACGATTAAAGGACCTTATAATTTTCTTTATAATATTATGGACTGTTTGGATGGAAGTGTTTGGGTTAGCTGGATGGAGTGGAAGTGGAAAGACGGCATTATTGAAACGTCTGATACCAGTTTTAATCTCTGAAGGTATATCGGTATCCACGATAAAGCACGCCCACCATGCCTTTGATATAGATAGACCAGGTAAAGATTCATTCGAACACAGGTTAGCGGGTGCTTCGGAGGTTTTAATAACGTCAAAAACGCGGTGGGCCTTGATGCATGAAAATAAAGGGTCTGAGGAACCTACTTTAAAGAGTTTATTAAAAAAGCTGTCTGCTGTAGATCTAGTCCTTTTGGAAGGTTTTAAAAAAGAGAAACATAAAAAACTGGAAGTCTATCGGGGATCAAATGGGAAACCTTTATTGCAACCAGAGGACCCTAATATTTGTGGGATAGCGAGTGATATTCAACTGGATAACCTAGCCGTTCCGGTATTTGACCTAAGAGACATTGAATCGATTGCCAGTTTCATTATGCAAAGTTCTGGGCTCTTGGAAACTTTGTGATAAGGTAAGGTTATGGCACAACTAACTGATGATTGCTTCGCATTCGGGGGGAAACTAACTCAGGTTGACGAAGCATTAGATCAACTCAAGGGCACGCTGAAACCCTCTGCGAAGACAGAGCAGGTTCCTTTGGTGGGGGCGCTGAACCGGATCCTTGCAGAAAATATTATTTCTCGCAAAAATGTGCCAGCGGATAATAATTCGGCGGTTGATGGCTTCTCAATTTATTACGATGATATTCGTTCTGGTTCTGAAACCAAGTTACCAATCACTGGCCGTGCAATAGCGGGGGCTCCGTTGGGACGTCTGCAAAATAGAGGAGAAGCAGTTCAAATTCTTACAGGCGCATTGATGCCTGAAGGGCCGGGTGGGCAGAGGCCTGATACGGTTGTTATGATCGAGGACTGTTTGGTAGATGAAGAAGTGGTATTCTTGCCAGAGGGCATTCACCGTGGCGCAAATTGTCGTTTGTTGGGCGAAGACATTCAGTACGGTGAAACGATTTTGACAGCAGGTTGCAGATTACGGCCACAAGAGATTGGATTGGCTGCCTCAATTGGCTGTGGTCATCTGCCGGTGATGGTTCCACTAAAGGTAGCAGTATTTTCAACAGGAAATGAAGTTCGTGACCCAGGGGATAGCCTTTTTGAGGGGGCAATATATGACTCCAACCGGTTTACACTTATGCAACTCTTAAAAGGTGTTGGATGCGAGGTAAATGATCTGGGTATTCTAAAGGATGATCCAAAAATCATAGCTGACGGCTTGTTATCTGCAACGAGCAAATACGATTTAATAATTACTTCTGGAGGAGTTTCGACTGGGGAAGAAGATCATGTTCGTAAGGTTGTGGAGAACGAGGGATCTTTGCTGTTTTGGAGGTTAGCTATAAAGCCGGGTCGACCAGTTGCATTAGGCCAAATTAATGATACGGTTTTCATAGGACTGCCGGGAAATCCCGTTGCTGCCATGGTTACGTTTCTGCAGATTGCTAGACCCATTATTCTAAAACTTTCGGGCGCAAATGATACCGTGCCTAAATTGTTTTCAGTGCAATCCGATTTTAGTTACAAAAAGAAGTTACATCGCCGAGAGTATGTTCGTGTAAAAATAAAAAAAAATGGAAACGGTAAATTAATAGCAAAAAAGTATAAAAGAGAGGGAGCAGGTATCCTTTCGTCTATGGTTTTTGCAGACGGTTTCGTTGAACTTTCTGAAGACATCGTAAATGTTGAAAAGGGAGATTCTGTTAACTATATCCCATTTAGTGAGTTGGGCTTATGAACTTATTATATTTTGCGTGGATTCGAATAAAAATGGGCGTTTCTGGCGAGCACATTGATCCACCTAAAAATATCAAAGATATTGAAAGCCTCATAGATTGGATAAAGCAACGTAATACAATCTCAAATGAGGCCTTCTCGGACATTAGCAACATCAGGTTTGCAGTTAACCAAGAATATGTAGATATTGATCACCCAGTGCAACCGGGTGATGAAATAGCTTTTTTCCCCCCAGTGACAGGGGGATAGACAATGATCCGGGTACAATCAGCCGACTTCGATGTGGGGCTAGAACTAAAAAAATTAACAGAGGGAAACCGTCAGATAGGTGCAGTGACAAGCTTTGTTGGTTTGGTCAGGGATATTACAGGTGAAGATACTATTTCTGCGATGATCTTGGAGCACTACCCAGGAATGACGGAAAAGCAGCTTGTAGATATCGAGTATGAGGCTAATCAACGTTGGGATTTGAATAGTAGCTTAATCATTCACCGTTACGGGCGTCTTGGACCGGGTGATAATATAGTCTTAGTAGCTTGTGCCTCTTCCCATAGAGAAAGTGCGTTTGATGCATGTCACTTTTTAATAGATTGGCTGAAAACAAAAGCGCCATTTTGGAAATTAGAGGAAACCTCAGACGGAGACAGGTGGGTAGAGGCTAACACTAAGGACGATATAGCAACGGCTCGTTGGAGAAAATAAAATACAACCGATGTTTATCCAAAACGAGACCCAATTTCTATTGGATTACCGCGGAGATACTCAAGATTGGTCATTACTTTTTTGCCGGTTTTTTGTAGTTCTGTGATTTTCAAGATCCCTTTGCCACATGCTACTGTCAAATTATCAGAAAGGATTGTACCAGCGTCTGTGACGGTACTATCAATATTCAACACAGAAGCTTTGTGGATCTTAATTCTTTCACCATTCAACATACACCAAGCGCCTGGCCATGGATTTAATGCTCTGATTAATCGTTCTAAATCATTTGCAGGTTTTGACCAATCGAGGTGCCCATCTTCTTTGGATAATTTTTTTGCATAAATTGCGTCCCGATCACTCTGGGGAATTGCAGCAATTTTACCATTTGCAAAATCTATCAGGGTTGGATTAATAAGATTTGCCCCGATCAATGCTAAGTCATCATGCAGAGAGGCTCCTGTCGTATGGTCACTTAAAGTAATTTTTTCGTAGCTTAAGATAGGACCTGTATCTAATCCTGGTTCCATTAGCATTATGCAAACACCGCTCTCGTTATCGCCCTCCATAATTGCCCTTTGAATCGGAGCAGCTCCACGCCAGCGCGGGAGCAGTGATGCGTGTATATTGAGACATCCAAGTTTTGGGATTTTCAAAACTGCTGGCGGTAATATGAGTCCATATGCAGCAACGACTAAAGCGTCCAAATTGAGGGATAATAACATCTTTTGGGCTTCGGGTGTTTTTAGGGAATTGGGTGTGGTTACTAAAACACCTTGGTCTTCTGCAAATTTATGAATAGGCGTTTTTTGTAATTTCTTTCCTCTTCCCCCTGGTCTTGGCGGTTGAGTATAAACAACGCAAATATCATGATTAGCTTCGATTAAACTGGCGAGCGCTGGTACCGAGAAATCAGGGGTTCCCATGAAACCTAATCTAAATCGAGATCGATTTTTGCAATTTAATTTTGACTTTTGACCCTCCACAGCTCAGCGTTCTTTCTTGGCTTTAACCATTTTTTTCAGGATCATATTCCGCTTAAGTGAAGATAGGTGATCAACAAAAAGAATACCATTGATATGATCTATTTCATGTTGAATACATACAGCTAAAAGCCCTTCAGTGTCCATTATCTGCTGATTACCATTTTCATCTAAGTATCTGACGCGGGCCGTTGACGGGCGGCTAACATCGGCGTAGTGCCCGGGGAGTGACAAGCAACCTTCTTCGTTAATAACTTCTTCTTTTGAGGAATCTATCAACTCTGGGTTGATCATTTTATATGGCGCTGGAGGTTCGTCTGTTCGTGCACAATCAACTACTATTATTCGTTTTGTAACCCCGACCTGAGGGGCGGCCAGCCCAACACCAGGGGCGTTATACATAGTTTCAAGCATATCCTTCATAAGTTGCTTCTCTGCTTCACCGACAGAATTAACATGCAGGCATTTGGTCTTTAAAACTGGGTCAGGAGCCCAGACAATAGGCAATATAGTCATCGTTTCTTACCAATAATTAACAGGCTGTTTTCCGTAAGGGATGATATTAGATCCGTCAAGTCTAGAGCCAAACTGTAGTGTACTGGACGATTGGATCATCCCAATATATTGTATCTTTTTCTATAGCCCTCTCGATATGGAGTTGTGATGGTGGATCCGCTTCTTCTCGTTGTTAGCGTTACATTGGCCTCGGTCGTTGGTCTTTTTATTTATCTTTTATTCAGTCAAAGCAGGGCTCCGAATAAGATAATAGAAGAGCTGGCTGGTAATACCAGAAACACGAGAGATACCGCAACAAGATTGGCTGAATCGCAGGCGGAGTTGACCGGACGATTAGCGCAGATATCGGATAGTCAGGTCGCACATCAATCAAAAATTGCAGAGTTAATGCAAACTCAGGAAAAAGAAGTTACAAAAAAAATTGAAGAACGTCTCAGTGAGATGATGAAGAGTTTTGGTGAAGGGATGGAGAAATCCCGAGTTACTCAGCAAAATACGATGGGTGAGCTTAAAGAGCGTTTAGTGCTTATCGATGCCGCTCAAAAGAATATTGAGGAATTATCGAGCCAAGTAGTTAGTTTGCAAGATATCTTATCTAACAAACAAGCCCGCGGAGCTTTTGGCGAAATACAGCTAGCTGATCTCGTGAGATCTATTATGCCCCCGAATGCCTACGTCTTTCAAGCTACACTTGCAGGAAATAGACGGGTAGATTGTTTGTTGGCTCTACCAAATCCACCCGGGCCGATAGCGATTGACGCTAAATTCCCGTTAGAGAGTTATCGTACTCTAATCGATTCCAAGGACGAAAATGATAAAAAACTAGCGCGCAAAGCTCTAGCTAGCGACGTTTTAAAGCATGTAAAGGATATCTCTGAAAAGTACATTATACCCGGTGAAACAGCGGAGTCGGCACTTATGTTTTTGCCATCAGAAGCAGTTTATGCGGAACTGCACGCAAATTTAGCTGATGTTGTGGAGAAATCATGGAAATCAAAAGTTTGGATAGTTTCTCCGACTACGTTAATGGCAACGCTTAATACGATACGGGCTGTATTAAAGGATGCCCAAATGCGAGAGCAGGCCCATGTGATACAAAAAGAGGTCTCTCTTATGTTAACCGATGTAGCGCGTCTTGATGGCCGTGTTGGAAAATTGGAAACACACTTTAGGCAAGCTGAGGAAGATATTAGACACATCCGGGTTTCAGCAGATAAACTTACAAAACGTGGGGGGAAAATAGAGGATATAGAACTTGGAACCGAGAATTTAGATGAACAAGGGCACTCGAATCTGGTTGATGAAATGAAACAACCAGTATTAAAAATTCATACCGCGAAAGATGTGTGATATTGACAGCTCATCATGCGCAGATGCTTAGTTTTATCTAAACAGAGCCAATGGACCCCAAAGATAGAAAATCTACCTAATCAGATTAATCATTGATAGGAAGCTTGTTACAATCATTTTTCGTTGGGCAACTAAATATTTATAACCATGATATAGATTAACGAAATAATCCACCCTGCCAACGCTCGGCATAGAGGACTTTGCAACCCAAAATGGTTGTTTCACAAGTAAAAGCGCCTATTAAGGCAATAACTCCAACCACAGCTCCATTGACGTTTGAAAAGGAGAGCGCTATCAGCCCAGTTACACAAACTGCTAATATTCGGGCAGCCGAAGCAAAAGCAATGGCCCCAGTTTTGCGGCTAGCAAGCAGCTGTCCGCGAGTATATGCCGCCGCGGTCATGCTTAATGCCAGCAGAGGCGTCAATAATAGAGCAGGTGTGATATAACTTACCATAGAAAGTGGCAAACCCATTATATCCTCCAATGCGTATTGACGTATTGTTTCATTATAAAATGTGCACACAATCAACGTAAATATGATTGCGAGATGAAGGGTGAATTTTCCAATCACGATAGCATCAGAACGGTTATTGGTTAGCGTTTGCACTGCTTGAGTTAAGTTCCTCAGAGGACCCAACATAACCCGCATCATTGCGTCTAAAACGCCGAAAGCAGCTAAGGCAAGTTCGGGTCGTAGCAAACGCCCCAAGAAAAAGCTTACTGTAAATGCGACACCACTTTCTGCTATTTGCATCAGTATAACGGGCCAACCAAATCGCCATAGTTCTCTATATTTTGGCAAGGGTTCGCTTTTGGCAGGCAAGTTTAAATAATATTTTCGGGCAGCGATTACCGCGTAAAAGCTTTCAATTGCAATACATCCGGTTAACGCCACCATACCAATCAGTGCACCACTGTTGCTGTCCTGTAATCCGGTCAAAATAGCAAATAATCCCATCAGCCGGATCATGGTCCCCAAGGTTACAAGTGTAGTGCGTCGATTAAGCATCAATAACGCGTATGATAGTGACCGGAAAAATACGCATGGTACGATAAACGTTGAGATGAGTACACATAATTGCGCCTCTGTTGCTACCGCCTCGCTAACACCGAATGCTAGAATAAAAAAACTTTGGCCTAAAGGTGTTAATGCGATAAGAGCCCATAGCCACCCAACGAGGAGAAACGTTTGTGTGCTGAAAATAAATAGGCGGATGACAGAGGCTCGGTCACGAATAAAAGATATGGCTACAAATTGACAGGCCCATACCGGGCTGCCCATTGTAGCGTGTAAATAAAAAGCAATGCTGTATGCTGCCAGTATGGGTTCTGGGTCGGGCATCCGCGCAAGAAAGGCCGAGATAATCGCATGTGAAAGCATATGTAATTCCGCCATAAAGATTAATGGCGTAAAGAAACGATATGCTTCTTTTATTGTGACGGTTGAACGGTTTGCAGCAATCTCTTTTTTCAATTGGTATCCCCGTTCATTCGATTAAAAGAGAACTGCTACACTGGCAGTTTGAAGACAAAAATTATTGATAACCGTAACTATTAACATTGCTTAATAAAAGTGCAACTGGCATGCATGAGACAATTCAATTATAAATCCGGCAGAATGCACGCGTGAGGTTAGAAGTGAAACGAGTAATAATCCAACCACGTTGGTTACTAGGACCGTGCTCCTTAGTTCCAGCATTGAGCGGATCTTTAAATATCTACTGGATAAAACAGTTCGGTCGATTGACCTCGGCGTCCCAACACTTTATTTAATATAGACAAATTAACAACTCGTTACGGAAGGTTTGTAGATGTCTGAAACCAAACAACTTGCAGAATTTGTAGCAAATCTGTCGTTTGATAACTTGCCCATTGAAGTGGTGGAGCGCATCAAATTTTTGATTATGGACACTGTAGGTATTTCCATTCGAGCCATGCACGACTCAGAGTCTACCGCTAGTCTTTTGGCTGCGAACCAGGCGATGGGTTACCTTGGTGGACAATGCAGGGTAATAGGTACTCACAATAAATACACGCCCGCCGGCGCAGCCATGATCAATGGCACACTTGCTCACAGCCTTGACTTCGATGATACGCATGCAGCTGGTTCTATTCACGCTAGCGCTCCTATAATACCCGCGGCATTAGCAGCGGCTGAGATGGTCGGAGCTGATGGAAAAAAGGTCATTACTGCAATAGCTGCTGGCTATGAAGTCCAAATTCGTCTCAGCTTATCGCTCAATCCCTCGGATCACTATAAACGTGGATATCATCCCTCAGCTACCTGTGGAACATTCGGGGCGGCAGCAGCAGCTGGTCTAATTTTTGGTCTTAATGCTGACAATATCGCCAGTGCTTTTGGAATAGCTGAATGCCAAACTTCAGGATCGATGAGATTTTTGGCTGATGGCGCGTGGACTAAAAGGTTCCAGGTTGGTTATTCTGGCCACAATGGTTTGATAGCCGCGACGTTGGCAAAGGAAGGCTTTGTTGGTCCAATGGGGTCAATAGAAGGTAAAGATGGTTTTCTACAATCTTATGCTCCTAGTCCTGATATCAGTCGGGCAGCGGCAAATCTTGGCACTGTATGGGAGACCATGAATATCGCAGTTAAACCCTATCCATCCTGCAGATATAGTCACTCCGCAATGGGTGCCATAGCAGCAATGCGGACCGAGAATAACATCTCAATAGAAGAGGTTGAAAAAGTTGAGGTAGGATTGCCCCATACGGGATGGAGAATAATAGGTGAAACAGATGAAAGTAAAAGAAAACCAACGGGCGCAGTCGACGGCCAGTTTTCGATGCCATTTTGCGGTGCGGTGGTTTTGAGAGAAGGAACAATGGGCTGGGATGATTATGATAAACACCTCAATGATAATGACACTCTAGCGCTTGCGGCAAAATTTACCACGGTGACAGATCCGTGGGCTGAGTCAGAATATCCAGACAATATGGCAGGGATTGTTCGAATAAAAACTTCAACAGAAAGTTTTGAGCATAGTGTTACAGTGCCAAAGGGTGAGCCTAAAAATTTCATGACAGACGCCGAGGCTCGCTCTAAATTTGATGATCTGGTTGCCCCTTATTTAGGTGAGAAGCAAAGAGACGCATTAGTACGAGAAATGTTAACACTTGAAAAATCGAGTTCAGTGGATGCGATGTTGGATTTAACGTATTCAGATGAGCAGGGACTGCGAATGGCAGGCGAGGATTGAGAGTAAAAAGATGGTTTATGGAAGCACCCCTATATCAGATAAAACAGGCAAGAGACGTTTTAGGGAAGACATAGGCCGTAATTTCGAAGACTTTGTTATCGGTGATATATATGAACACCGCCCCGGCCGCACTATCAGTGAGGCGGATAACACCTGGTTCACTCTTTTAACAATGAATACCCACCCGCTTCATTTTGATAAAGAATACGTAAAAGACAGCGAATTCGGTCAAATTTTGGTTAATTCTTGTCTCACCTTATCCATTGTTGCCGGCATGAGTGTCAGTGACGTTAGCCAAAAGGCTATCGCAAACCTTGGTTGGACGGATATTAAGTTACCCGCTCCTGTATTTATTGGCGATACTATTTATGCAGAGTCCGAGGTGATAGATAAAAGAGAATCAAATTCAAGACCAACTCAGGGTATAGTCTCAATTAAAACGCGTGGAACTAAGGCTGATGGCACAGTATTTATGACTTTTGACAGATCGATGCTGGTTGCAAAACAGGGACACGGTATAGATAAATAAAATTCGAACCCCCAATCTAATTATTTAAATGAGAGAAATAGAAAAATGGCCGTAGCAGAGGATTTCAGCATTGAGGAAAAAGAAGAACAAGAACGCATGGTTCTTGAGAGTGTAGACAGGTTCTTAGAACGGGATGTTGAACCATTTGCTCATGACTTGGAAGCCGATGATACATACCCTCAGGAAATTGTTGATAAAATGGTGGATATGGGGCTTTTTGGCGCGACGATTGGCACGGAGTATGGCGGTCTCGGTCTATCAGTTTCAACCTATGCCAAAGTTGTTGAACGCGTTTCGACTGTTTGGATGTCGGTATCAGGTATATTCAACTCTCATCTAATCATGGCTGCCGCTGTTGAACGCTCAGGTACCGAGGAACAGAAGGCAAAATGGTTACCTAAATTTGCATCTGGGGAGCTTCGAGGCGGGATAGCATTAACCGAACCGGATGCGGGTACAGATTTGCAGGGTATCAGGACTAGAGCTGATAAATCAGGTAACGGCTATTCGTTAAATGGTGCTAAGACCTGGATAAGTAATGCAGTAGAAGGCGGAGTACTCGCTATTCTTGCTAAAACAAACCCTGAAGCTGAACCACGACATAAAGGAATGAGTCTCTTTCTTGTCGAGAAAAGTTCCGAATTTAAAGTTGATAAGCGCATGAAAAAACTTGGTTACAAAGGAATCGACTCTGGCGAATTCGTGATGGAGGATTTATTTGTTCCGGGTGAAAATTTAATAGGCGGTGCAGAGGGGCGCGGGCTTCAACAAATCCTAGGTGGGCTAGAACTTGGCAGAATAAACGTTGCAGCGCGGGGTGTTGGAATAGCAAAAGCTTGCCTCTTAAAGTCGGTTGAGTATTCTCAACTGCGAAAAACTTTTGGAAAACCTATTTGTGAGCATCAATCTATCCAAATTAAATTAGCCGATATGGCAACTCAAGTTGAGTCTGCGCGACTGCTAACAGAGCAGGCTGCACTTGCATATGATCGCGAAGAGCGGTGCGATATGGAAGCTGGAATGGCAAAATTGGTGGCGAGTGAAGCGGCTCTTTCTAATAGTTTGGAAGCTATGCGGCTACATGGTGCCTATGGATACTCAAAGGAATTTGATATCGAGCGATATTATAGAGACGCTCCGTTACTAGCTATTGGAGAAGGCACTAACGAGTTGCAAAAGCTTATTATAGCAAAGCAATTGCTGGCGCGTTACCCGGTTTGAATTTACTGATTTGCTGAGGAAAATTAGATAGTAAAGAAAACTAAATGAGAGAAGTGTGCTCGAAGTTAGGCTTGTATCAGACAGTCTGATAGTTGGACTTTTTTTCCGACGTTTGCATAGTATTGATCGACGCGCTTTCGTCTGAAGTCTCTCCGATTGATACTGTGGTGGATAATCATTTCATTACTATTTCTAAACGGTGAAACAACAGTCTTATAGGGCGGGTTTCATGCCCACTCTTGTGCAGGTAACGTATTATAGAAGTATATTCTTTATGAATCTTGAAGGTTTTTTATTTTTAGTTGGATTTTTTAATGACAGTTCATATTGGTGTTGATGTTGGCGGCACGTTTACCGACTTTGCCGTAAGTATTCCAGAAAAGAATATGCAACTGTTGTATAAACTACCTTCTACGCCTGAGCGGCCAGATGACGCAATCATCCAAGGGCTCAATCACTTTTTGACTACTCACAAGTTGGAGCCTAAAGAAATTGTTCGTTTTGGTCATGGAACTACGGTAGGCACTAATGCCTTAATTCAAAGGCGCGTCGGAAAAGTTGCAATGGTCACTAGCAGAGGGTTCAGAGACCTGCTTGAAATTGGTCGCCAGACGCGACCCAAGGTCTACGATATGCATCAGGACTTCCCCAAGCCACTTGTTCCGAGATGGCTAAGATATGAGGTGTCGGAACGAATGAGAGCTGACGGCGTTGTATACACGCCTTTAGATGAGCAAGAGTTAATAAAGATAGCAGATATCCTTGAGGCGAAGCAAATAGATTGCATTGCGGTTTGTTTCCTTCATTCACATGCTTTTCCTGAGCACGAGGAAAGGGCAGCTGAAGTGCTTAGGCAGAATATGTCTACCGACGTTTCTATAATGACGTCATCTATGGTCTATCCCGAATTTCGAGAATATGAGCGCTTTTCGACAACCGTTCTAAACGCGGCTCTCTTAACCGTAATGAGTGCTTACTTAGATAGACTTACCAAAAATGTGGCAAAAACAGGGGTGGTGGCAGAACCAACAATAAGTCAAAGTGGGGGGGGTCTGATGTCTGCAGCATATTCTCGACAATTTCCAATCCGTTCGGCCCTATCGGGTCCCGCTGCGGGTGTTCTTGGTGCCGCTTATCGGGCTAAAGCAACCCAAGAACCTAATATCATTACCTTGGATATTGGAGGAACAAGTGCCGACGTTTCTTTATTAGCTGACGGTGAACCCTCTGTTGTTCATAGTCGTCGGTTGGCAGGTTTCCCATTACGACTACCCGCTTTGGATGTTAACGCCGTGGGAGCTGGTGGAGGTTCTATCGCTTGGATAGACAGAGACGGTCTACTTAAGGTTGGACCTGAAAGTGCCGGTGCAGTGCCTGGACCCGCATGCTATAATAAAGGCGGGGTCAAGGCTACGGTTACAGATGCAAATGTGATTTTGGGACGCCTTCCGGATACGTCATTGTTAGACGGTAGAATGGATATTCGAAGAGACTTAGCAGAAGAAGCCATTGATAATTTAGCAGAAAAACTAAGCATGAGTAGAGAGGATACGGCGTTAGGCATTGTGCAGGTCGCTTCCTCAGTGATTGTGAAAGCTATTAGGGCCATATCAGTCGAGCGAGGACACGACCCATCAAAATTTTCTCTCTTTGCCTTTGGGGGAGCTGGGCCACTGCATGCTATCGACGTAGCGAAAGATCTCGGAATAAAAAAGGTATTTATACCCCCCAATCCAGGCATTTTGTGTGCCGAAGGTTTACTTGGTTCTGATCTAGTAGCTGACCTAATTCAACCCTCTCTAGCTGTATTTGATAAAAATATTTTTGAGGTTCTAAATGCGGCAAAGTCTAATCTGTCTATGAGGGCTAACGATTGGTTCGCCGCTGAATCTGTTGATAAAAAGGATCAGCGGCAGACATGGTCGGCTGATCTACGGTATGCGGGACAAAATTTTGAGCTAGCCATCAATTTTAAAAATGATCAATTTAATCGAGACACAGCGCTCGAGCTTAGGGCTGAATTTGATAAGGCGCATGAAGTTGCATATGGCTATAGTCAATCCAATGAACCAGTTGAACTTGTCGGCATGCGAGTAAAACTAGCAGGTATTTTGTCTAAGCCACCCTTACCCAAAACCAAAGCAGGCTCTCGCCTTAAATCTATAGGATCTCGCGAGGTTTCTTTTGGAAAAAACATCTGGACGGAGACACCTATTTATCGAAGGGAAGCTATTCCAGTCGAGCAAAATTTTGAGGGCCCGGCCGTAATCGAGCAGATGGATAGTATGCTCCTTATTTTTCCGGGGGATACCGCGAAAATAGATGGATGGGGTAACCTCATTATTGATCTTGGTCAGCCGGAGGATTACTAATGCCCAAACTCACTCCAATCGAAGTTGAATTGCTGAGGAACAGCCTGACTAGCATTTGTGATGAAATGTTCTTGGCAATAATGAAGAGTGCATACTCGACCAATATAAAAGAGAGACATGACCACAGTGCAGCAATTTTTGATGCGCAGGGTAGGGTAGTCGTGCAAGGCGAAAGTTTACCGCTTCACCTAGCATCAATGTTGGGTTTGGTTGAGGTGGTACTGGATCGTTACGGGGTCGAAGAAATAAATCCCGGTGACATGTTTTTATCAAACGATCCTTTTGTGGGAAGAGGGTCACATCTTCCAGATGTAGCGATATTGGCCCCGATTTTTCGTGATGGCGAATTAATCCTGTTTGTCTCTAATATTGCCCATCATTCCGATATCGGGGGAATGGCACCAGGATCTATGGCCGGGGGCATGACAGAAATTTACCAAGAAGGATTACGCATTCCTCCGATACGAATTGTTCAAGAAGACAAAATACTCCAAGACGTTTTTGACTTAGTTTTATTGAATGTAAGAGTCCCAAGTGAGCGCCGCGGTGACTATATGGCGCAAATAGCGGCGAACAGACTCGGAAATAGAAGATTAAAAGAGTTATTTAAAAAGTGGTCGAAAGAACAGATAAAGCTTGGTTGTTCTGCGATTATAGATGCTGTGACGCGTCGTATGCGAAGCAGTATTGCGGAACTGCCGGATGGCGAATACGCGTTTGAAGATGTTTTGGATGATGATGGGATGGGAACTGAGAATATTCCCGTTGTTGTGAAAATAAAAAAGCAAGGCGAAGAGATCTGGTTGGATTTTCAGGGTTCCGGTCCGCAAGTCAGGGGAAATATGAATAATAGTTTTGCGGGTTTGCAGGCAAGTGTACTTTTTGCCTTAAAGGTACTCGTTGATCCAGATGGACCCACAAACCACGGAATGCTGGAGCCGGTCCACATTAAAGCCCCTGAAGGAAGTGTTGTGAATGCGTCTTTCCCAGCGGCTACGGCGGCGCGCGCCCAGACGTGTCAACGCATCATTGATGTTATTTTAGGCGCGTTAGCTGAAGCAGTGCCAGATAGAGTTATTGCCGCTTGCAATGGTGCTAACGGTGTAGCTACGTTTTCTGGAATAGGTCCTGATGGAAAATACTACCTTTATATGGAAACGATTGGTGGTGGAGCAGGCGGTAGGTCATATAAAGACGGCTCCGATGGTATACAAGTACACGTCACCAATACGTCAAATTTGCCGGTCGAGGCTTTGGAAAATGAATACCCGCTTTTGGTTGACCGATACGAGTTGGTCGAAGGATCAGGAGGCGCTGGGAAATGGAGGGGCGGTTTAGGATTAAGAAGAGTTTACCGTGGTATCGATCATACTCTCACATTTTCGGGACAAGGAGAAAGAGGGGTCAAAGCCCCTTGGGGTTTATTTGGCGGCGAAAGCGGTGGCACCGCCTCTATATCTCTCCACTCAGATGATGGTAATAAACAACCGTTACCGATTAAGCCAGCTTCCCTTGAGGTCAAACCTGGTGTTGCTGTCTGTATAGAGACCGCGGGAGCAGGAGGTTATGGTCCCCCAGCCGAACGCGATATAGAGTCGTTAGAAGATGACACAAAATCTGGGAAGTTTAGCGCAGAATTTATGCGGAAGTTTTATAACTATGAAAATTAAAACAAAAGTGTCTACTTTTCATATTAGAGTTACATGCTAGTTGCACCACCATCTATTACAAGTTCTCCTCCGGTCATGTAGGAAGATTCATCTGACGCTAAGAATATAACCCCTGCGACAATTTCTTTTACAAGCCCCAATCTTCCCATTGGAACTCTTGTTAAACGTTCTGCCAGAGCTTTNGGATCAGACATTGCAGCNTGGACCATCTCCGTATCNATTGGACCGGGAAAGATAGCATTGCTGCGAATGTTGTCTTTTGCATGTTGNGTAGCAGTGACCTTGCTGAAAATGCGAACNGCNCCCTTACTCGCTGCATACGCGGGNTCTTGGGTCNTCGATTGTCCNTAACCAGCAACAGAGCAAATATTAATTATCGACCCACCNCCGCTATCCCGCATAGCGGGAATAGCATGCTTTGTGCCAAGAAATACGCCTCGTGAATTTACTGCTTGAACTCTATCCCACTCTTCTACAGTGCGCTCTTCTATAGGTACACGGTTAATCACTATTCCAGCATTATTCACCAAAATATCAAGCTTGCCGTATTCAGTTACTGTTGTTTTGATAGCTTTTTTCCAATCGTTCTCTTGAGTAACGTCAAGATGTATATATTTTGCGTTTTTTGAATGCATATTGATTTCGTTAGCTAACTCATTCCCGAGTTCATCTAGAATATCACCAAAAACAACTTTAGCGCCTTCAGAAACGAAGGCACGTGCTTCTGCGGCGCCTTGGCTTTTTGCACCGCCACTGATTAGCGCTACTTTTCCATCTAGTCTACCCATGAGTGCCCTCCCAAACATGAAATGTTATTTGAATTTCTAAGGATGTATTTAATACGATAGACCAAAGTTTCTTTAATTACCAAATCAGGGACTAAATTGATCTTAGAGACGAAAGAATATTTTGACTTGGGAGGATGCATATCGGCTTTTAATTGGGTAAAATGAGGCAAAGGTGGGAGATATTGGGCAAATATGACTTATAATTTTGGGATCATTGGGCTAGGTATGATTGCTAAATTTCATGCAGCAGCGATAAGGGCAACCTGCGGGGCTAACCTCGTAGCAGTATTCTCGGAAGATGAGAGTAAAGCCGATAAATTCGCGTCTGAATTTAACTGTGCCGCTTACTCGGACTTTTCGTCATTTCTTGCACATAAAGGTTTAGATGCTGTAAGCATTTGTACGCCTAGCGGTGCTCATTTACAGCCCTGTTTGGCTTCTGCGGCGGCGGGAAAGCATATTGTTTGCGAAAAGCCATTAGAAGTATCGGTCGAGCGGATTGATAAAATGATTGGGGATTGTGATAGGTCGGGGGTAATGCTGTCAGGTATTTTTCCAAGACGATTTAATCAATCCACTGACGAATTAAAAAAAGCAATCCAGGAAAATCGTTTTGGTACAATCACGATGGCCGATGCTTATGTTAAGTGGTGGAGAGATCAGGATTATTACGATAGTGCTGCATGGCGAGGAACTTGGAAATTAGATGGGGGAGGAGCGCTCATGAACCAATCTATACATACCATTGACTTATTATTGTACTTGATGGGACCAGTAAAAAATGTTCGGGCGGAAACGCGCACTATTGCGCATAAAAGTATAGAAGTAGAGGATACGGCGGCAGCAATTTTGGAGTTCGAAACTGGTGCGCTTGGTGTTATTCAAGGCTCCACAAGTAGTTGGTCGCGGTCGGGACATCCTGCCGAAATTCAGATAACTGGTACAAAAGGATCAGTTTTCATGGTGGATGACCGCTTTAGAGTTTGGGATTTTAAGGATGAGGTTGCTTCTGATGATGAAGTCAGAAAAAAATATGGTATAAGAGAAAATTTTGATGGCGCTGGTGCTGCCGACCCATCGAAAATTGATTTCAAATGGCATGCGCGTAATTATGAAGATATAATTTTGGCCTTAAATAATAGAAGTGTTCCAAGTATAAGTGGAGCAGAGGCCCGACGCGCGGTAGCTTTAATATCTGCTATATATGAATCAGCACAATCTGGTGGAAACAAAATAGAGGTTGTTTGAGCTATGTATTTAACAGGGTTTGCAGATGAAGCATCTCAAGATCCAGAAAAACAGATCCAGGTTACAAAAGAACTTGGATGGAACGCGATAGAAGCGAGAAGTGTTTGGGGAACTAATATCCATGACATTAGCGAAAAAGATTTCGAAAAGGTTCGGCGAATATTAGGTGATGCAAAGGTTCGTATAAATTGCTTTGGTTCCACGATTGCTAATTGGAGTAAAAGCGTTGGCGACCCATTTGATATTTCAATTGCAGAAGTTGAGAGGGCTATCCCACGGATGCATGCACTGGACACAAAATTAATTCGTATTATGAGTTATGCTCGATGTTTGGGTGAAGAACAGAATAAAGAAGAAAGATTCAGGCGCCTCAGAGAAATTTGTAAGAGATTCATAGATTCTGGTATCACTCCGGTACACGAAAATTGCATGAATTTTGGAGGCATGAGCTGGTGTCATAGTCTTGAATTGATAGACAATGTCCCGGGGATGAAACTGGTATTCGATACTGGAAATCCTGTCATATCGGAAGATTGTTCGAAAAAGACGGGAGAAACCCAAGACCCTGTAGAGTTTTTTAAAAAGGTTAAAAAACACATTGCTTATATTCATATTAAGGACGCACGGTTAGAAAATGGTGCGGAAAGTTTCTTATATCCGGGAGATGGTGACGCATCTATTCCTCAAATTCTTCAAATGTTATATGACGCTAATTATCAAGGAGGCATCTCAATTGAACCTCATATGGCATCAGTCTTTCATGACCCCAACTCAGCTAATGCTTCGGCAGATCAGAGCTACGCCATATACCTAGAATACGGTAGACGGTTGATGGATTTATTGGAAAAGATAGGTTACGAGCCCGAGCTTTATGGTGGAAGTTAAAAAATTATCAAAACAGATAGATAATTTTGATAAGTATTTATAGGGTTATTTGACTGTTTTGAACCAAATCACTTGACCAAAAGTATCTACAAATGTGACCTCTTCTCCGAGTAAAGTCATAATTCAAGAAGATGTCTCAGTATTGGTTAAGAGTGTTCCCTAGGGTGCCTCTAGATATGGATGCTAATTTAATGAAAAATGGTTCGAATGCAGAATTTGCCTACCAATGGGCGGAAAAATTTAACCTAGCGATACAAAAAGAGAATTCCAAAAATCTTGGTGTCTTATTTATTGATGATTGCCATTGGCGAGATCTTCTTGCTTTAACGTGGAAAATTGAAACCTGCAGTGGTCGTGGAGTAATCCAGGAGAAAATAATAACCGCTGCGAAAATTCAAGGGATGCGAAATTTTCGAATAGATGAACGTCGTAGTAAACCGAAATTAGTTGAAAGAGCTGGGCAGCAGTGTATTGAGGCCTTTGGGTGTTTTGATACAAACATAGGGAAAGGCGTATCTGTTTTCCGTTTGGCACTTGATGGGAAACAAGCGTGGACGTTCATGTCTGCCTTGGAGGAATTATTCGATGGAAAACCGAATATTTCTGATGATATTCCAGACGTAGGAACTGATATAGCTGCTCCAAATTGGCTGGATTTACGAAAAGCGACACAGGAATTTTTACATAGGGATCCAGAAGTTTTAATAGTGGGTGGCGGACATGCTGGTTGTACCTCGGCGGCAGAACTCGGGCGGCTTGGAGTTGAAACACTGGTTGTAGATATGGAAAAACGTATTGGTGACAATTGGCGATTACGCTATCACAGTTTAAAACTCCACAACCGTACGCCGATTAATCATTTTCCGCATATGCCATTTCCGGATACTTTTCCTGGATACATTCCAAAGGATAAATTAGCCAATTGGATTGAGTCGTATGTTGATGCAATGGAAATTAATTTTTGGACAGAAACGCGGTTTGATGGAGCTGAATACAATTTTGACTCACAACATTGGCATGCTCGCTTAACTCTTAAGGATGGGTCCAGTCGAATTCTTAAGCCGAAGCATATTATTATGGCCACCAGCGTAAGTGGCACTCCAAATATGCCTCAGATACCAATACTAGATGAATTCTCTGGAAAGGTTGTTCATTCCAGTCAATTCAAAAATGGTGAGGATTGGAATGGAAAAGAAGTCGTAGTTTTTGGCACTGGAACTAGTGCGCATGATATTTGCCAAAATTTATATGCCAATCACGCTAAGGTGACTATGGTTCAGAGAAGCCCTACCATGGTTATAAATGTTGATCCTAGTGCGCAGCTCTACGATGGATTATATCTTAAGGCGGACGGAAAGACAAAATCTGAGGGTCTACTGGTAGAACTGGATCAGATTAATTCCTCGTTTCCTATGGCGGTAACTAGACGCGCTCATCAAATTATCACCAGAAAAGTGAAGAAAATCGATGCAGGTTTATTAAATGGTCTTGAGGCTGCCGGTTTTAAGTTAGAATTTGGTGAAGATGATACTGGATGGCCCCTAAAATACCGACAGAGAGGTGGAGGCTATTATTTTAATGCCGGATGTTCAGATTTGATAGCGGCTCGGAAAATTGGCCTTATGCAATTTGATGACATTAAAACTTTTACAGAGAATGGGTTAATCAAGAAGAATGGAGAGAGCCAGGCAGCAGATTTAGTAGTATTGGCTACTGGTTACAAGGGGCAGGACTATCTTACCAAAGAGTTATTTGGTGCAGAAGTAGCCAAGAGAGTTGGAAAAGTTTGGGGCGTAAATGCTGAAACGCAAGAACTCAACAATATGTGGACCTTAACTGGCCAACCAGGGCTCTGGTATACGGCTGGCTCACTCTCGCAATGCCGCATTTATTCAAAATACTTAGCGATGCAAATCAAAGCGATACAAATGGGACACCAACTAACCTATCCATTATAGAAAAATTATTCTAATTAGCTCAATTAAATTCAGTTATAGACAAGTACCCTTTTGCATATTCTCAGATCAAATTTAAGTTCTCTAGAGCAGCTCGTACCGTCTTCTTTTGCTCCTCGGTTGCGGGAGATGTTGGTTTTCGTGCATAGCCCGTTTCTAGCCCTTGCAGTTGTTGGGCGTACTTACAAAGAGAAGGCATATTATCCACACCGATGGCATCCCAAAGAGGCATTAGTCGTTCGTGAAGATCGCGAGCAGTTTCCCAATCTTTATCAATAACGGCGTTCCATAACTTGACCGATGGTCCGGGTGCGGCTGTTAGGATTGCTGCTATTGCGCCAGGGGCACCAAGTTGATAGGAGGAAAATAATAGGGCATCTACAGCGCTGAAAATTAAATTTTTGGGTTTGGCTCTTCGTATTAAGTCGGCAAATAATTTCATGTCTCCTGCGCTTTGTTTCACCCCGAGCACCCCTGGAACTTCATCCATAATTCTCAAGAGTAAATCAGGCGAAAGATAGCACCAGGGAACAACATTATAGATAAGTATAGGAATATTACATTCTGCATGTATTTCTTTGAAATGTTCGACCATTGCATTGTCATCAGGTCGGAAAAGATACGATGGGGGTGTAATTTGAAGCGCCTCCACCCCAAGATCTTTTACGCTTTTGCCTCGCGCCGCGACTTCTGATGTTGAATTAGCGATAATTCCAGCTACTAAGGGTATTCTTTCCTTCAAGGCCTCTGAGGTTGTTTTCATGAGACTATAATATTCGTCTCTATTTAAAACGTGACCTTCCCCGGTACTGCCCCCAGCCGCCAATCCATGCACGCCATTTTCAATTAGCCATTCGACCTGCGGGGCAACCAGTTCCAGTTGAAGTTTACCATCTTTTGAAAACGGTGTTGTAAATGGTGAAATTATACCGCGCAATGTGCTCATGACCACCTCGTTTTTGATCTGTGATATTAAATTCTATCAATATATTGATAGTTCTATTCAATGGATTCAATCATTCAATATCAAAGTTTTTATTGTGACAAGTAGAACTTTTTTCTGTATCAACTGGTAAGGCGGGTGGTTTTTCAAAAACCAATAATAGTCATCGTTTTTTGATGTTTTAAATACTGGTTCAATTGAGACCGAGAGCCAGAAGATAATATTTCGGTATACAAAAATAAGTAGTTTAAAATATATTTATTGGGGTCATTGTTTATGGCGTCTGCCAAAAGCTCTTTTGATACTTCTCAGGTGTTCTCGCGTCTTTCAAAAAATATTGAGGGGGAGGTTCTTTTTGATGCATTCAATCGGGGGAGGTATTCCACGGATGCATCAATCTATCAAATTGATCCTGTCGGTGTAGTATTGCCAAAAACTGAACAGGATCTTGTTCGAGCGGTCGAAATCTCTGTGGACTCTGGAATACCAATATTGGCAAGGGGTGGAGGCACGAGTCAGTGCGGGCAAACCGTCAACGAAGCAGTGGTGATAGACTGTTCCCGGTACTTGAATAAAGTTCTTGATTTTAACGCGGAAGAAAAAACAATCAAAGTACAGCCAGGGTTCGTTTTGGATCATTTAAATGCATTTTTAAAACCACATGGCTTGTTTTTCCCTGTTGATATCTCAACAGCATCGCGAGCCACTATTGGAGGGATGGCGGCAAATAATTCGTGTGGGGCCAGATCTATACATTATGGGATTATGGTCGATAATGTGCGCGCCATCGATGCCCTTCTGCCAACAGGAGAACATTTCCAATTTGGGCACACGCCCCATAAACTTGACGAGCTGGTTGCCAATCAGGGGTACAAGCAGCTAGTAACGCAAGTACGGGAAATCGCATGCCGTGAAAGAATAGAATTAGAAAACCGCTTTCCAAAACTAAAGCGACGTGTGGGAGGATACAATCTCGATACTATAGACCCAGCAGGTCATAACATGGCAAAATTATTAGTTGGATCAGAGGGAACTCTTGCTACTTTTAAGAGTATTGAATTACAGCTTCATGACATACCAAAACATCGCGTTATGGGCGTTTGTCATTTCCCGAGTTTTTATTCGGCTATGGATGCTACTCAGCACATCGTAAAGCTTAATCCTGTTGCCGTTGAACTGATTGACCGAACAATGATTGATTTGGCTAGAGATATACCAATTTTTCGTCCTGTTGTGGAAAGCTTTGTTAAAGGCGAGCCAGGTGCCCTTCTGCTTGTGGAGTTCGCAGGTGAGGAGTTTCAATATTTACCTGGAAAATTGAAAGAGCTAGATAGCCTGATGAGTGATTTAGGGTATCGCGAGGCTATCATCGAAGCTGTTGAACCTGCGTTTCAGGCACGAATAACCGAAGTTAGGCAACAGGGCCTTAACATAATGATGTCGATGAAGAGCGCTGGAAAACCAGTCTCTTTTATAGAGGATTGTGCTGTTCCGTTGGAAGACTTGGCCGAATATACGGATAGATTGACTGAAGTTTTCTCTAAGCATGGGACCAGTGGAACCTGGTACGCACACGCATCGGTTGGTTGCTTGCATGTTCGACCAATCCTCAATATGAAAAAAGATACCGATGTGAAGAAAATGCGGGCGATTGCTGAAGAAGCATTCCAGATGGTCAGGGAGTATAAAGGGTCGCACTCCGGAGAGCATGGTGACGGAATAGTCCGTTCGGAATTTCATAGTGAAATGTTCGGTAATCGTTTGGTTGATGCTTTTGGGGATATCAAAAAAGTCTTCGATCCAAAGGGCCTTTTGAATCCTGGAAGAATTGTTAACCCACCCAAAATGGATGATCGCTCGTTGTTTCGATACACTCCAGAATATAAGCCGATCGATTTAAAGCCAGCACTAGACTGGTCTGACAACAATGGTTTTTTAGGTGCGGTGGAGATGTGTAACAACAATGGTGCATGCCGTAAAATTGCGGGTGGGGTTATGTGCCCTAGCTATCGCGTTACAAAAGAAGAGCAGCATTTGACTAGAGGCAGGGCAAATACTCTGAGATTGGCTTTAACCGGTCAACTTGGGACAGAGGCATTTTCGAGTAAAGATATGGCTGCAACAATGGACCTCTGCGTCTCATGCAAAGGGTGTCGAAGAGAATGTCCAACTGGGGTAGATATGGCGAGAATGAAGATCGAGGTTAAACATGCCTTAGTTAAAAGGGATGGTTTATCACCAAGAGATCGCTTAGTTGGCTTGCTACCTAAGTATGCGGAGTTTGCTTCTCGTTTCCATTTTTTGAGCAATCTAAGGGACAAGATTCCCTATGGACCCTGGGTTTCAGAAAAGTTATTCGGTTTTTCAGCAAAACGAGCTCTTCCGGTCTGGAGCGCTAACCCTTTCAGAGCATCCGAAGCGTCAATGGAAGTAAGGCAAAAAAACGTTGTTCTATTGGCGGATACTTTTAACACCTATTTTGAACCCGAAAATCTGCGAGCCGCTCTGAAAATACTTGAAACAGGAAATTACAAAGTCCATGTAGTGGAGCCAGAAAACTATAATGGAAATAGGCTATGTTGTGGGCGAACATATTTATCGGCAGGTCTGGTGGACGAGGCTCGAAAATCATCGGCGGATATGATTGCGGCGTATAAACCATTTGTTGATAAGGGAATAAAAATTGTTGGATTAGAGCCGTCTTGTCTGAATACGTTAAAGGATGAGTTCTTAGCAATGAATACTGGCTTAGATGCTAAAAACTTGGCAAATAGCGCATTGATGCTGGAGGAATTTTTAGTGCAAGAGCAAAAGAATGGAAGTTTAGATATTAATTTTGTGCCCATTAAGAAAAAAGCTCTTGTTCATGGTCATTGTCATCAAAAGGCTTTCGGTGCCATGGGAGCGGTGCAGACGGCTTTGAATTTAATACCAGAACTAGAGGTGGAATTAATTGAGTCAAGTTGTTGTGGTATGGCTGGCTCGTTTGGTTATGAAGCAGACCATTATGATGTTTCGATGTCTATGGCGGAGCTGGATTTGTTGCCGGCTATTCGGAATGCCGATGACCAGACATTGATCGTTGCAGATGGAACTAGTTGCAGGCATCAAATTAAGGATGGTGTTGGCAGAAGAGCAGAACACGTCGCAAGAATATTGGAGACAGCTCTTGGACAAAACTAGAGCAATGATTGATGGTCGTGCGATAGAAGAAGAATTCTTAGGAGAACTAAGACAAACAAAGCAAACTGGTCACAACGGATCTGAAATTCGTTCGAACCTCGAGAAAGATGGATATCTTTTTTTTCGAGGGTTAATAGATTCCCAAGACATTCAAGCAGCAAGGAATGAAATTTTCGAGCAACTAAAAAATGTCGATGAACTCGAAGATCCTTTTGATGAGGGAATATTTTCTCATCCTTCTCGAAGAGACGAATTGTTTAAGGACAGGGGAGAGTTTTGGGAAACAGTAAGTAACGGTGAATTTTTGAGAAAAGTCTCAAATGGTCCCGTCTTGGAAAAATTAACGTCTCAAATTTTTGGAAGCCCTGCCGTTGGATTTGATTACTTATTTTTGCGGGCAGTGCCCCGCGGTAGATTTACGCATCTCCANTGCGATTCAGGATTTTTNACTCGCGCTACCAATAGAGTGNTGACTTGNTGGATTGCCTTTNCNGAAATAACTTTGGATAANGGGCCATTGTTTGTTATTGAAGGTTCACACAANTTTATGGATATACGGAAAAACTTTGATAATTTTGATGTAGTTTTNAATAAAGAGCAAAAAGCATCTATAGATGAAGATCCAGTATCTTTTGCAAANAAAAGAAATGCTAAATTATTGACAACAAATTTCAAGCCAGGAGATGTTTTGATCTTTGGAATGCACACGTTGCATGGTGCGTTTGAAAATCATGCAACCGACGATCGTATTCGATTAACGTGTGATATTCGATATCAACCGATTAGTGAGCCGCGAGATCCACGTTATTTTGGAGTAAGTCCCGGGGGAACAACGGGAGCGGGATACGGAGAGCTCAATGGAGCTAGACCATTAACAGAAGATTGGCATGTTCGTTAAAAGAATGTACAGGAGTTAGGAATTACAGATGAGCCATAAAGCAGGACCCCATTTTTTACAAATCCCAGGACCCAGTAACGTTCCAGGTCGTATACTCAGGGCGATTGAGAGACCGACGATCGACCATCGGGGGCCGGATTTTCAGGCTTTAGCATGCGAAGTTCTTGAGAAGGTAAAACCTATATTCAAGACGGTTGAGCCTGTAGTGATCTTTCCCTCTTCTGGGACGGGCGCGTGGGAGGCAGCTTTGGTGAATACGCTTTCCCCCGGAGATAAAGTGCTGATGTACGAAACGGGTCAATTTGCCAATCTTTGGATAGAATTAGCAACGCGAATTGGATTAGACGCGGAAGTAATTGCGGGTGATTGGCGCACTGGTGTTGACGCTAGCGTGATAGAGGAACGGTTATCGAATGATTCCCAATTTGAGATAAAAGCAGTTTGTATTGTTCACAATGAGACATCTACCGGCGTTACATCTAAAATAAAGTCTGTTCGAGATGCTATTGATAGAGCGAAGCATCCAGCGCTTTTTATGGTTGATACAATTTCTGGATTAGGTTCAGCTGATTATCGGCACGATGAATGGGGTGTTGATATTACAATTTCGGGTTCACAGAAGGGATTAATGTTGCCGCCAGGCCTCGGTTTTAATGCAGTAAGTAAAAAAGCTGTAGAGGCTTCTCGGCACGCTAAGTTGACCAGGTCATATTGGGACTGGGAAAGCCAGTTGGCGAACAATCCATCAGGTAATTTTCCATATACCCCAGCTACGAACCTGCTTTATGGACTTGTAGAAGCCTGCGATATGTTAATGGATGAGGGTTTGGAAAATGTTTTCGCTCGCCATGAACGGCATGCGGAGGCGGCTCGTCGCGCCGTTAAAGCATGGGGCTTGGAGATACAATGCGCAGAGCCGAGTGAATATAGTCCGGTACTAACAGGGGTTGTGATGCCCGATGGCCATGATGCAGATAATCTGAGGGCTATTATTCTAGATAAATATAATATGTCGCTTGGTTCTGGATTAGGAAAAGTCAAAGGAAAAGTGTTTCGTATTGGGCATTTAGGTGACTTTAATGATTTAATGCTTCTGGGGGCACTTTCTGGGGTCGAAATGGGGTTGGCGGTTGCAGGTGTTCCGCATAGCAAGGGCGGTGTTCAGGCAGCAATAGATTTTTTAACTGGAAATGCATAAAATTTGCTCAGAAAGCCAGTTAGTAAACGCCTAGAGAGGGTGGATGTAAAAACACTACTCAAGTAAGATTAAAACTTATACAAAATAAAAATAGTTTTTTTTTTATATTGTCTTGGAAAAAGAAGAGTTTTCTGACAAAACTAGTGGGAGTATCGGCAATCTACGGATGAGCCGGTGTGTGTTATGGAGGCAGAATATTATGGACGATAAACGGTTAATCGAGGTTGATGATCTTAGAGTTCATTTCCCATTGGAAGATGAAACTGTCAAGGCGGTGGATGGTGTTTCATGGCACATTGATAAAGGGGAAACCCTGGCAGTCGTTGGTGAGTCGGGTTCAGGTAAATCTGTCACAGCGATGTCATTAATGCGTCTCACGGACTATGCTGGTGGTAAGATCATGTCTGGGACGGTGAGCTTTCGACGTAAAAATGAAAATGTTATCGATTTAGCGAGTTCGCCGCAGGATGTAATGAGAGATATTCGCGGCAATGATATTTCGATGATTTTTCAGGAGCCAATGACATCGTTAAACCCAGTTTTTACTGTTGGGATGCAAATAGCCGAGGCAATCGTGCTGCACCAGGGAAAAACTGAGGAAGAAGCCCTTGAGATGGCGCTAGAAATGCTCAAACTCGTCAGGATTCCCGAGCCGGAAAAACAATTAGCCCAGTACCCCCATCAATTGTCTGGTGGGATGCGGCAGCGCGTGATGATTGCCATGGCGCTAAGTTGTCGTCCATCTTTATTGATTGCAGACGAACCAACGACCGCATTAGACGTTACTATCCAGGCACAGATTCTCGATTTGATAAAAATGCTTCAACGCGATATTGGTATGTCTGTAATGTTTATCACGCACGATATGGGAGTTGTGGCGGAAGTGGCAGATCGCGTGGTCGTGATGCTCCGAGGGGAAAAGGTCGAGGAAGGTCCGGCCCTTGAGGTGTTTCATAACCCGCAACATCCATATACGAAGGCTTTGTTGTCGGCTGTTCCAAAACTTGGAAGCATGAAAGGCCGTGTCATGCCAGCAAAGTTTGCCAACGTTGACGTTAGCCGTGCTGAAGGGGATGAAGTTAAAGAATCCAGTGGAGGGCCAGAGCTCCTCGATGTGAAAGATACGGTTCGCCGTGAAGCAGAGCCTCTCCTCGAAGTTAAGGGTCTTACAACGCGTTTTGATATCCGAAAAGGAATATTTGGCACCGCAACTGGACGTATTCATGCCGTTGAGGGGGTAGATTTTTCTTTGCAACCTGGCGAAACACTGGCGCTTGTTGGGGAGTCAGGATGTGGAAAGTCCACAACTGGAAGAAGTATTATCAGGCTAACTCAACCCACTCGAGGAAGCGTGATTTTTGAGGGGCAGGAGTTAACGAACCTTAGCGGGAAGGAAATGCGACCCTACCGCAGACAAATGCAAATGATATTTCAGGACCCATTTGCGTCGTTGAACCCACGAATGACTGTCGGCGACGCGATTGCGGAACCAATTTTAGTGCATGGCCTTGCGAAAGGAAGTGAGGCTCGAGATAAGGTAGCTGAGCTTTTGAGACGGGTTGGATTAGAACCTGAACATGCAGCGAGGTATCCACATGAATTTTCTGGCGGCCAGCGTCAACGTCTTTGTATAGCCAGAGCTCTGGGATTGGAGCCAAAACTTATTATTGCAGACGAAGCTGTTTCTGCTTTGGATGTGTCCATTCAGGCGCAGGTCATAAACTTAATGATGGAGCTTCAGGAAGAGTTTGGATTATCCTATTTATTTATCAGTCACGATATGGCTGTTGTCGAACGGGTAAGCCATCGCGTCGCGGTGATGTATCTAGGTGAAATTGTTGAACTAGGTCTCCGTGGACAAGTTTTTGAGAACCCACAGCACCCATATACTAAGAAGTTAATGGCTGCAGTCCCTGTTGCTGATCCAAAACTCAGAAAGACAGAACTAAATCTAATGACTGATGAAATACCGAGCCCGCTGAAACCTATTGGATATGAGCCGCCAGAGTTAGACTTGGTTGCTATTGATGATGGACATTTCGTTCAACCTTTTGAGGGAATGCCCACATAGTTTTTCTTAACGGCTTTTTAGGTTTGTTTTTATCTTTAGCGTTTGCTCAGCCAAGTTTGGCTGACAGAATGTGGGCAACTCCAGCGCAAGTGGAGGGACCTTATTACCCTGCGGTCGAGCCGAAAGAAAAAGACTGGAACCTGCTTAAAACGGCGCAGGGAAATAACGAGCTCGCTGATGGTATACCCCTTCAATTAGAGGGTAAAATCCTTGACCATAATGGCGTACCGATCGTTGGGGCAACCATAGAGATATGGCAGTCAGATAACAATGGTATCTATAAGCATCCGAAAGCTCCACGAACGGCCAGATTCGACCAAAGTTTTCAGGGTTTTGGAGCCGTTGAGACGAACACAAAAGGGTATTATCGTTTTTTAACGATCATGCCGGCGTCCGAGCAAAAACGCCCTCCACACATTCATGTGAAAATTTTTCGTAATGACCGCGAAGCATTAACGACCCAGTTGTATTTAAAGGATCATCCTGAAAATAATCGTGATGGTATAATGTCTCTGATGCTCTACCCTGGCCAACAAAAGCTTTTGATCGATCCAGAGAATGCTATTCTTGAAAATGGGATTAACGGAAGAAAAGCGTGGTTCGATTTTATAGTGGCCAAAAATTTTTAACGAGAGTTACTCAGCCATTTCTTTTTATCAAACGCAACATTCCCATCAAAAAAATCAATTCGTTTATCGACGTTGATTAGATCTTTAGGTTGATAGGTAACTGAAGAGTTTGTCAATCTTACAACGTTTGCTTGGGTTGTAAGCCATCCATCGGCTGGCTGCAGGGTGCTTTGTCGGACCGTTACATCAAAAATGTAGTAATGGTGAGGTATAATTATTGATGGGCTCAAGCGTTCGATTATTCCTTTTGCATGAGCAAAGCTTATTACATGTTGGGAGTCGTCTATTGGGAGAAGAACAATATCAATATCACTCACTGCCGCCCAGACTTCTTCTGGAGGATTGTGTCTGTTATCTCCCCAGGCAAGAATCTTCAGCCCACCGGTTTCGATTAAAAGCAGGCAATGATCCCAAGAGCGAGGATTATTTGGTGGTGTTATATCAATATTATCAAATTCTTTTATGATGCGCTTGAAATCATAAACAGCAGCGGATGAGTCTGTGGCATGTTTATCAGCTATCCCCGTGATTTTTAAATCGCCAAAGGTGAATGTTCCAATAAGCCTATCTAAGAGAACGTGGGCATCTAATAGATGCAATGCGTCGTGATCAAAATGAGCGTGGCTGGAAATACCTATATCAACCTCTGTTAATGGAAAGTCATCAAAATACCAATCCCATTTTCGACTGGGATGGTTGCGCCAAGGGTCAATCATTAAGGTGATTCCTGAAGGAGAGGTTATCTTGAAGGCAGAGCTTCCAAAATAATCTACCTTAACAGCCCCCGCTCCAGCTTTCATCGAGGTACGCTGTAACTCCATCATTCTATTGTGATTGGAGGTCATCCTCCATCCAGACAACCCTGCGTCTATACTTCCCATGATGGCGCTCCTGCTAGAAACCTGAGCATATGGCTCAGGTCCCAGAAGTAAACATTCGGATTATATTTCTTAATGCACCAGTTTGATTGTCAGACTTGAGACCTAAGCTTAGGATCCAAAACATCGCGGACAGCATCGCCAAATAAATTGAAACCAAACACGGCAAGAGTGATAGCTACGCCCGGCCAAATTGGAACCCATGGTGCACTTTCGGCATATTCTTCGGCCCCTCCTTGAAGCATTAGACCCCAGGCTGCTGTTGGTTCCTGCACGCCCATTCCTAAGTAAGAGAGGGAGGCCTCTGTAAGGATCGCCTGACCTACAAACGCTGTCAGCATAATCAAGAACGGCGCCATCACGTTCGGAACCATGTGACGCATGATTATTCTAACATGGCTGTATCCAACAGACCTGGCCGCGTCGATGTAAGGAAGTTCCTTCAAAGCCAACGCACCAGACCGGACAACTCGGGCACAATTTGGAATAAATGGGATCGTGATGGCTATAATCACCATTTCGACGCCGGTTCCAAAAATAGAAACTATGGCTAGCGCCATGATAATCAAAGGAAATGCCATAAAGACATCACACACTCGTTGAAGTACAAGATCAACAGTGCCGCCAAAATATGCACTCGCTACGCCTAGAACCAGTCCAAGAAAAGCTCCACAAAAAGACGCAGTGAAGCCAACTAAAAGCGCTGTTCTAGCCCCGTAAATCATCCGCGATAGTTGATCTCTTCCAAAAGAGTCTGTGCCAAAGTAAAATACTTTCCCTGTTTCTTCCTGGACTGTCCCTGGAGGAGAAAGCATATATTCGAAGTTTTCCATTTCTGGGTCAAACGGGGCAATTTGCTCTGCAAACAAACCTGCAAAGCCCATTATTATTATCACCAATGCTCCCGCAGATCCCAGCGGTTGTTTGCGAAGCATTCGAAGTAGAGTGTCCCAAATGGTCTTTTGTTTTGGGAGAACAAATTCTTCGTTAGGAAGTTCAGAAGTTGCCATGTCTTTTGCCCGTTAAGAATATCGAATGCGGGGGTCGAGCCACGCATACATTAAGTCAACCAAAAAATTTATCACTACGTATATAAACACTACAAGCATAACCAAGGATTGGGTCAGCGTGTAGTCTGCTTGGGTAACAGACTCAACAAATAGTTTCCCAACGCCATTGAGATTGAATACCTGCTCGGTGACAACTAAGCCACCCATGAGAAAAGCAAACTCGATGCCGATCACCGTTACTACAGGCAACATTGCATTCTTTAGAGCATGCTTATTAACGATTACTTTTTCAATAAGCCCCTTCGCCCTTGCCGTTCGAACATAATCTTCCCTGAGCACATCCAGCATCGCCGATCGTGTCATACGGGTCGCGACGGACGAGTATCTGTATCCTGTCGCCAATGCTGGCCAGATAAGCTGGGAGAGATTGTGCGCGGGATCTACCCATATATGTTTATAGAATATAGGTGGCATCCAGGGCACCCCTGTCCAAGCCTGGGTCGCTATTAAGAGCCCTAAAATTATTACAATTCCAAGCCAAAAAGATGGCATGGCAATCCCAGCAATACTAATTGCCCGAACAAAATAATCTATTAATGTATTTTGTTTTGCAGCAGAGATGACACCAAGAGGCACAGCTATAAGAACGGACACTAAGGTCGCCATAATCGCAATTTGAAGAGATAATGGAAAACGAATAGCTATTTCATGTGTAACGTCTTGCTGCGTCCACATTGATTTTCCAAGGTCAAATGTTACAAATCCTGATATATAATCATAAAACTGTACAATTTTTGGATCAGAAAGACCCAAAAGCTCCTGGCATTGTTTTATCTCCTCAGGATCAACATATCCGCCTTCGCCACCAAACTTAAGCAGGCATACATCGCCTGGAATTAATCGGAGCAGCAAAAAAATTATAACCGCAGCTCCAAAGAGCGTTGGAAATAGCATAAGCATACGCTTTACAATATAAGTATACATTTAGCGGCCTTGAAATTTAAAATAGTTAGAAAGGAAAGACCACTTCAAGCATAACTCGAAGTGGCCTCGTTTTCTTATTCAGAGTTTAATTTACACCCTGTCTTTTCTTCTCTGCTGCATCAATCCAGATATTATCAAGCGACTGATTCAGGTAGTGGCTTGGTGCAATCTTCCAGCCTTTTACATATGACCGGTGCGGATTAATTTTGTACCACCACAAAGTAATCATCTGTGATGATAAATCATTCAGTACTCGCTTCTCGTATGCACGCAATAGCGGCTTCTGCTCTTCTGGAGTGCCAGCTTTTAGAAGCTCGTTGTACATTGACTCCAGTTTTGCATCCTCAAAATTGGCGTAGTTATTGCCTGCAGATGGGAGAAACTTCGATACGTCCGCAATTGGATTCACGATCGACTGACAGTTAAAGTCGACGGAAACGTCAAAATCAGTCTTTTTACGAAGGGAGGCGTAGAATGGGGTTGTAGGTTTGACAACTTGATCGACCTTCATGCCCGCTTTCTTCCATTGCCCGATCAGCCAAGTGCCAACGATTTTATAAGGCTGGTCTACACCTCTATTAAGAAACGTAAACTTAAGTCCGTCGTGCCCTGCTTCTTTGAGCAGCTTCTTAGCTTGTGCTCGTGAAGCGGCAATGTCATCCGAATAACCAGCAATGTTAGCTTTTAATTCAGACATTGGCGTTGCCATGGGATGTTGAGGGAAAACGATGCCTCCTGGTGTTTTCACAATAGCGATGTTTGAGAGGTATTTAGAACCTGACTTACGATCGACCGCTAATGTTAACGCTTTTCGAACTTTTGGATCATCAAAAGGTTTTGTTTCGTGATTAGGTGTGCCTAATAATACGCAGTTCCAATCGCTTTCTTGAACCTTAATCTTATCGCCTAGTGCTTTAACAAGATCGTCTCTTGCTTTTGGTGGAAAGCCGCGGAATTCGATATCCGCACGACCACCACGAATAGCTTGAAGTCGCACCGACATTTTTGGTGCAGCAAGAGCTGTGTAGCTATCCAGGTATGGACGACCTTTGTGGTGATAGTTCGGGTTCTTTTTACCTTTTACATGGCTACCTTGAACATGCTCGACAAAACTGAAGGCTCCAGAACCGTTGATATTTTTCTGATGCCAGTTATAGCCGTGGGTGTCTAAATCTTTCTTTGAGTAGACAAAATTGAATGGCATTGCCACCGATGGGATAAAAGTTCCGCTTGGATGCTTCAATTTGAAAACAAGTGTTTCAGCGTCCGGTGTTGTGATTGATTCTACCATTTTAAAATATGCTTTACGACTGGAAGCGATCCCTTTTGGGGGAAATGCAACCTTATCGAAGGTAGCTTTAATATCTGCCGATGTCAGGGGAGTTCCATCATGGAACTTAACACCTGTTCGGATCTTAAACGTGTATTTTGTTCCGCCTTCAGTTGCCTTAGGGACTGACCCAACGCATAGATCACAAACGAAGTCAGTTGGTGATGCTGGGTTATCAGGATTTTCCCTGATCAATAGGCTGTAAAACGGACGAATTGGATGGATCATTCCAAATGTGGACTCAATATGTCCATCGTATGATGGAATTTTTGAACCGACCACAATATTTAAGTTTCCACCGTATTCTGGTGCAGCGGCTTTTGCTGAAATGGCGCCAAACGTAAACGTTGCCCCCAATACAGCGACCGCTAGCTTTGGTGCGATACCCTTCATTAATTCTCTCCTTCCCAGAGATGAGACGGGATTACCTCAATCCCTATAAAACTAAAACTATGAGATTAACCAACGCTTTCATATTGAAAGGGACGACTAATAAGCGATAAAAACCAAAACTTACAGAACAAGAATTCCTGTTTCGATTTCAACTCCCTGTGAATGTCGATTCAAAGCACATTTCTCGACCCTGTTACGACACACCTCATAGTTGCGTAAACTATTAATTTCTGGGCCTTTGGTCAAGCCAACAATAGAAAAAAATAGGGTGCTTTCATCATTTGAGCAAACTATCTTATAATTAAGTTGTCTGATGGCGAATATGTTCACGTAAACGTCATATGAAAACCCTGTTAGCAAGCTTATAAAAGGAAAAAATGAAATGGCTGATGATGACGTAAAAGCACTTGTGTTTGATGTTTTTGGAACAGTTGTGGACTGGAGGACTAGCATCGCACGTGAAGCTGAAGAATGTCTATCGCCAAAAGGCTATAAACTTGATTGGTTATCATTCGCCGATAAGTGGAGAGGAAAGTATCAGCCAGCAATGGAAAAAGTTCGAAGCGGTGGTAGNGGTTTTGTTCGTCTTGATATTNTGCATATGGAGAANTTGAGGGAGGTTCTTCAGGATTTTGCTGTTGAGGAGTTAACTGAGGCTGAGTTGGATTTNCTTAACAAAGCGTGGCACNGGCTTGATCCTTGGCCCGATTCTGTAGCTGGNCTGCTNCGCTTGAAAAAAAAATTTATAATAGGNACAATGTCAAANGGCAATGTTGCTTTGATGGTAAATATGGCGAAAAACGGAAAGTTGCCTTGGGACGTTATACTGGGAGCGGAGCCAGCGCAAACATATAAGCCGGAAGCCAAAACTTATTTGACTGGGGTAGATTGGCTGAATTTACAACCGTCGGAAGTTTTAATGTGTGCAGCCCACAACTCTGATTTACTAGCTGCTGGCGCTGAAGGTCTAAAAACAGCATTTATCGCCCGGCCAACAGAATATGGCCCAAATCAGCA
The DNA here is from genome assembly GCA_002709155.1 of Rhodospirillaceae bacterium. GTDB lineage: Bacteria > Pseudomonadota > Alphaproteobacteria > Thalassobaculales > Thalassobaculaceae > UBA7326. The sequence goes on from PAQA01000022.1 coordinate 48,097, forward strand.
ACATGATTTTAAAGCGGAGCATGATTTCGATTATATAACGGAAAATATGCTGGACCTTGCAGATAAATTGGGTTGTTAGGGGTTATTGTATGAGTGTAGTAGGAAAATATGCAGAATTTGCGGTGTCTTGTAGGACCAAAGATCATTCGAAAGATGTATTCCATCATGCTAAAAGAGCATTGATTGACTGGTTTGCATGCACCTTGCCTGGCGGGTTAGAAGAACCCGCTGTACTGATGACAAGAGCTTTAGATGAAGATATTGGTCGTGGAAAATCAACCCTATTGCCCCGAGGAGAGCCAGCGACAACCAGAACGGCAGCACTGATAAACGGAACAGCTTCCCATATAATCGAATTCGATGACATATACCGCGACGGTTTATTTCATCCTGGAGCTCCCATTATTTCGGCTGCATTGGCTGTAGCCGAGATGACGAATTCCAGCGGGGTTGACCTACTGCGAGCGGTAATTGCTGGATATGAAGTGGCCAACTCGATAGCAGAGGCAGTTAATCCACATCATTATGAATGGTGGCACACTACTGCAACGGTTGGTTTCTTTGGTGCATCAGCGTCTGCGGCTGTTCTTATGGGGTTAGACTCTGAAAAAACCAGCCATGCACTGGCTACAGCTGGAACAATGGCTGCGGGACTTCAGCAGGCTTTTAGAGCTGACGCCATGAGTAAACCTATTCATTCAGGTCGCGCAGCTGAGGGTGGGGTTTTATCTGCGCTTCTGGCACAAAATGGAGTCACAGGTGCCTTCGACATTCTGGAAGGGGAGCGTGGTTTTGGGAATGCTATGAGTGCAAATGTAGATTGGACAGAATCCGTTGATATGTTGGAGAATAATCGCTCTATAACAAGGATCACGCAGAAAAACCACGCGGCGTGTGGTCATGTGCACGCCATCATCGATGCACTTAATCACATTAGAAATACTAATGAAATCAACTCTACTAAGATTAAAAAAATAAAGATTGGTTCTTACCAGAAAACCTACGAAATTTGCCATAATCCAAACCCCAAAACGCCCTATGAGGCAAAATTTAGTGCCGAATATTGTGCCGCAATGGCGATCATTAAAGGTAGGGCATTGAGATCAGACGATTTTTTGAAAGAAAATCTGCAGGCTCCTTTGGTAAGGAATTTAATGGATATCGTAGATTTAAAAGTAGATGAGGGATGCCAAAATGCTTTCCCAAAAGTGAGATCGGCAAAAATTGAATTGGTAACACTAGATGACGAAGTCTTTGCTCACTTTGCTCCAACAAGAAAAGGTGACCCCGATAACCCCCTTTCCGACTCAGAGCTCTCGTCAAAGTATACTGATCTGGTTGAACCAGTAGCTGGAAAACCTGCGGGCCAAGCACTGCTTTCAGCACTTTGGTCTGCAGAAAACGTGAAGTCGGTTAAAGACTTAGATTTAGAAAATTTAAGTCGATAAGTTCTCTACAAATTGACAAAATTTAAAGGTAAACCAGCACGTTTCCAGTCACTACTAGCCAGTAAACCCTGCCAAGATAAAGTGAGATAAGCGGTTCTTAAATCTGCACCGCCAAAACAAATATTCGTTGTATAAGGGTCATCCGTTACAATGAATTCTTCAGTTCCCCCATTAGGGTTGGCGACCGTTATCCCACCCGTCATCAATGTGGCTACACAAATATTTCCATTTTGTTCTACCGCCAACGAATCAAATCTCCTGAACCCCCCATCACAGGTTATCAGCTTCCCTCCATTGATTGACTCTGGAAATCCTAATTTATCAACGCGGCCCTCACCGGTAATAGGAAAAGCGTATAATCGAGCTCCTTCCGTTTCAGCAACATACAAAGTGTTCTCGTCTGGAGATAACCCAATGCCGTTGGGAGTTGTAATCGGTTGTATGACTTCACGAATCTTTGTGCCATCGGCCTTAGCCCAATAAACGGCACCCCTGTCCATATCTCTAGCGCGAGCTTTTCCGAGGTCAGTGAACCACATATTTCCCTGTTTATCGAAAACAATATCATTTGGACCGTTTAATTTTTGCCCATCACAATGGTCATAAAGCCGATCTATTTTCCCTGTATTGAGATCTATCCTCTCAATACGGCCGGTAACATAGTCATTTGCTTGTCCAATAGGTCTTATACCGCCCGTTTCAGGATCTTTTTCCCATTCAAAACCCCCATTATTACAGACATAACAAGCCCCATCTGGACCTATGGCGGCTCCATTGGGGCCTCCACCAATGGTTGCTATAATTTCTTTGCGCCCACTGGACAATACTCTGGTGAGTGTTCCCCGTGCAATCTCCACTAAAATAATAGAGCCATCAGGCATTGCAATCGGTCCTTCCGGAAAGAGCAGATCTTCAGTAACTATTTTAAATTCAGACATTATTTTGCCTTTCGTGGGATTTCTTGGCGGTGCCGCGTTTAATATGTTTGCTATATACAATGTATTTTTAGAATAAAGTTGAACACTTTTCTTTCCGTTTCGTGCAAATAATCGAGTTTCGGATATCATTTCAGTGGGATAAGATTGTAAACTGCGTTTGTTTGGGTTGCCTAGCTTAGCTCATGTTTACTTATTTAGGAGATTTTATAGTGATCAACCTATCCGATGATGATTTCACGTTCATAGGTAAGGATTTAAAAAGACCTGAATGTGTTGTTGCGACCAAGAAAGGTGATCTTTTTGTCAGCCACGCAGGCAATGGGGGTGGCATTGTGAGAATAAATGAGGGCGGAAGTCAGGATTTTTATATCGCAGAAACCGGTGATATACCGGCTGGTTTTACACCAAATGGTTTCGCTCTCCTTCCTGATGGTTCATTTTTAATTGCAAATGTTGGTGATGAAGGAGGCGTTTATAATCTTGGAAGAGATGGAACATTGGTTCCTTTTCTCACCGAAATTGAAGGGAAAACGCTTCCGGCGTGTAATTTTGTTTATCGTGATGAATTAGACCGGGTTTGGATTTCTGTTAGCACATGGGCAAGAAATCGTGATGAGTCGTTCAAAAAAAATATAGCTGATGGATTTATAATTTTGGTTGATGATCGGGGCGCAAGAATTGTTGCTGATGACGTTGGTTTTGCCAATGAAAGCAAAGTCGACCCATCAGGGCGATGGCTATACGTGAACGAAACTATGGGCCGTTCAATTTGCCGTTATTCGATAGATGAAAGAGGTGAATTGGGAAACCGGGAAACCTATGCCGATTATGGTGTTGGTATATTTCCAGACGGATTCGATTTTGATGTTGAAGGTGGCATCTGGTGTACAAGTGTGGTTAGTAATAGGATTGTCAGGATCCACCCAGACGGGTCTCAAACAAGCATATTTGACGGAGGTGATTTGGATACGGTTAATGCCGCTGAAGAAGCCTATCAAAATGATAACTATACACGAGAGCACCTCGTGGCAGGGAATAAGAGTATATTAGGAAATTGCGCTAGTATAGGATTTGGCGGTTATGATCTAAAAACAGCTTTTATGGGTTCCTTGGCATCGGAGAGGATAGCTGCATTTCGATCACCTGTTGCAGGCGTAATCCCACCACATTGGAATTTCTAAAAAAATTACAGGTTTGCTACTAGGCATAGTTTTGGGGAGAAAAGATGTTAAGGCCAAGTAAAATTGAAATAACAGAGGTTGGTCCGCGAGATGGTTTACAAGCGGAGTCTTATTTCGTTCCAACAAAAGAAAAAATTGCGATGGTCAATAATCTCATCGATGCAGGTATTCCTAGGATAGAATTTTCATCATTTGTTTCTCCTCGCGCAGTTCCTCAATTGGCGGATGTAACGGATGTTTTAGCCGGTCTGAATAGATCTACTGATACGATCCTGGCGGCGCTTGTTCCCAATGCTCGCGGAGCTATTCGCGCTTGTGAGGCCGGCGTTGATGAAATCATAGTATTTATGTCTGCTTCAGAGAGCCATAACTTAAAAAATGTAAATAGAACTGTGGATGAATCTTTAGCAGGTTTTTATGATGTGGCAAAAATCGCTGGTGATGCAGGCATTCCTGTTCAAGGAGTCATAGCCACTGCATTGGGATGTCCATTCGAAGGAAACGTCCCTGTTGAACAACTAAGTTATATAGCAAAACAGTATCGAGAATTAGGCTTTATAGGACTTGGATTGGGTGATACTACAGGCATGGCCACTCCCCCTGTTGTTCAAAAAGCTGTAAGACACTTGCAAGACACTGTGCCAGAATTACCAATAGGTCTGCACTTTCACAATACCAGGGGGATAGGATTGGTGAATGTGTTAGTTGGTTTGGATGAGGGCGTAGCCAAGTATGATGCCTCCTTTGGTGGTATGGGAGAATGCCCATTTGCGCCCAAGGCCACCGGCAATATTTGCACCGAAGACTTGGTATACCTGATGCATGAATTAGGGATAGAAACCGGAATAGATCTAACAAAGTTGATAGATGTAGCGAAGCATGTCGAACGCGTCATGGGTAGAGAGTTGCCAGGCCAATTAATGAAAGCCGGTCCTAGGCTTGAATTACATTCTATGTCGGATGTGGCGACTGCATCAGGTTAACCCGATAGAAAAATAGAGATTTCGATAAATGGCACTTTCAGGGATAAGAGTTGTTGACCTAACACGCATTTTGGCGGGTCCTTTTTGTACATTGATGCTCGCTGATATGGGGGCAGAAGTGATAAAAGTAGAGCCTCCAAAAGGAGACCCCGTTCGGGGGCAGGGTGTTATTAAAGAAGGTTTGAGTTGGTATTTTTCACAATTTAATAGAAATAAAAAATCGATAGTGCTTGACCTCTACACTGAGGAGGGAAAGGCTGATTTAAAACTACTCTTAGAATCTGCAGATGTTTTAGTCGAGAATTATCGTCCGGGTGTATTGGCTAAAATGGGTTTTACCACTGAATTTCTTGAAGAAATTAACCCAAGGTTGATCTGTGCAAGTGTAAATGGTTATGGATCTACGGGACCTTATGTTGATAGACCATCGTTTGACTTTATTGCTCAGGCGATGAGCGGTTTTATGAGTGTTAATGGCACGGCAGACGGTGACCCAATGCGCGCTGCGCCTCCTATGAGCGACATGATTGCGGGACTTTATACTGCATTTGGCGTTGTGACCGCACTACATGCTCGTCAAAGAACCGGTAAAGGGCAGAATGTTGAGTCTAGCTTGACAAATGGTTTGATCAGTATGATGGCTTACTTATCGGCCGAATATCTTGCTACTGGTAAAATTCCAAAACGAACAGGCAATAATCACCCAATAGCGTCACCCTATGGACTTTTTCGCGCCAGCGATGGGCGAGTGGCTGTGGCACCTTCAAATGATGTTTTTGTGGAGCGTTTTCTTCAAGTTTTAAATCTGGGCTATTTACTTGATGAAGAACGTTTTAAAACCAACGCTGATCGCATGGAGAATAGGGATGAACTTTTAGAAATTATTAATAAAGTTACAGAGAAAAATACAGTTGAACATTGGATAAAAGTTATAAATGAAGCAGGTTGTCCATGCGGACGAACGATGGATCTTTCAGAGGTATTTTCTGATCCTCAAGTATTATCTCAGGAAATGTTACTTGAAGTTGATCATCCTGGTCGAGGAACAGTAAAAATGACTGGTTTCCCTGTAAAACTCTCTAAAACGCCCGCAAAAATTCACCGAGCTACACCTGAGCTCGGGGAGCATACGGAAGAAGTTTTAGTACCATTACGCGAGGGGAAGACAGGGTAGTAATAGAGTTAAAAAACTTACCCGTCTCCCATTTTCAATGCCTCAATAAAGGCGGACTGTGGTATCTCTACTCTGCCAAATTGACGCATTTTTTTCTTACCTTTTTTCTGTTTTTCAAGGAGCTTTCTCTTCCTTGAAATATCTCCGCCGTAGCATTTTGCGGTAACGTCTTTTCTCATAGCACTTATCGTTTCGCGAGCTATAATTTTCCCACCTATGGCGGCCTGAACAGGGATTTTGAATAATTGCCTTGGTATTAGATCTTTAAGGCGAGAACAGAGTTCACGTCCGCGGGGTTCCGCTTGTGCCGCGTGCACTACCATAGATAGGGCATCAACGGGTTCGGCATTTACTAGCAGGCTCATTCGAACCAAATCACCCTCCAAGTAGCCATCCATTTGGTAATCGAAGCTTGCATACCCGCGAGATATTGACTTCAGCCGGTCATAAAAGTCAAAAACAACCTCATTGAGCGGAAGACGGTAAACTACCATCGCCCTATTCCCCACATAGGTAAGCTCTATTTGTTCTCCTCGCCTTTCTGTACAGAGGGTCAGAATTGGCCCTAGATACTCGTCAGGAACAAAAATAGTCGCTTTAATCCATGGTTCTTCGATGCTACCAATTTTCACTACGTCAGGCATATCTGAGGGATTATGAAGCTCTAGGGTTTCCCCGGAGTTCATGTTTATTTTATAAACGACGCTGGGTGCCGTTGTTATTAAATCAAGATCAAACTCTCGTTCCAATCTTTCTTGAATGATTTCCAAATGAAGAAGCCCCAAAAATCCGCATCTAAAACCAAATCCGAGTGCAGCGGAAGATTCTGCTTCAAAAGAGAAACTTGCATCGTTTAGTCTAAGCCGGTCTAAGCTCTCTCGTAGTTGCTCATAATCTGCCGCATCAACGGGAAAGAGCCCGCAGAATACAACGGGAACACTCGGTTTAAAACCTGCTAATGCTTCTGTTGCGGGCTTCCTTTCATCTATTATCGTATCGCCCACTTTTGTGTCTGCGACCGTTTTTATTGCGGCTGTTACAAAACCTAATTGCCCGGGTTTGAGTTCATCAATTTCGGTAAGTTTAGGTGTAAATACGCCTACGCGGTCGACGAGGTGCACTGCACCTGTTTGCATCATTCGTATTTTCATCCCTTTTTTGATTGTACCATCGTATACGCGAATAAGCGCCATGACCCCTAAATAAGCATCGTACCAAGAGTCCACTAAAAGCGCCTTTAAGGGGCCATCTGTGTTGCCCCTGGGAGGTGGAAGACGTTTAACTAATGCCTCAAGAACCGCTCTGATATTGAGCCCGGTTTTGGCAGAAATTTCAACTGCATCTGAAGCATCTAAGCCTATTACTTCTTCTATTTGCGCTCTAACTCTTTCCGGTTCAGCTGCCGGTAGATCCACCTTATTCAGTACAGGAATGATTTCATGATCGGAGTCAATTGCTTGGTAGACATTGGCTAGTGTTTGGGCCTCGACACCTTGACTGGCATCGACAACCAATAGAGATCCTTCGCATGCGGCAAGAGACCGGCTTACCTCATAAGCGAAATCAACATGGCCTGGCGTATCCATTAAGTTTAATTCGTAGATTTCTCCGTCGCATGCTTTAAATTGTAACCGAACAGATTGTGCCTTGATCGTTATCCCTCGTTCTCGTTCAATATCCATCGAATCGAGAACTTGCTCTTTCATTTCGCGCTCGCTAAGCCCTTCACATTCTTGTATTAGACGATCAGCTAGGGTGGATTTACCATGATCGATGTGGGCAATTATTGCGAAATTTCGAATCTTTGAAAGTGTTGTCATTAATCAAACCCGGTTCGTCGGAATAATTGAGAACATAGGTGTTATATTTAGATTTCGCAATGAAGGGTGTTATAAAATGTCCAAAAAGAAATACTAAGTTTTATTTTGTTCTCTGAAAACGTGCGCAGGATATGTTCCCAAAATGCGCACTTCTCCCTCGGGACAGAAAAATTGAAGTTCCTCCAGTGCTAGGCGCATCGAATCATCATCGGGGTGCCCGTCGGCATCGACATAAAATTGCGCTGCTTCAAAAGATCCCCCTATCATGTATGATTCTATCTTTGTAAGGTTTATACCATTAGTGGCAAACCCTCCGAGTGCTTTATATAGCGCGGCTGCAACACTTCTTACTCTAAAAATTATAGTTGTAACACATCGGCCGCTCGATGCTGGTGGTACTACAGGTTGCCTCCCCATTATTAGCATGCGTGTTGTATTGTGCGATGCATCTTCTACGTTTTCCCTTAAAATTTCTAGGCCATAAATTTCTGCGGCTAAACGTGGGCCAATAGCTGCAATTCTTGGATCACCTCTTTCCGAAATATCTCTTGCTGCTCCCGCTGTATCCGGATGTTGTACTGCTCGCGCGGATATTTCTCTTAACAGTTTCCGCGACTGTCCTAGGGCATGCACATGGCTATGTATTTCAGTCAGGTGTTCGATCTTGGCGCCTTTTATTCCTAATAACATAGCGTTGATCCGTTGAAAGTGCTCGTCGACAATGAAAAGGCCTGAATCGGGCAGAAGATGATGTATATCGGCGACGCGTCCTGCAACTGAGTTTTCAACAGGAACCATGGCTGCTATTGCGCGTTTTTCCTGAACAGCGGCAAGCATATCCTCAAAGCTATGACACGGGAGTGCCTCGAAATCGGGGCGAGCCTCCATACAGGCCATATGGGAGTTAGCGCCCAACTCTCCTTGAAAAGCGATGGTATTATTTGGATTAGTCTTAGTTTTTTCCACGGTCACAGTAGCTTCCTGGCACGTTCTAGATCCTCGGGAGTATCGACACCAAATGGGACCGTGTCAACGAGCGCAACATCGATGCGCATACCATTTTCCAATGCTCGCAACTGCTCCAGTTTTTCGCGTTTTTCTAACGGTGACAAGGGAAGCGTGACAAACTTTTCGAGTGCTTCACGTCTATATGCATAAAGCCCAATATGATGAAAAAGGGGGCCTTCGCCTGATGGAGCGGTTGCTCTTGTAAAGTACAAGGCACGTCCTTTAGGTTTATCCTCCTCCCAGGATACGATTGCTTTAACCACCGATGGATTGTGCCTTTCCTCATAAATAGTTATTGGGGCTGCGGCTGTACCAATATCTACATTGTTATTAGAGAGTAACATCCAAGCGGACTCTATGGTTGAACTCTCTAAAACAGGCAAATCACCTTGTATGTTTAAAACCGCGTCATGTTCACAGCTAGGGTCAAGAGTTTGAAGGGCAGAAAAAATCCTATCTGATCCGGAAGGTTCACTGGGATCAGTTAAAACAGCTTCTCCCCCTGCTTTTTGTATGACTTTCAATATCTCATCTTCGCCACAAGCAACCACGACCCTACCCAACTTGGCTTCTACAGCTCTTCGCCAAACATGCACAATCATCGGGTCGCCATTTATAATGGCTAGAGGCTTGTTTGGTAGCCGCACTGAGCTCATTCTCGCTGGGATAAGAATGATAGGGTTCTTGGGTAAATTCATATTCTCTAGCCTTTTGTGAAAACTTATTTATCCAGCAAAGAGTTTTATTAAAAATTTTATAATAATTTACACTAATAGCCTTATTAGCCGTTGGGAAAATATAATTATAACACTATATTGGTTATGAAAAGGGTATTGGGTATTGGACACGACGATTGGAAAGCGTTAAAAGTGCTGAGCTGATCAGCTGTCACATACATTATTATTGTTGAGCGGGGACGAGATAATGGCATCTTTAGAAATGAACAAAGTAGCGGCTGGTGTTCTCTGTGCNGGGTTGGTTGCCATGGCTGCGGGTAAGATNGCTGATGTTCTTGTTGANCCCAAACCATTAGAAAAGAATGCTTACGTCGTTNATGTCGAAGTTGCGGGTACTGCATCGATTGCAGCAACGCCTGCGNGCCCGAAGAATGAGCCGGTTTTAGCACTTATAGCATCAGCTGATCCTCTTGCAGGACAGAAGGTNTTCAAAAAGTGTGCAGCCTGTCACTCGGTTGACAGTGGTGGGAAAAATAAGGTTGGACCGAATCTGTACCAGATATTAAATGCGAAATTGGGTGCCAAAGATGGTTTTAACTACTCTTCAGCATTGAAGGCATTTGAGGGAGCGGCGTCTTGGGATTACAGTGCTCTCAACGGTTTTTTGAAAAAACCAAAGGAATATATGCCCGGAACTAAAATGGGATTTGCCGGGTTAAAGAAAGTCAACGATAGAGCGTCTGTGATTGCGTATTTGAGGACGTTAAGCGACAGTCCTGCTGTGCTCCCAACTGCTGAGGAAATAGAAAAAGAGGCCTCAGGTGGCTAGTTACAAGTAAAAGTTACTTTGGCGAATTATAATGACAGGATCAATTGAGGTATTTACTAGGTTTGGCGAAAGCTTGGTGGATGCAAGCGGTAAATTAATTCTAAACTATTGGCGTCAGGGTCCAGAAGTTTACACCAAAGCCGATGATAGCCCGGTAACAATTGCTGACCGTCGAGCGGAGGCCACAATCCGTGAAATGATAGCATCCGAGTATCCGGATCATGGAATAGCGGGAGAGGAATTCGGTCATGAGAAAATGGACGCCGAATATATCTGGTCTATAGATCCCATAGATGGAACTAAGGCTTTTATAAGCGGTTCTCCTTTATTTGGGACACTAATAGCTCTTTTACGGGAGGGGACACCTATTTTGGGAATTATTGATATTCCCGCTACAGGGGAACGCTGGATAGGTGGCGACAAATTGCCCGCCACCCTCAATGGACGATCGCTTCAAACTCGTACTGGACTTAATCTCTCTGACGCTACGTCTGGCTCAACCAGTCCAAAAATGTTTACCGGTGGCGATATGGAGCGCCTGCAACGTTTGCATGACAAAATAAAGTTACCAATTTACGGCGGAGATTGCTACCTATATGGAATGCTGGCTCTTGGTTCGATTGACTTAGTCATAGAAGCACAACTATCTGACTATGACTATCTGGCACCCGCGGCGCTTATCAAAGCGGCGGGTGGCATTGCAACAGGTTGGCAAGGCGAGGCACTGGGTATTGGAACGACCGACAAAATAATAGCAGCCGGAGACAAGAAACTGCACGCCCAGGTAATAGATATTCTAAATGATGGTTAACAAATTACCGTAAAAGTTGTATGGACTTTCTCCATTAGACGACTAACTAATTGAAAATTGAGTTTTAGTTTATACGTCTATCTTTGTGACCAGTTAAAAAGGATCCCTTGTTTAATGGTTGGCATCTACCGAATGAACAGATTTTGCTGCTTATTTATATGTTTGTTTTTCTCATACGAAGCTAAAACGTTTGCCAGTGAGCCAACTGCTCGGCATGCGATAGCAATGCACGGGGCGCCGAAATACCTCAGCAATTTTCGGCATTTCGATTATGTAAATCCAAACGCACCAAAAGGTGGCGCAGTTGTAAATGAGGCGACGGGTACATTTGATAGCTTTAATGCTTTTATTTTGAAGGGTATCCCAGCTGCGGGTATCGGCCTTATTTATGACTCGCTCATGGTGGGGTCATCGGATGAGGCCTTCACAAATTATGGATTGTTAGCTGAGAGTGTGGTCGTTCCAGAGGACCGTTCCTGGGTTACTTTTAATCTCCATTCCGAAGCACGGTGGCATGATGGAAAGCCAGTTACCCCAGAGGACGTGATATGGACGTTTGAAACTCTTTTGAAAAAAGGCCACCCATTTTACCGAGTTTATTACGGTGATGTAAAAAGTGTTATTAAGACAGGCAACAGGCAGGTAACGTTTAATTTCCCTGGGTCTACTAATAGAGAATTACCACTTATATTAGGTCAAATTAGTATATTGCCAAAGCATTACTGGGAGAGTCGTGATTTTAGTAAAACTACGTTAGAACCGCCACTAGGCAGCGGTGCGTATAAAATCAAAAATTTCGAGGCGGGCCGTAATGTCACTTATGAACGAGTGAAGGATTATTGGGCTGAGGACTTACCCGTAAAAAAAGGACAGTCAAATTTTGATGAACTTAGATATGAATATTACCGGGATAGGGAAGTTGCTACTGAGGCTTTCAAGAGCGGTGCTTTTGATTTTAGATCTGAGAATTCTGCAAAACGTTGGGCGACCCAATATGATTTTCCTGCCAAGAAAGCTGGGAAGGTAAAAAAATTACTCATTCCCCATGAACGTCCAACCGGAATGCAAGGATTCATATTCAATATAAGGAAACCATTTTTTACTGATCCAAGAGTACGGGAAGCTATTGCTTATGCATGGGATTTCGAGTGGACTAATAAAACGATTATGTTTGGAGCGTACAAGCGGACTAATAGTTATTTCTCTAATTCGGAATTGTCATCGGCCAGCGGTCTTCCTAAAGGCGAAGAATTAGAAATATTACAGAAATTTCAATCCCAACTGCCGCCGAACGTTTTTAGTAAGGTTTACAAGGCCCCACTAACCGATGGTTCTGGAAATATCAGAAGCAATTTAAGAATTGCCCTTAAGTTGTTGCGGGAGACAGGGTGGTCTGTTACTGACGGCAAGCTTAAAAATACACGGGGAGAGGTATTTGCGTTTGAATTATTGCTTCGCCAACCGTCACTGGAAAAATTGGCGCTTCCTTTGAAGCAAAACCTAAAGCGTTTAGGTATCGATATGACGATCCGTACCGTCGATGTTGCTCAGTATCAGCAACGAACTGATACATTTGATTTTGATATGATTGTGGGCGGTATTGGTCAATCCTTATCGCCTGGAAACGAACAGCGTGATTTTTGGCATTCTTCCAATGCGGATAAACCCGGAAGCCGCAATCAAATTGGAATTGTGGACCCTGTTGTAGACACATTAGTTGAACTTGTGATTGAAGCTCCTGACCGGGAAAGCTTAATAGCTCGGACCCGTGCTCTGGATAGGGTTCTGCTTTGGGGGCATTATGTTATCCCGCATTTTCATCTTCAAGCCGCACGATTAGTATTTTGGGACAAGTTTGGGAGACCTGCGAATACAGCTAAGTACTCTAGTGGTTTTCCCAATACTTGGTGGGTTGATAAAGTGAAAAATAAAAGCATTGGCTCGTGGCGACGGACGAATGGAAATTAGAGGAGCTGCAGCAAAATGCTAGCCTATATTTTTAAGAGGCTACTTTTAGTCCCGATTACTTTATTGGCCATTATAATTGTAAACTTTATCGTAATTCAATTTGCCCCGGGCGGACCGGTTGAACAGACAATAGCAAAAATACAAGGCGTAGGTATAGATGCAACCTCAAGAATAAGTGGTTCCGGTTCAGGTGACTCTGTAGTGAATAAAAATCAAAGTCAATCTGCAAAAAAAATTGGTAATGCATCCTCAGTTTACCGGGGAGCAAGAGGGCTAGACCCTGAATTGATAAAAGAAATTGAAAGAAGTTTCGGTTTTGATAAGCCTGTGCACGAACGTTTTATTCTCATGATAAGAAATTACTTGGTTTTCGATTTTGGGGAGAGTTATTTCAAAGACCGGAGGGTCGTAGATTTAGTCATAGAAAAAATGCCAGTCTCTATTTCTCTGGGGCTTTGGACCACTTTATTAGTTTATCTAATTTCAATTCCACTTGGAATTAGGAAAGCCGTTAGGGACGGGAGCCGTTTTGATATATGGAGTTCAGGTTTTGTTATTATGGGGAATGCAATACCGGGGTTTTTGTTCGCTATTCTGTTAATAGTTCTATTTGCTGGCGGTAGTTTCTGGCAAATTTTTCCCATTCGAGGAATTGTATCCCCAGACTGGGAACAAATGTCATATTTTCAACTTTTCACAGATTACTTGTGGCATATGGTGTTACCTGTGGTGTCTATGGTGATTGGCGGATTTGCGGGTTTGACTATGCTTACGAAAAACTCGTTCTTGGAAGAAATAAACAAACAATATGTGCTCACGGCTAAGGCAAAAGGCTTGAGCCCAAACCGAGTTTTATATGGTCATGTTTTCCGCAATGCGATGCTAATAGTTATAGCTGGTTTTCCAAGTGCTTTTATAGGGATCTTATTTACGGGATCATTGATTACTGAAATTATTTTTTCTTTAGATGGTCTTGGCCTACTTGGCTTTGAAGCTGCAATTGGCAGAGATTATCCGGTGATGTTTGCGACATTATATTTTTTCACACTTTTAGGTCTCATGATGAGTATTCTTGGTGACGTGATGTATGTAGTCATAGATCGCCGCATTGATTTTGAAAGCCGCGAGACTTGAAATGGATGCAGCAGCCGGGAAAAAAGACAGGATTTTAGGGTTAAAGATAACGCCATTAAATAAGCGGCGGTTACTAAATTTTAAGAGTAATAGAAGAGGTTATTGGTCGTTTTGGATATTTTCTAGCCTCTTTATACTCTCACTTTTTGCGGAATTAATCGCAAATGATACTCCATACCTTGTCTATTTTAAAGGTGATTTTTATTTTCCCACAATCGTAGAATATGCAGAAACTACTTTTGGAGGGGATTTCCCAACTGAAGCGGATTACAAAGATCCATTCGTTCAGGAACTAATAGACAATGATGGATGGCTTGCTTGGCCTTTGATTGCTTTTAGTTATGATACTATAGATAAAAAGCTGGGAAAAACAGCACCGTCGGCACCAGATNGNAGACACTGGTTAGGAACTGATGATCAGGCTCGCGATGTACTNGCCCGCTTNATTTATGGGTTTAGNCTTTCTGTATCNTTTGGNCTGATCNTAACATTTTTGAGCAGTATCATCGGTATTTTGGCCGGGGCTATTCAAGGNTATTATGGTGGTTGGCGNGATTTATTTTTTCANNGNTTTATAGAAATTTGGGCTGGTATGCCTCAATTNTACATANTGATNATAATGTCNAGCATTCTNGTTCCTGGATTTTGGGTGCTGCTGATAATTTTACTTNTATTNAGCTGGTTNTCTTTAGTGGGNGTGGTTAGAGCTGAATTCTTAAGAGCAAGAAATTTAGATTTTGTGAGAGCAGCCCGTGCTTTAGGGGTATCTAATATAACGATAATGTTGAGACATGTTCTCCCCAACGCGATGGTAGCGACTATAACGATGTTGCCATTTATATTAACTGGCGGTGTAACTGCATTGACTTCGCTTGATTTTTTAGGACTTGGTCTACCTCCAGGATCGCCATCGCTAGGGGAGTTGTTGAACCAAGGAAAAAATAATCTTCAGGCCCCATGGCTTGGGTTATCGGGATTTTTTGCCTTGGCCTTGATGCTGAGCCTTTTAATTTTCATTGGAGAAGCTGTAAGAGATGCATTCGATCCGAGAAAGACGTTCTCATGAGCGATAGTCTTTTGGAGGTGAAAGATCTTGAGGTTGTTTTCCGATCCTCGAGCCAATTAACAAAAGCGGTGAATGGTGTAAGTTTCTCGATCAAAAAAGGAGAGACGATGGCTTTAGTTGGTGAAAGTGGTTCTGGGAAATCAGTAACCGCACTTTCCATATTACAATTGCTACCTTACCCCGCAGCCCAGCATTCCGGTGCAAGTAGCATAAAATTTAAAAATGAAGAAATGATTGGTGCAGGAGAGCAAAAACTTAGGGCAATTCGTGGCAATAGAATATCAATGATTTTTCAGGAACCGATGACATCATTGAACCCGCTGCACGAAATAGAAAAACAAATAAGTGAGTCAATTAATCTAAGGGAACAATTAGGTGCAAAACAGGCTCGAAAACGTTGTATAGAGCTGCTTGAACTTGTAGGTATAAAAGACCCAGAAACACGACTTTCAGCATATCCTCATCAGCTTTCGGGTGGGCAGAGGCAACGTGTGATGATTGCTATGGCATTAGCGAACCATCCAGACTTATTGATAGCAGATGAACCCACAACGGCTCTTGATGTTACTGTCCAAGCACAGATTTTGAACCTTCTAAAACAGCTACAAAAAAAGCTTGGGATGGCAATTTTACTTATAACCCATGATTTAAGCATCGTAAAAAAAGTTGCAGATAAGGTTGCTGTGATGATCGATGGTAAGATTGTTGAAACTAATAATGCCATAAATCTGTTTGCTAAGCCCAAAACAGCCTATACACGAAAATTGATAAATTCGGAACCGACTGGTGAGCCGCCACCGATCAGTAAAAACGCTAGACCAATCCTCGAAGTAAAAGACTTGAGAGTTTGGTTTCCTATACAAAAAGGTATTTTGAAGAGGACTGTAGGATATATCAAAGCTGTTGATGGCGTAACATTGAGTATAAAAGAGGGAGAAACACTTGGTGTTGTTGGCGAAAGTGGTTCTGGGAAAACAACGTTGGGTATGGCCATACTGAGACTTCAGTCTAGTGAAGGCGATATCATCTATCGTGAAAGACCAATTCATAAAATGGATTATCGTAAGTTGATTCATTTGCGTAGCGAGATGCAAGTAGTTTTTCAGGATCCTTTTGGCAGTCTCTCTCCACGTATGTCGATGGCCGAAATAATTGGCGAGGGTTTATGGGTCCATCACAAAGCCCATTCCGGAACAAAAAATGTTGCAGGCATCGAAAATCGTATCGACGAGGCTATCCAAGAAGTTGGACTTGATCTCTCAATGCGCAATAGATATCCGCATGAATTTTCAGGGGGACAGCGTCAAAGAATTTCTATAGCTAGAGCGATCGTATTAAGACCAAAATTAATTATCCTTGATGAACCCACTTCAGCTCTTGATTTAAGTGTTCAAGGTCAGATTGTCGAATTACTCCGAACGCTGCAAAAACGACATAAACTCGCGTTTTTGTTTGTCAGTCATGATTTAAAAGTAGTTCGTGCGATGTCTCATCGCATAATTGTGATGAATAATGGGTTGGTTGTAGAACACGGTGCAACTGATAGGATAATCAATAGTCCTTCGCATCCTTATACAAAGACACTAATGGCAGCTGCTTTTGAACATGAAAGCGAACATGTTATATCTGAAGACAAATAAATTACGGTATATTAGAAACTAGAAATTCGAGTCGCTAAAAATAACTTTGTTGGAGTTAAATTCAATGCCGGCTGTTTTATTCCATTCAAAAAATGATTCCCCTAAAGATTGGGAAGCCGGTCTATCTAAATTCGTTCCAAATTTAGACTTTAGGGTCTGGCCTGATGTGGGTGATCCCAGCGAAATAGAATTTGCCCTTATATGGGCATTGCCGCCAGGTAGTCTCAAACAAATGGATAACCTAAAATGCATCTGTTCTCTTGGACAAGGTGTAGATCACATTTTTAATGATACGGAGATACCAGAAAAAGCAAGAATTATGCGTTTAGTTGATCCGTGGATGGCACAAGCGATGAGCGAATGGATTTTGCTTAATGTGTTACGATTTCATCGTCAGGGTATGGAATATGAACAATTTGAGAGAGAGAGGAAATGGCATGTTCTTCCGCCCCCCGAAACATCAGATTGTAAAGTTGGTATCTTGGGCCTGGGAGAGTTAGGGTCAGACGCGGCGAAAAAGATTGCATCCCTTGGATTTGATGTTGCAGGTTGGAGCAAAAGCCCTAAAGACATAACAAATGTCAAAAGTTTTTTTGGGGACAATCAATTAGAATACTTTTTAAATAGGACAGATATTTTGTGCTGCCTTTTACCATTGACACCAGCAACAAATGGGGTCCTGAATAGCGAGACGTTATATCAATTGCCGCGTGGGGCTTATATTATAAACGCGGGTAGGGGGCGTCACATAGTAGATGAGGATTTATTAAAAGCTATTGACTCTGGTCAGATATCTGGTGCTGCATTAGATGTTTTTAATGAAGAGCCCTTACCTGAGGTCCATCCATATTGGGCGCATCCTAAGGTTCGAGTTTGGCCCCATGTTTCAGCTCAGTCTAACGCAGGCAGCGCCGCAAAGCAGGTTGCTGATGCTATAACTAAGGTATTTAGTGGAAAAGAACCGGACAATTTAATCAACCGAAAAAATCAATACTAGGGGATGAGTGTTGCCGACGATTTCAATAAAACTAGAAGGGGAAACTGCAGAACACTACATACGTGAGATGCACCGCCTTGACCCGCGTTTGGAAATTAGAGAATGGCCTGACATAGGAAACCCGGGAGATGTTGATATCGCAATGGTCTGGAAGATGCCTTATGGGGAGCTTGCTAAATTTCCTAATTTAAAACTGATTATCTCTATGGCGGCAGGGGTTGATCACGTTCTGTCAGATCCGGATAGGCCTGAAGGCGTTCCAATAGTTAGGGTGACGGACCCTCATATGGCTCGGTCAATGGGGCATTGGTTTTTAATGAATATATTAAGGTTACATAGGGAAACGGCCCACTATGATAAATTGAGATCTCAAAAGACATGGCCACCAGAAATAGCATTTGATACAGATTCGGTTTCTGTTGGGATTCTGGGCCTAGGCTATCTAGGAGTGCACCTAGCTCAAATGTTAAAGGCTGTTGGCTTGAGAGTACAAGGATGGAGCAGAACAGAGAAAAACCTAGATGGAATTAACTCGTTCTCTGGTAGGGCAGGACTTGACCATATGCTATCTAATACTAATTACCTCGCATGTTTGCTGCCCAATACACCGGCTACGGAGGGTATTATGGACTTAAGTGTTTTTAACAAAATGCCCAGAGGTTCTTATGTCCTTAATGCTGGTCGCGGTTCGCAACTTGTTGAACCAGATCTTTTAGAGGCCTTGAATAACGGACAAATAAAAGGGGCTGCTCTAGACGTTTTTAAAACCGAGCCATTACCAAAAGACCACCCTTTTTGGACTGATCCAAGAATTCTATTAACGCCTCACCATGCGGCGGAAGTATTTTTACCGGCGGCCGCTAAAATATTTCTAAAAAATATTTACAGTATCAGAAATAATCAACCGCTCATGGGATTAGTAAACCAGGAGCTTGGCTATTAATTAAAACGATCCTTTAGCATATGATATATAGCTCTGATGCCTTGAGCCTCACCGCCCTCCGGTCTGCCTGGGCGGGAGGTGTTATTATAGGACATCAGGTCTATATGCGCCCATGGGATACTTGCTTCTACAAAATGTTCAAGAAATAGTGCCGCGGTGATTGCTCCTCCATATGGAGTAGAGCCCGTACTGGAGAGATCAGCTACATTCGATTTTAGCATTGGCTTATAGCCCTGCCAAAGAGGCAGTCGCCACAAGGGATCTTCTGTCTCCATCCCATATTGCAAAAGAGATCCTGCAAGCTCATCATCATTACAGAAAAGTGCCGGAACATCTGTTCCCATAGCTACACGTGCGGCCCCTGTTAAGGTTGCAAAATCAATTATCATAGAGGGTTTATCTCTTGTAGCCTCGGTCAAAGCATCGGAAAGTATAAGTCTGCCTTCAGCATCGGTATTACCTACTTCCACGGTTAACCCTTTTCTGGTCTGCAGCACATCGCGGGGCCTAAAAGCATTACCCGAAATAGCGTTCTCTACAGCTGGGATTAAAACCCTTAATCGTATGGGCAAGTTAGCATCCATTATTATATGCGCTAATCCAAGCACCTGCGCTGCGCCGCCCATATCTTTTTTCATATTAAGCATTCCGGAGGCTGGTTTAATGTCTAACCCGCCGCTATCAAAACAAACGCCCTTTCCGACCAGTGTTACTTTGGGTGCTTTTAGATCTCCCCATTTTATATCAATCAGACTTGGCTTGGATACAGAAGCTCTTCCAACCGCATGAATAGAAGGATAATTTTTGCGCAGTAAATCCAATCCCGAGATGATAGTAATTTGAGCTTTATGGTTTTTTGTTAATTTTGTTGATGATTTTACTAAGTCATCAGGCCCCATATCATTAGCTGGTGTATTTATTAAATCTCGCGTTAAGCTAATACCGTCTATTATGCGGATAACATCTTTCTTATCGGCGCCGGCTGGCCAGACTAACTCAGCTGTCGTTTTATTTTGTTTCTTATATTTGTTAAAAATATACGTCCCAAGACCCCAACCAATACAAGCGCGCGTTGCAGCAGATGGCGACAGGTCTTTATTTAAGTGATATCTTCCCTTTGTTAATAATTTGGGAAGTCCGGCTAGGTCCCATATACCTCCCCCCGGTTCATCACTTGATTCAACACCCAAAAATATTTCCAACGAGCAATCTTTTGTCTCTGGGACGTAACAAACTGTGCCTGGTTCACCCGAGAAACCTACTTTTTCAAACCATTTATTTTTTGTATTTGCTGCAGGGTTCTTTTGTTTTTCAAAATCAGTCTTTGTGACTGGGATAATTGGAATAGACGATGAGTTCTTCCTTGCAGTGAAAGTCATTTTTGTTTTCCAATAAAACTAGGGATATATTATACTATTTGTAGTTGTTTTAGAGCCCATGCTCAAGTCGTCTTCTAATTTCATTAGATAAAACTTATTAATAATAATTACTTATTAAAGTTGGTTGCGTTCTCTCTCTGAACAGGCTCAAATAGGGGCCCCGGTCACTTTTAGGAGTACCGATATGCAAGGTTTTACTTTAATTATGGGAAATAAAAATTATTCTCCTTGGTCGCTAACGGCTTGGTTGACGGCAAAAACAGCTGGAATAGATTTTGATGAAATTGTTATACCGTTAAATGTGGTTAACACTCGTCAAGAAATCCTTCGGTATTGGTATAATGGTAAGGTGCCAATACTAAAACATGAGGACACTACTATCTGGGAAAGTATATCAATCTGTGAATATTTAGCGGAAGTATCCACAAAACAAAGCCTTTGGCCAGCTAGTAAAAGGGGTAGGGCGGTTGCCCGGTCATTATCGGCTGAAGTTCACGCTGGCTTTAAAACATTGCGGGAACAGATGCCCATGAATGTTCGAGGGAGCTTCCCGTCTGGGTCAAGAACTCCTCTTGTTCAAGAGGAAATAAATAGAGTTACAGCTATATGGAGACGGTGCCGGGAAAGATTTGGTAAAGATTTAGGCGGCCCATTTCTTTTTGGTTCTTTTTCTATCCTAGACGCAATGTTTGCTCCAATAGTCACCCAATTTAAAACATACTCGGTAGATTTAGGTCCATTAGAGAGAGACTATTTAGATGCAATTTTGAATTTGCCGTGGATGGACATGTGGTCAAAGGCTGCGCACGATGAACCTATGATTATCGATGAGTTAGAACGCTAGTATTTCTGGTAGAATCAGTTTTTATCTTTAAAACTGTAGTAAATAGACGAGTTCAAAATTAAATTAATAATAGTAATGCCAGGATTAACGCATTGATAATATTTGAGTAAAAATATAATCTAAGCGCCCGATCAATATCGTTAGTTCTGAGATTTGGGTTTCCATCACCCATCCAAGGATCACTGACGACGATACCGTTGTAAACTCTTGGGCCCGCTATTCTAATATCTAATGCGCCAGCCATTGCTGCTTCGGGCCATCCTGCGTTCACTGAACGATGTCGGTTTGCATCTGTCAAACATGATGTCAATGCGTTACAACCCTTGGCAGAGGGAATGATCAAAGCAGTTAAGAAAATAAGTAAGGCGGTCAATCTGGCGGGAATAAAATTAGCAACATCGTCCAGCCTGGCGGATGCCCAGCCAAAATACCTATATTTGGGATTGAGATGGCCAACCATGCTATCTGCCGTATTCAATGTTTTATACATTAAAATCCCAGGAACACCCGCTATCAAATACCAAAAAACCGGCGCTATAACGCCATCAGAAAAATTTTCGCTTAATGACTCGATAGATGCCCTGCAAACACCCGACTCATCGAGAGCTGCTGGGTCACGTCCCACGATATGGGAAACTGATACGCGGGCTGCATCAAGGCCGTCTGACACAAATGCCTGGGCGACATTTCTAACATGCTTATAAAGACTATTTTGCGCCAAAAAAATAGAAATAAATATGGCTTCCAGCAATTGACCAAACTCCATCAGTTTCAAAGCAGTCTGGATGGCCCATCCAATAATTCCCGTAACAGAAAGAGCTATTATTATGAATAAAACTCCTAGTATCTTTTTGGTTAAGTTTTTGAATTGTGGTCTGTTAAGGAGCAAATCAAGTTGATTGATTATGCAACCTATGGTGGCAACAGGATGTTGTATTCTTCGATATAGCCAATTGGGGTCGCCTATTACAGCATCGATCGCTAAAGCGATAAGCACTATTGGGATATTGTCAAATAACATTGTTCGATCAAGCGTTTGAGTACCCGTTGATTTCAATAGACTGTTGCAGTCCAGGGACGTTCAGCAGCATTATTTGTTTCATGATCTTCAATAAGCTGACGATATTTCAACGTTAAATCTATATCATCCAGGCCTTCAATTAAGGTTTGTTTTCGAAAAGGGTCTATCTGAAAGTCAAAATTTTGCCCATTTGGTAAATGAATGGTTTGGTTTTCCAGATCTACCTCAATATTCGTATTGTTTGCAGTCTTTAAGATTTGCCATATGTCCTCTATTATGTTTCTGTCTAATTCGATGGGAAGCAAACCATTTTTTATAGAATTATTATAAAAAATATCGCCAAAGCTAGGTGCAATGACGCAGCGAATTCCAGCATCAAAAAGTGCATAGACCGCTGACTCCCTAGAAGATCCGCAACCAAAGTTGGTATCTGCGACCAATATTTGCGTGCCTTTATTTTCAGGAGTATTTAAAATAAAATTCGGATCTAACTCCCCACTTGCGTCGCGGCGTATATCATGAAACAGAAATTCCCCATGATTTGTACTACGCGGTGTTTTGAGAAACCGCGCTGGGATGATTTGATCTGTATCTATGTTTGCGACCTGCAGTGAGGCTGCCGTAGAATCAAGTTTTTTAAAAGCTTCCATCATAAATCCACTGGCTCAAGTTCCCGAATATCGGTTATTCGTCCCATTATTGCTGCTGCTGCTGCCATTGCAGGGCTCATTAAATGGGTTCTGCTTCCGGGACCCTGTCTACCCTTAAAATTTCTATTACTTGTGGATGCACATCTTTCCCCTGGAGGGGTTAAATCACCGTTCATGCCAACACACATGGAACAGCCGGTGGCGCGCCAGTCAAATCCTGCATCAATGAAAATCTGCGCTAATCCCTCGTCCTCTGCCTGTTTTTTTATCATAGCTGAACCTGGTACTACAATTGCAGGCACTTGGGTAATTCTTCCGCGTGCAATCTCTGCTGCGGCTCTTAAATCTTCTATACGAGAATTTGTGCATGACCCAATAAAAACGCGATCAACCTCTATATCCTTCAGAGAGGTGCCGGGATTTAGGCCCATATATTGAAGTGTAAACTCCAGAGCTTCGCGACGAGACATATCAGATTCATTTTTGGGATCTGGGATCTTCCCCGTCACAGGTAAAGCCTCTTCTGGGCTATTTCCCCATGTCAGTGATGGTGCGATGTCTGATGCCTTTATATTGACTTCTTTATCAAACACAGCATCTGCGTCTGAAAAAAGTGTCTTCCAATCGGTAACGGCAAGATCCCAATTTCCATTTTTAGGTGAATGTTTACGGTCTTTTAGATACTTAAACGTTTTTTCGTCTGGTGCAATCATGCCGGCTCTACCGCCCGCTTCTATCGACATATTACACATGGTCATTCTACCTTCAACGGATAGATTTTTCACTGTTGAGCCTGCATATTCGATCATATACCCGGTAGCTCCATTGGCTCCAATCACAGAGATTAAATGGAGAATGATATCCTTAGCAACTACCCCTGTAGCAAGTTCCCCATCTATATTAATCCGCATGGTTTTTGGCTTTTCCTGCCACAGTGTTTGTGTAGCAAGTACATGAGCTACTTCCGAGGCACCTATTCCAAAAGCTAGGCATCCAAGAGCTCCGTGCGTTGCTGTGTGACTATCACCGCATACGAGAATAATACCTGGCAATGTAAGGCCCTGCTCTGGTCCAGTGACATGAACAATACCCTGTTCAGGGGTGCCGATTCCGTATAACTGAATGCCTGCCTTTTTAGTGTTGGCAGTCAATTTTTCTATTGGAACGCGCAACTCATGTTCCTCATTTCCAAGCTCTGGTGCTTTGGTAGAAACATAGTGATCCGCGATCCCTATAGTGAGATCCGGCCGCCTGATTACTCGATTTTCTCTCTCTAATTTATCGAACGCATGAAATGAGCCCTCATGGCAGAGATGCCTGTCTATCGACAATAGGCAAGTTCCATCCTCGCGTTCAACAATGACATGGCGCGACCAAATTTTTTCAAATAGTGTTTGAGGCATACTGACAATTATCCCTTTTATTACTTACCCCTATAACTTTCCTTTTACCACCATTGGTATCCCTGCGACCATCAGTAATACGTTTTCTGCTTCCATCGCCAATTTTTGATGAAGTTTTCCGGAAAGATCACGAAACCGACGCGCCATAGAATTGTCGGGAACAATACCCAAACCTACCTCACTCGATATTAAAATTATTTCTCCGGGGCACGCTTTGATCATTTGCAGTAACTCATTTATCGCGTCATCGATATCCTGCCCTGCCAACAGTATATTGGTTAACCAGAGCGTTAAACAGTCAACTAGAATACAATTATCGCTTTTTGCATTGTTTTTTATGGCTGTACCAAGTTCTATTGGAGCCTCTATGTCCTTCCAGTTTTTTCCTTCTCTTCTTTTTCTGTGGGTTTTGATCCTGCTCTTCATCTCATCGTCCCAAGCTTGAGCGGTAAAGATATAGATTGGGGATGAAAAGTTCTTTAAAGCAAGCATCTCTCCATACGCGCTTTTTCCAGAACGGGCTCCACCAAGAATAAGAGTGATTTTTTGCATTTTGGTTAGCTCAATGGATTAAAGGTTATCAAAGGACCATTCCGCAAGCTTTGGCGCGCGGATCTCCTATTGCAGTTGTTATATTTTCTTGATCGATATGAATGGCCTGAACTACGCCCATACTAGTATCTCTTCCGGGGGAAAGGACATATTTCAAACCCATTTGTTGTGCAAGTGGTTTGGCGACATATAGTAAGTCCTCGTCTGACATGATTATTTCTGCCTCAGCGTGCAACTTAGGCTCGCTTATTGCTGTCTGTATTAATTTTTTTTCAACAGTTAACCGGTAGAGAACCTGCATTAATGAAGTAGGAATTCGAGTTGAACCAGAGGCTCCAATCGCCATTTTTATTTTTCCGTTTTTGAATAAGAGGGTAGGCATCATGCTGCTTATTGGCCGCTTGCCGCCCATAACTGCATTTGGATTATCAGGCCATGGGCTGAATAATGCCATAGAGTTATTCATTAGTATTCCAGTATCTGGGATAACAACACCAGAATGATTGTTGTTTGAATATGTCAAACAGGCGGAGTTGCCAGCAGAATCGATTGTACAAAGACTGGTTGTTTCCGGTGACTCAGAGGCAGTTTCTATTGATGTGAATGCCGGGTCTCCAAAATTTCGACGTCGTTTTGAAAACATCTTTAACATAGCGTCCGCAAGGAGTTGATGCGCACTATGACTTTTGTTTTCCAAAGTTAATGCCTCTAAACCGGCAAACACAAGAGACCCCGAGGAAGGAGGCGGGGGTGTTAAGATATCTAGACCGTTGTAATTAAAATGGCTTGGCTCACGCCATATTGCTTTATATTTTAACAAATCGTCTTTGGTCAAAAACCCATAATTCTTATCAATTTCATTGATTATTAATCTTCCTAGATCACCACTGTAGAATGTATTAGCTCCATATTTGGCAATTTCTTCCAATGTATAAGCGTAATCTTTGTTTTGGATTATCTCACCCTCGCGTGGAGCTGAGTTGTCTGATTTCAAATAGAGGGTTCGGCAAGCATCTGTTGTCGCTAAAACATGCGCTGTTCTGGCCATTCGAAGTGCGCCTTTGTAAGAAACAGGAAAACCCTCTTTTGCGATACTAATGGCTGGAGCCATAAGTTCATGCATTGGTAAAGAGCCGTATTTCTTGTGGGCCTCTTCAAATCCACGCAGCGTTCCTGGTGTAGCAATAGAGCGGTATCCAATCTGATTATGTTGACCTTCAACACGAATGGTGTAGTCCCCATTTATATCATTTATGGCATAGAGCTCGTATTTTGCGCTTGCCGGCACCGTTCCCAGGAAATCAATTACTTCAGTTTTATTTTTTGAACTGCAATGAATGGTCATGAAACCTCCTGCTGCCAAACCGCAGTCCAAAGGTTCTACGACGCCCATGACATGCCCGGCGGCGATAGCGGCATCCACGGCATTTCCGCCCGTCTGCATGATCATAATAGCGGTCTCTGTAGCCTTTCGATTGGCAGCAGCAGCAGCACCTATCTTCAAGGAACCGTATTCAAAACTAATAGGATCTTCTATATTCAATATTGTTCTCCTTGACTTGGTTACAAGCTAACCGTTTATTGGCAATGATAACAAGAGCACTTTTGGCTTGCGTTATGTAAAGAGTAATCGGGAATAATTATCCGAACTTGAGGGTAGAGATATGGGACAAAAAAAATCTGTTTTGGTTATGCGTGATACGGGGATGAACAATAATGAGATATTAGCTGAAAAGCTTTCAACAGACTGGGATGTTCAAATTTTGAGTGTACGTGATGATCCTAATTTCTTTAATGAAATGGTGAAGAATATGGATGCAATCGTCGGAGGGCCTATCCCAGATGGAGTGCCAGAGACAACAAAACTCAAGTTGTATCAGGTACCCTTCACGGGGTATGATTGGATTACTCCAGCGGAGTTACCTATTGGTGCTACCCTCTGCAACACCCACGAACATGAAACGACAATAGCGGAACATTTGATGGCGGGAATGTTAGAGTGGCAAACTGGTTTGATGAGGGATACGCATCCTGTTATGCAGAAATACTCATTCAATGGACGTGATATAAACAAAGGGCCACATCATAGGGAATTGCGGGGCTCGACTGTTGGAATAATTGGATATGGCCACATTGGAAGAGAGATTGCCCGAAGATGCAAGGCGTTCGATATGACGGTTATGGCAGTATCAAGGACTATGAGGAAAGAACCTGAACTTGTCGATTGGTATGGCACTGTTGAGGATATAGATGCATTATTCCAAAGGAGCGATTTTGTAATTAACTGTGCTCCTGGCGGTGAAGAGACCAGAGGTATGATTGATAGACGCTGTTTTTCCATGATGAAGTCCGATGCCATTATAGCTAATGTTGGCAGGGGCGAGGTGATTGACGAAAAGGCTCTATATGAGGCTTTATCTTCTCGGCGTATTCGGGGCGGTATAATCGATGTTTGGTATAAATATCCCGGTAAGAAGAACCCTAATCCATGGCCATCTAAATTTCCATTCCATAAACTTGATAACATAATAATGTCACCTCATAACTCAGCATGGACTCAGGCAATGTCTCACAGGCGATGGGACTTTGTTGCGGCTAATCTGGATCGCTTGTCAAAAGGATTGGAATTAAAAAATTTCTGTTTTAGAGGAGAACGGGTAGATTAAAATAGAAATAAACATTAAAATCTTTTTATAAGTCAAATCTATATCTTTGTAATGTACATGCAAGCGTTTGGGAATTGAATAATGTCTTTTGATCTAACTACAAAACAATTGGATTTAAAAGCTCGCGCACGAGATCTGGCGGCGGGTATTATCGCAAAAAATGCAGCTGAGGTTGATAAGTCAGAACAATATCCCTGGGAGAATGTAACGGCGCTTAAGGAGGCAGGTTTTATGGGGATGACAATCCCGACAGAACTAGGGGGGCCTGGGCTGAATTTTCTAGACGCAAACCTGGTTGTAGAGGAGATGGCATCCTATTGCGGTCCGACGGGCCGGATTGCTGTTGAAGCTAATATGGGGGCAATATCTGCGGTGGTCCATTACGGTACAGAAACCCAGAAACGTTTGGCAGCAGACTTGGTTTTAGATGGGGATAAACCAGCTATTTGTATTACGGAACCTGACGCAGGTAGTGCCGCATCGCAAATGACAACTCGAGCCGAGAAACGAGGCGATAAGTATATTATTAATGGCAAAAAGCATTGGATTACAGGTGGTGGTGTCTCTCGTCTCCATCTTATATTTGCCCGGGTGTTTGATGAGAAAGGTTCAGAACTTGGAATCGGGGGTTTTTTGGCAGTCCGAGGAGAATCCGAGGGTTTGAAAGTCGGAAAAAGGGAACCAACAATGGGATTGCGAGGAATTCCCGAAACGGAACTTATTTTTGAGAATTTAGAGATTTCGGAAGATATGGTTTTGATGCCGCCATCCGGTTTTAAACGAGGGTTCGCAGACCTCATGAATGCGTATAATTCGCAGCGCGTAGGGGCGGGAACAGTCGCCCTTGGTCTGGCCGCTGGGGCCTATAGAAATGCGCTGAATTTTTCCAAAGAGCGCGAACAGTTTGGAAGGCCAATAGCTGAGTTTCAAGGTTTGCAATGGATGCTTGCTGATATGTCTGTGCAATTAGAGGCGGCTAGAGCTCTTTTACATAAAGCTGCTTTGAGTGCAGGTCACAATGGGAGTCCTTTTCCTGATCCAACTCTAGCTGCTCAGGGAAAGATATTTACTTCAGAGATGGCATTGAAAGTCACAACAGATGCTTTACAGGTCTTTGGTGCAAGGGGTTATTCCAGAAATCATCCAATGGAGAGGCTCGCTCGAGATGCAAGAATGTTTACAATTGGAGGAGGAACGGCACAAATCCTTAGAACCGTTGTTGCATCGCGTATTTTGGAATCCAAACTGCCACAAACTAGGGACGGTTATACAAAATTAGCTGAAATGGAAGCGGCAAGAGCCGGTCTACAGGCTGCAGAGTAAAATTTATAATGTCGGAGACGATCAGGACGGCCGATATTATTGGGCGTCGATTGTACGATGCTGGCGTGCGTTTTGCCTTTGGCATCCCCGGGGGCGAGGTTTTAACCCTTATCGATGGTCTAGAAAAAGCGGGCATACGTTTTATTCTATCAAAGCATGAAAACGCAGCTGGTTTTATGGCTGAGGGTGTGTATCACATCACAGGTGCGCCCGGTGTTTTGATTGCAACGGTTGGTCCGGGGGCAGCAAACGCTGTCAACGTAACGGCTAATGCACTACAGGATCGTGTTCCGATGATTGTCATAACTGGATGTGTAGATCTAGCAGATACAGTAACCTATAATCATCAAGTTTTTGATCATAGAGCAGTTTTCTCTCCAATCTGTAAAGAGAGTTTTACTGTTCCTAATGGTTATGTTCCGCAGTTAATTGATAAAGCAGTTGCAATCGCGACAGAGGGCCGTCCAGGTCCCGTCCATCTGGATTTACCCATAGCTATGTCTGCACAATTACATGAATTTAGCCTCAACGAGTATAGGCCTCTTCCTGCACCAGTTAGGCCAGCAAAAGGCATTAATCTTGATACCGCGCGGGAATGGTTATCCGCAGCTGATAGGCCACTCATGATCGTAGGCGTCGATGCTGTTAACCAGAATGCCAGCCAGTCGGTTACTGAGTTTGCTAAAAAATTTGGGGCACCAGTAATTTCAACCTATAAAGCGAAGGGAATAATATCGGAGGATGAGGCGCTCAGCCTTGGTGGTGCCGGTCTATCTCCGTTAGGAGATAAAACATTAATCCCATTGATTGAAGAGGCCGATTTCATTCTATTAGTAGGATATGATCCAATTGAAATGCGAAACGGATGGCGGAGCATTTGGAATACAGCAGAGAAAAATGTTGTGGAAATTCTTGTTTCTCCTGAATACTCATATATGCATACATCATCGATCATGTTTATCTGCGATATCGTTGAGGGATTGGAAGCCCTATCGAAAAATAATTCAAATGGTGAAACGTGGATTAACAAAGAGCCAGCCATAGTAAAAAAAGAAACCGCATCTTTATACGGTCAAAATGACCCATGGGGTCCAGCAGCCATCGCGGTAACTATCCGTTCTTCAACCCCTCGTGACACGGTTGTTACCATGGACTCGGGGGCACATAGGATATTGCTGAGCCAAGTTTGGGAAACTTACGAGCCTCATTCTGCTTTACAGTCAAGTGCCCTTTGCACGATGGGGTGTGCACTCCCGATTGCAACAGGGGTAAAACTAGCCTCTCCACAACGTCAAGTTATAGCATTCACAGGCGATGGTGGATTGGAGATGGTTCTTGGGGAACTGGTAACCCTTCGTGATCTAAAATTACCTGTCATCGTTGTTGTTTTTGTGGATGCTTCTCTAGCATTAATTGAAAAGAAACAGAGAGAGATGAATTATAAAAATGCTGGTGTGGATATGAATGAAACAGATTTTGCAGTTTTGGCGAATGCTCTCGGAGGGCATGGCATTACTGTAGAGAATCGAGATGCATTAGAATCAGCTATTAAAAACGCTTTGGTATCCGATGTTTATACGATTATCGCCTGTAAGGTCCCTCGTGGTAGTTACGATGGAAGAATATAGGTCATTCCATAGTTAATAGTGATCTGCCGCGAAGAACAGACTCTATCTCTGGAGTATAAGAGCCGTTATCCGTATGTATTATGGTCCCTGCTGTCAATACGGTGGGTGATTTGCTTCCTTTCGTTGCTTTTATTAAAATTCGATTAGCTTTGCGTCCCGATTTTGGCCAAAGTGGATGTATAATTATTTCTCCAAAATAAGGCCTTAATGCGCAGAGCAAATGGTCTAGTCTATCTGCCCTGTGAATGAGTGAAATTATTCCCTTATGTTTGAGAGCCGCAGCGGCTACCTTTATCCACATTTCAATATTTGTACCGGTCTCTACGTGAGCGATTTTTTTTCGAATATTGGATGAAAAATTTGAGGTTCCACTCGCTGCAAATGGCGGGTTTGAAAGCACTAAATCAAAAGAATTTCTTTTAATTTTGGAAGGCATATCTGCGATAGACCCAAGGATCGGGCAAAAATTTACTTTAACGTTATTCTCCTTCGCATTTAGCTTTGCTACATCAACGGTTTCTTCCATAATTTCTAATCCAGTAACGAAGACGTCAGGATAGTTGGCCAAAACGCAAAGAGAAACAGCGCCAGCTCCGCAACCCAAATCTAAAATTTTTTGATTTGTTTTTGGTTTTGTAGAAGTAGCCAGCAAGACAGCATCAATTCCTGCGCGATAACCATCAATAGATTGCCACAATATAACTTTTCCTCCCAGCAACAGGTCTTGGGTCAGGTGTGGTTTGTTTTGCTTTGGGTTATTCACTTACTTCCTCAAGAAGATTTTTAGCAAGAATAAAGTCAGTTTCACTGACCATTAGGCGACGCGGGATGGCCATGCCGCTTCCCTCTATTATACTCATATTATTATCTAAAATATGCACTTCTATGCCTTCGGATTTCAACATGCTCGTTACATAGGAAATTTCTACAAGGTTGTTACTTCTCAACAGCTCTTTCAATCCTTCTATCCTCTTAAGATATAGATTTTCATACTCTTATAATGCTTAACGGTTTCATTGTTGGACTTGATCGTATAGAAAGCATTCCTATCCTCATAAGGAGAACTTAGTCAAGTTGAGTGGAGTTGGAACGTGGCAAGTGTGGTTGAATTTAAAAAATTAGACAATTCAATTAAGAAACCATCATTAGATCCTTTGATGAAGCTGGTTAGAAAAGATTTGGATCGAGTTAATTCTACTATCTTGGAGCATATGCAAAGTCCTGTTCATTTGATCCCTCAACTCGCGGGCCACTTGATTGCCGCAGGGGGGAAAAGATTGCGGCCAATGCTCACTTTAGGAGCGGCAGCGCTTTGTGGATATTCCGGAGATAGGCATGTCAAATTGGCAGCGTGCGTTGAATTTATTCATACCGCTACTTTGTTGCACGATGATGTCGTTGACGAAAGTGAACTTCGGAGAGGACAGGAGACTGCAAATACAGTCTGGGGTAATCAAGCGAGTGTTTTAGTTGGAGATTTCCTATTCAGTCGTTCATTTCAATTGATGGTGATGGACGGATCATTGCATGTACTTAAGATATTATCTGGTGCCTCGGCAATTATTGCAGAAGGTGAGGTGCAACAGTTGATAACGACGAATGATACTACAACCAGCGAAACGGCATACTTAGAGGTGATACAGTCTAAAACTGCAGAATTATTCTCTGCCGCAGCACGTATAGGAGCGGTCGTGGCAGATCGTCCAAAAGATGAAGAAGATGCATTAACTTCTTTTGGAACAAATTTGGGGATAGCCTTTCAACTTGTCGATGATGCTCTTGATTACTCTGCGCGGCAAGCGGAGTTGGGTAAAACGGTTGGTGATGATTTTAGTGAAGGAAAAATTACGCTTCCAGTGATATTAGCTTTTAGACGGGGGACTGAAGTAGATCGAAAATTTTGGAAACGAACATTAGAGGAACTAGATCAAAAACCTGGAGATCTTGAAAAGGCTCAGGAACTGATATTGAAATATGGTGCACTCGATGACACGATATCCAGGGCCCGTCATTATGCGGCTATTGCGCGCGATGGTCTTGGTCTCTTTTCGGATGGTGAACCCAAAAATGCGTTGACAGAGGTAGTTGATTTTTGTGTTGAAAGAGAGTTTTGAATTCGTTTAGAAGCTTAGTTGAACTTTCATCGCGCTTTCCCTATCCGAAGCGGTCAAGAATGCTTCATTGGCATTCTCCATCGGAAATGTGTGCGTAAGAAGCGGCATTACGTCAATCCGGTTTTTCGCAAGGTAGTCGACAGACCAAGCGAATTCTTTGTCGAACCGGAATGAACTTTTCATTATAATTTCTTTTATCATAAGTTGATCAGAAGGCAGCAAAATGTTCGGTTCTGCAAAGGTTCCTATCTGGATTAGAGTGCCGCCAGGACGTATGTTATTTATAGAAGCTAGCACCGCCTGAAGGCTTCCAGATGCATCAAAAGCAACATCGAAATTACCTCTGGGATTATCTTCATCACTTAATATTGAAGCTCCAGAGTTAACGTTAAAAGTTTTATCAGCGCCAAGTTCACTGACTACTGACAAAGGAGCATCGCGAATATCCGTCATTGTAACGGATCTGGCTCCGGCTAATTTTGCTGCCAACAGAACCAAAGCCCCAATTGGTCCTGAACCATTAATTAAAACCTCGGCGCCAAGAAGGGATCCTGCCTGATTAATTGCATGTAAGGCCACAGCGAGAGGTTCTGCGAAGGCTGCAACATTTAAGGATAGCTCACTTGGCACTTTAAAACATTGTTTTTGATCTGTTATGAAGACCTCCGAAAACATTCCCTGGATATGTGGAAATTTTCGTGAACTTCCCAGGAATTTCATATCATTGCAGAGAAGTTCCCGGCCTTTGATGCAATATTCACAATTGCGACATGGATGGCTAGGGTTGATGACTACTTTATCTCCAACATCAATATTATCTACGCCAGATCCAATTTCCTCAACTATGCCGGCTGCCTCGTGTCCGAGTATGAAGGGTTCTAGTACAGGGAAATCTCCCATTTTGTAGTGATGAAAGTAATGCAAATCAGATCCACAAATTCCTCCTGCACGAATTTGAACTTTGACTTCGGTATCGAAAAGAGACCTTGTAGTTTGATCAACTGTTTTAATTGATTGTTTCGCTGTTAATACTGCAGCGCGCATAGGCTTTTCCCTAGTTTTTTAATCAAATGCACTTAGTAGTCTGCGTTTAAAGTAATGCTTTGGCTCTCTCTCTAAGTTCGTCCGGTATTTTCGAAGGCCGTCGGAGATCCAGATCTAGGTGAACGCCAAATTGGCTGAGGCTCGATATTTCCTCTTTAGTTTCTGCGTTTATCATTTTATGAAAAAGACGAATTGAAGATCCTCCTAAATGTGCAATGCAACTTTCAATATCTATCATTGTTCCTGGTGATACTGTTTTCTCAAATTTGAGTTGAAATTCGAAAGTAGACAGGCCAATTCGGGATTTTGTGAGATATTCAGAGGTAAGTCCAAAGGCAGCTAGAATAAAGCTGTTAGCTGTTGAATAGCGATGTATAAATCCTGGTAAGGATAAATTGCCCGACCAATCCGTCTCTTCTGGACGGGTTACGTCTTGCGAAGTTGGTAACCATTTAGCTTTACTCGTTGGTATGGCTCTATCTTCTTTAATATCTCCATCCCATCTCTCTGTAGGAATATCGAGAGAAATACCGGTAATATTCTGTTGCATCGTTGTGCACAACTCACCACTTTCAGCATTGAATAATTTATGAGCTATTCGGGAATGATCACCGTTTTGAATACAAGCACTTTCAATTCTATAAATATCTCTATTTCGGAGTTCAGCTTTATAGTGAGTTAATGCTTCGGTCGTTCTGCAAGCGTTTGGATCCACTCCAGCATGCTTCAAAAAGCGCCAAGTTGCTGCCTCAAATTTTTCATAATAGTAGGCTACAGTAAAATGTTCAGTCGAGTCTACTTCCCAAGGGGAAACATCGCCGCGGTACGTTTCAATATAATTTGTCAATATATTACCTTTTTAAAGCTTGAAATAATTCGGTCAGTCTAACTAAGATCTCGCGTGTTTTTTGTCAAAGTCCCAAACTTCTTTGAACCCCATTTCTTCCGAAAATGTCATAAAATCTCTCAATGGAACTTCAACATCAACAGATGAGCCTGTTTCTTTTATTGTTCCATAAACGGAGTGCAAAGCTTGTGCAGTTGCCATAAAACCGGTACCGGGATATATGGCAATCTGGTAACCAAGATCGATATAGTCCTGTTTTGAAAGGACGGGTGTGCTACCTCCATCTACCACGTTGACCAACAATGGCGTATCGAAACTTGAGCAAATTTTTTCCATTTCCTCATGTGATTCAGGCGACTCTATGAATAAAATATCCGCTCCAGCTTTAGCGAAACCTTCGCCTCGTCGTAAGGCTTCATCGAGGCCATAACTTGTTCTAGCATCTGTTCTTGCAACAATTAGAAAATCATCAGACTCTCTAGCTTCGACTGCAACTTCAATTTTTTGAACCATATCTTCCAGTGGAATAACTTTTCGGCCCGGGGTGTGACCACATTTTTTTGGAAATTCTTGATCCTCAATTTGAATCCCTGCAGCCCCGGCGGCTTCATATCCTTTAACTGTATGGTGCATATTCAAAAGACCGCCATAACCAGTATCACCATCAGCAATAAAGGGCGTTTTAATTACACTAGAAATCATTTGAACGCGCCCAACCATATCAGCATAACTGGCAATACCCGCATCTGGAACGCCAAGATATGAAGCCACTGTCCCATAACCAGTCATATACAATAAATCAAATCCAAATGGGTCAGCCATACGCGCTGATATACCGTCAAAAATGCCAGGTGCTGTGACCAAATTACCTGGTTTAAAAAGTTTTTTTACTAATGCCATTGAATACTCTCCTGAGACCCATTTATTTTAAAAAGTTTTAGATTCACTATAACCCACTGCGTGTAACCGCACACGGAAATTTCCAGTCATAATATTATAGATAGTTTACAATCTAATGCTACAAGTCCTTTTTGTGGTTGGTACTGAGAGATATTGGAGATGGAAATGAAAACTAGCACAAGAACAGCGATTGTTACTGGAGGCGCCAGTGGTATCGGAAAGGCAATCGTAGCACGGTTGGCCCACGATGGTATAGCTGTAGCGGTTGCGGATAAAGATGAAAAACAAGCCGCTGAAGTCGCGAGTAATATTCAAAATGGATCACAAATAATTAGTGTTGGTGTGGATGTTTCTGATCGAAAATCAGTGGAGAATATGATTAAAGTATCCCATGAACGCCTCGGCTCTCTAGATATTCTTATCTGTAACGCAGGGATAATGGACCGTGCCCCATTTATGGAAATGGAAGAAAACTTCTGGGACAATGTGCTTAACATTAACCTTGGTGGCGTGTTTCGCTGTTCACAGGTTGCGGCAAGATATATGATCGCTGGCTCGCGGGGAGGGCGAATAGTGAATGTAGCTTCCAACTCTGGTATATTTGGTGGTCGAGGGAGAGCGGCATATGGTGCCAGTAAGGCTGGAATAATAAACCTAACACAGACAATGGCTATAGAATTGGCTGAACATCACATTCTGGTGAATGCTGTCGCCCCAGGTCCTACCAAAACGAGAGCTGATCAGCCGGATGCGCCNTGGCCAAGCGTTGCCATGCGGATGCCTTTGAACCGTTACGGAAGGCCAGAAGAAATTGCGGAAGTAGCTGCATTTTTAGCATCCCCNGCCTGCAGTTTTACAACTGGGCATGTAGTAAGTGCCGATGGTGGTTTCACCATAGCTGGCATAATGGAAGGNTAATCAGAGAGGAGATTTAATTTCTATTNTAAATTATGCNTTTATNNTAAATGTATCTTTGTGTCGATTAATAGCCATGNTATGATGNCNTATCTATTAACAACTGAAAGGAGGTGATCTGATGTCATGTGAGAAAAAGGTNATGTGGTGCCCCAAGGTTATTCTTGCAATGGTAACGGAGCAGCCTTCGTTACACTTGTAAAAGACCGTCGACCATAAGTCGGGGCCACACCACAGGCCCACTCACGAGAAGGCTCCGCATGGAGCCTTCTTTTTATCAACTTGGGTTTTCTAAACCGCCGGTTTTGAAGTTTTTAATTAATAGCTCAATGGTCTGATCCAAAAGATCATGTGTCACTATGACATCGTCTACGCTATGGCCTATTAACGAGCGACTCAGATTGACGGCGGCCATTGGCTCTTTCAAAGCCTTCAAATGACAGTTTAGAGCGGCCGTTGGCCTGCGATGAGATCTTTCATAACAGCTGGGCTCATCATTCCAGCAGTTTCCATGATTGGAAATCTTATTAAATTGTTGGGGTGGGTATATAATTTTGGCCCTACGAGTTGTGGGCTTGAAGCGGCTGTTAAATTTGTCACTATTCTCTCTGTCGCGTAGATTAAGAAATCAAGAACTGGGCTAGCATTGGTAAAACAGACGAAAGCATTGTGGACATGTTTTCGCGTATCCCAATGTTTGTTTAATTTTTTTGAAATCCAAATTTCGCGCCCAACTAGATGAGGTTCGTTAATTTTCACATTAAATTTATCAGGGGCAAATACGAATGTATCAGCATCGAGCCAAATGACTCGATGGGCACAGTTATTCAAATGATTTTTGATTAATAAAAGACGAGCTAGATCAGTGATAACCGGCCATCTGCCAAAACAATTTTTTAAGTAAATAGGGGGAATAATCTCGAGAATTTCATCCCCAAATAATCGATACGTATATTTGTTTTGATTAGCCCAAGACTGCACGCTACTAATGCATTGCTCGATGTGTTTCGGCCATGGCTTAGAGTGGAAGGATTGAATAACTAGTGTCTCATTCACCTTTATTCTTCTTTCATCTAGTACATTTGACTGTTATCGGTTCGAGAGACCAACAATTTATAGTAATAACTATGAATACGATATTTTAAACACTTTTTCTGGATCAAAATTAGAGTCTGATGTGCGTCAAATTGGTGAAGTTTGCAAGGGAACCAAAATGGAGGAAAACTCAGAGCAAATAATGATACCCT
This sequence comes from Rhodospirillaceae bacterium, assembly GCA_002709155.1. GTDB lineage: Bacteria > Pseudomonadota > Alphaproteobacteria > Thalassobaculales > Thalassobaculaceae > UBA7326. Next base: position 85,247 of record PAQA01000022.1, read on the forward strand.
CCTACAAGGAGGCCTTTAAAATATGGTTGAAGATTGGGATGCTCAGTTTCGGTGGTCCCGCAGGCCAAATTGCAATGATGCACCGAACACTGGTAGAAGAAAAAAAATGGATTGACGAAGCAAGGTTTTTACATGCCCTTAACTACTGCATGCTGTTACCAGGCCCAGAGGCCCAGCAACTTGTAACTTATATTGGTTGGTTAGTTCACAGAACTGCTGGCGGCCTCATGGCGGGGCTTCTTTTTATTTTGCCTGGAGCTCTAGTGATGCTGGGTTTGAGCATAATCTACGTTCTTTATTCAGATCTACCGATAATTGATGCGGCATTTCTTGGTATCAAAGCTGCTGTTTTAGTCATCGTAGTTGAGGCAGTGATACGGATTGGTAAGCGTGCCATTACATCTAATTGGATGCTGGCAATTTCTATCATTGCCTTCATTGCTATCTTCTTTTTCTCTATTTCGTTTCCAATAATTATAGCTGTTGCTGCTCTCTCAGGTTTTGCTGCTAATACTCTATATCCAGTCAAAACTAAAACAGATCCTGAAGAAATAAAAACTAGAGAGAAAAGAAACAGCTTAATTGAACGGATGGAATTAGATGGCCAATTGACACACACTTATCCATCTTTTCCACGAGCTATTTTCATAAGTTCAATTTTTTTAATAATTTGGTTCTGCCCAATTGCATTGCTTTTTCTATTTACTGAATATGGAAATGTTTTTGTTCAACAAAGTTTATTTTTTAGTAAATTAGCGGTTGTTACCTTTGGTGGTGCCTATGCCGTGTTGGCGTATATGGCTCAGCAGGCAGTTGACATTTTTAATTGGCTTTCCGCACAAGAGATGCTTGACGGACTTGGTTTGGCAGAAACTACGCCAGGGCCCCTGATTTTGGTTACACAGTTTGTGGGGTTTTTAAGCGCATATAGATACGCCATAGGAATGGATCCAATTCTCGCAGGTGTTCTAGGATCCGGGCTCGTGCTATGGGTAACGTTTACGCCTTGTTTCCTTTGGATATTTTTGGGTGCACCTTACATAGAGAGGCTTCGTAAAAACTTATCTATTGCTGCAGCGTTATCAGCTATTACAGCTGCTGTAGTTGGCGTTGTTTTAAATTTGGCGGTTTGGTTTGGATTACATGTAAGTTTTTCTGAGATAAAATATGAAACTATTTCCTATTTGATTGTGCCGATCCCTGATTTAGAGACAATTAATATTGTTAGTGTTGGTTTAACAGTTCTTGCTGGTATTTTGCTTTTATTTTTGAAACAGGGTGTCTTTAGGACGCTCTGTGTATGTACACTTGCTAGCATTATGGTAATGATAGCCTCGTGAGCCATTTTGAACTATATAGAAGCAGAACTGATAAAGCGTTGTGTCTTTTTTAAGGGGTTTATTGAGGTTTGGTGGAACAATCCCATTTATTTTGTATCGCTCCAATGATGGACTGGACCGATCGGCATGACCGTTATTTTTTGCGACTGATTACAAAGCGTGCTCGGCTCTATACTGAAATGCTAACTACTCAAGCAATCCTATTTGGTGATAGAAAAAGACTCTTAGAATTTGACCCTTCGGAGCACCCTCTTGCGTTGCAGATAGGCGGTGCCGACCCTTTGCAGATGGCTGAATGCGCCCGCATAGCAGAGTCATGGGGCTATGATGAGGTTAATATAAACATTGGATGTCCCAGCGATAGAGTTCAAGCGGGCCGTTTTGGAGCTTGCTTGATGAAAGAGCAGGATTTAGTTGCAAAATGTATTGAAATGATGAAAAAGGCGGTATCTATACCAGTCACTGTAAAATGCCGTATAGGAATAGATGAGCAAAACCCCAGCGAAGTTTTGCCTGAATTTATAGCTTTAATGGCGAAAGCAGGCTGCGAAATTTTTATCATCCACGCGCGAAAGGCGATCCTATCAGGGTTGAGCCCCGTAGAAAATAGAAATATACCTCCACTTGATTATCCGCTTGTTTACGGCGTTAAGATAAATAATCCAAATTTAAAAATTATTTTAAATGGTGGGTTAAAGTCTATTGATGAGGCTCATGAACAATTACTAAAAGTAGATGGAGTAATGCTAGGTAGGGCAGCATATCAAACGCCTTGGGTACTTTCTAAAGTTGACACTGAAATTTTTTCAGATCCAACTAATCCTGTCAGCCATCTGACGGTTATTGAAGGAATGATTGAATACATCAAAAGGAGATTGGCAGAAGGCGTACCTCTAAAATCCATCACGAGACATATGATGGGATTATTTCATGGAGAGCCCGGCGCAAGATCATGGCGCCGTATCCTCTCTGAGGAGGCTCGTCTTCCTGGTGCTGATGCTGAATTGGTCAGAAAAGCCTTTACGTGCGTGGATTCCAACACATTTCAAGATGAACAGAGGGTTGCATGACAGAAAGACATTTATCGCCAGGGCAACGAACCTTAATTGATTTAGGCCCATTGATTGTATTTTTTTGCGCTAATTATATTTATGGAATTATGGTTGGTACCGCAGCGTTAATGTTTGCTACGGCGATAGTCATTTGTGTTACTTTCTTTGTTGAGCGCTCCATTCCCCCTATGCCGACTGTGACATGCGTATTGGTAATGATTTTTGGAGGCTTGACACTTTATTTCGATAATGAAATTTTCATTAAGGTCAAACCAACGATAGTGAATTTGTTATTCGCTTCTGCGCTTGCTATTGGCCTATTGCTGAAACGAAATTTCTTAAAACCTCTTTTGAGCAGGGTGATGCAGCTCACCGATGATGGCTGGAAAATAATGTCAAAACTCTGGATTATTATGTTTATTTCGCTGGCCATAATAAATGAGGCTTTGTGGAGAACCGTAGATACAGACACTTGGGTTACTTTTAAAGCGTTTGGAATACCTATTATTGTTTTGATATTTGGCATTTTCATGACACCTGTTCTCCAAAAACATCAGCTAAAAAAGGATGGTTAATGTTCGTTTTCCAGGTTTTGATAAGAACACCTGGACAAAAGGTAAAGGCCTCCTAATGCAAAAGCACTCAAAATAGCCATGAAATAGAATGCATTCCCAGCCATTGAAGTGAACAGAAATCCTGCTACTGGAAGCATACATCCAGAAAAAACTCCACCAACCAAGGTATAGTAGATACCCTGTCCTGTAGCGAAAACGTCGTTTGGAATCGTTTTGGATAAAAAAGTCATTGCTCCTAGATGAGCTGCGCCGAAAGTAAAGCAATGCAGAATTTGTGTTAGGAATAAAGCAACATGGTTTTCAAGCATAGCCAGCAACAACCATCTGATAACGCTAGCTAAGGCAGCAGCCGTTAATAACGTTAATGGCCCAATCCTTTCTTTAAATTTCCCTGCAAGAGCGAACAAGGCTATCTCGGCTAAAACGCCTATTGACCAAAATAAACCAATGGTAGTTTCGCTATGTCCTAAATTACGCCAGTGCAGCGTGCCAAACCCATAAAGGACAGAATGACTTATTTGAATCAAGCCAGCGGAAACAATGAAAATTATGAACGGTTTTGTAACAATAATTGTCCATGGTTTTAATTTTTGGATACTCCCCTCTTCCTTGACTTCTTGATTTGGTGCTATGGCACATGAAATAGCCACAAGAGTCATTGCGGAGATTAATATCCAGATAAAGTTGCTCATGGATGTTTGGGCAATTAGCCAACCTGCGGCAGTAGTTCCTATGATGAATGTTACGGACCCCCACAGTCGTATTTTTCCATAATCTAGACCAGTTTTGTTTGTGTGTCGTAATACCACGCTTTCCATAACAGGGAGCACAGGTTGATAACAGGCGGCTGTGGCAATTCCTATTATTAACACGGGCCAAAAAGTATCTACTCCGGCAATAAAGCAAAACCCTACACAACTTAAAAACATCAACGTTGTCGTAAGAAAACGGGTTTGGCCTTTTTTATCAACAAACTGCGTAACGGCGGGTTGGACGATTACTTTAATCCAGAAAGTTCCCGCAAGTATCCATCCTATTTCTATCGGGTTAAGTCCAATTGAATCCAGCCATAAGGGCCAATAGGGCATATAGATGCCAAATGCTAAAAAATAGGCCGCATAAAATGTTGCAAGTTTCCAAAATAGTACAGAAGACGATTGCGATTCTATTGTCATCAATTATCGATTAAAAATCTAAATCGGCATAATGTGACGGAGGTTTCGTTCCTGGTACGTAATCATCCAACAATGACCTGAAACTGGGGCGTGATTTAATTCGAGCATACCAGTGTTTTGCTTCCTGGTAGTCTTCCCAAGGGATATCACCCAAATAATCGAGACAGGACAATTGAGCCGCAGCGCATATATCGGCCAAGGAAAAATCATCGCCTGCTAACCATGACCTATGCTCTGCAAGGTAGCCAATGTAGCTTAGATGAGTATCCATATTAGAGTATCCAGCTCGAATAGCTTCGCTACTAGGCTCGCCAAGGCCTAAAAAGCGCTTCATTATTTTCTCTCCGACAAGGTATTCTGTCACTTCCTGATTGAATTTTATATCGAACCAGGAGCATAG